>CACWLT010000032.1 GCA_902761695.1 uncultured Ruminococcus sp.
TTTCCGGCCGTGATCCGGATATCGGCGGCGAAGGGATCTCTGTGGACGGCGTCGTAAACGGTTCCGTTCCTGATAAGCATGGCGGCCTCCGTAGTTTGAATTCGGGGGGACCGGGCTCTTCTGCATGGGCCGGTCTCCCCCGTCGGGTACGGCTTCATTATAGCAAAGCGCCCCTTTCCTGTCAAGCGCGGAAAGCCGGACGAATAAAATATTATTCAAAAAAAGTTTAAATCTTTTTTCCGAAAGCCCTTGATTTGAATGAGACAATCTAATATAATATAGTTATCATCCAAGCTATTCCGAAAGGACATACATACATGAACAGAATCAAGCAGCTGCGCAAGGAGAAGGGCATCTCCCAGGTGAAGCTGGCGGAGACCCTGGGCGTCCATCAGACCGCCATCAGCCAGTGGGAGACCGGCCGCACCAATCCCGATCTGGACACGGCGAAGAAGCTGGCGGCCTATTTCAACGTGACGCTGGATTATCTGCTGGCGGGCGAGGAATTCCGCAATCCCACCCTGCCCACGGTAACGCCCACAGACAGCGAGCGGAGCGCTTTTCTCTCCGCCTCCCGCAGACGGTATCCCATGCTGGGCAGCATCGCCTGCGGCGAACCGATTTTCGCGGATGAGGACCGGGAGAGCTTCGTGGACGTCATGAGCGACATCGACGCGGACTTCTGCCTCCGGGCCAGCGGGGACAGCATGGTGGGCGCCCGTATCTGCGACGGGGATCTGGTGTTCATCAAGCAGGTGCCCATGGTGGAGAACGGGGACATCGCGGCGGTCATCATCGGCGGCGAGGCCACCCTGAAGCGGGTTTTCTATTATCCCGAGCGGAACAAGCTGGTGCTGGCGCCGGAAAACGCACGGTACGAGCCCTTCGTCTACATCGGTCTGGAGCTGGAGGAGGTCCGCATCCTCGGCAAGGCCGTTGCGTTCCAGAGCGCGGTGAGGTGAACTTCCCCGGAACTGTATAAAATCCCCCGGCGTCTTCCATGAGGGAGATACCGGGGGATTCTTTTATCCTGTCGGAGATTACTGCTTCTTCAGTATCTTCGCGTAAATCTTCTTTTCGTTGTAGAAGAAGAACAGCACGCCGCCGAGGACGCAGACGACGGCCGCAGCCAGAGCCGTGATGCGGTAGCCGAGCCCCGTCTCCGCGCCGATGGTGGCAAAAGCGGTCACCAGCAGCATGGCCACGGACTGTCCCAGCTTGAAGGCGAAGGTGCGGGCCGCGTAGAACATGCCGGCGCGGTTTTCCTTTGTGTCGATGGCGTCGCATTCGGCAATGTCCGCCACCACAGCCTGGGGCAGAATGCCGAAGATCGCCATGGCGGGGGAGGCCAGGACGCAGAGCAGATAGCCCTGAACAGTGGGCGGGATGGGCAGCGCGTCCCCGAAGGCCGCCGTGTAGAGGAAGCTCAGGGTGAAGATCACGAAGGCGATCAGAATCAGCTTTCTCTTGCCCAGCTTCGCCGTCAGCTTGTTGATGGGGATGTAGAACACCACGGACAGGGCGGTCATCAGCACGAAGTAAATGGTGGACATGCCCTCGTCCAGCTTCAGAAGGGACGTGACGAAGAAGGGCAGCGCGGTCTGGAACATGGTGATGCCCAGAAAGTACGCGATGTCGGAGGCCACGAAAATGCGGAAGTCCCGGTTCCGGAAGGTGGCGCCCAGGGAATGGAGCGCGGTGCCCTCGGAGGGGACGGCGTTGACATAGTCCTTTTCCTTGATGGTGAGCACCGGCACGAACATGCAGCAGAGACCGATCAGGGACAGGATGGTGAAGGTCAGGCGGATGGAGGTCACCCGGGGGAGGAAGCCCTCGAAGATGCCCCAGATCACCGGCGCCACGTAGGCCACGGCGGTACCGGCGATGAAGGTGAAGGAGATGGCGGTGGAGATGGCCATGCGGGTCCTCTGATCCGTGCCCAGCTCGGGGATCAGGGCGTTATAGGGCGTGCAGTACATGGTCATGAAGAGATAGAACAGGGTGATGACCACGAAGAGGAACGCCGCGTTGATCCAGGAAGTGCCGTTCACGGGAGACCAGAAGGTCAGGATGCAGCAGAGGGCAAAGGGGATCGCCGCAGCCCGCATGAAGGGGATGCGCCGCCCGTCCTTGGACTTGCATTTGTCCGAGGCGGAGGCCACCAGCGGGTCCGTAATGGCGTCAAACACACGCCCGAAGGCCGTGATGGCGCCGAGGATCGTCAGGATCCCGAAAATCACGCGGCCCTCGGGGAGGAACAGGGTCTGCCCGTCCTCGATCGCCGCCTTGTCCGGCTGATAATAGTTCACCAGCCAGCTGGAAATCAGCGCCGCCAGCACCGACCAGCCGAACTGGCCGACGGCAAAACACCACACCTTCCCGGTGGACAGCTTTTTGACGGGCGTGCCTTCCGCGGCGCCGTCGGTCACAATGGAGCGGGGCCTGATGTCCTGTGCCCCGGTACTGCTCTTTTTCGCCATGATGCTCTTCCTCTCAAAAAATAAATGATCGATGCGGGATGATTGAACTGAAAGGGGCGCTATGGTCTGTGCGGAGGCGTCCGTCACTTCAGACTGAGGATTTTGTCCTCCGTCACCCCCACCAGGGCGGCGAAGCGTTCGGTCTTTTCGTGGCGGCGGTAGTCGACGGCGGTGTGGCGGTCGCTGCCGTAGGTGAAGCGGCATCCGCTCTCCACCATGCACCGGAACATCCGGAAATTGGGGTGGGCCCGCATGGAATCCTCGTCGTCCCCCATGCCGGAGGTGCAGCAGGGATTGAATTCCATGGCGATGCCGGATTCAGCCGCCGCCCGGAACACCCGCCGGAAATCCTCGTCGGAGTAGTACGCCAGAAGCTCGGCGGGAGGGTAGGGACAGCATACCGCATGGAAGGGATGGGCGATGGCGGTGACGTACTTCGCGTTTTTGCTCTCCAGAATGTCCCACAGGGCCTGCATCATGAAGGCGGCGTGGGCCTCCCTGTCCTCCCGGTCGCCCGGATAGGTCATGTGGGTGTGGGAGTTGGGCACCAGCATGAAGTCCAGCTGAAGGGCGGCCTCTTCCGTGACGGCGATGTCCCGGTGCGCGGCGTCGTATTCGCATTCGCAGCCCACCCGGACCTCCAGCCCGTCCTTGTCGATCCCGGCCAGCTCATGATGGAGGGACAGCACGTGGGCCAGGTTCTGCCCGTCGTACCAGTTCGAATACCCGGGGACGGCTTTGTCCCACATATGGTCGGCAAACCCGATGAGGGAATACCCCGCCGCCCTGGCCAGCCGGATGTAATCCGCCGCGATTCCCTCCGGCGCGCCGCACTTGGAGAGGCGGGTGTGAATGTGAATGTCCTGTCTGAACAGCATAGCAGTCTCCTTTCCGCTCACGAGGGGATCCCGTCGGGCATGCCCAGATCCCACAACAGTCTTCCGAGGACGTATTTGTCCCGGATATCCTTGGCCATGCGGAAGGCCCAGTCCGCGTCCTCCGCCGATACGCCGATCTCCCCGAAGGAGATTGGGTGGCCGATGGATCTCATATAGGCCTCAAGCGTCTCCGACTTCGGCAGCTCCCCGATGACGGCCCGGATGCGGTCCCAGTTATCGAGGATGCGCTCCAGCCGCAGGGCGTGCTTCTCCGGATCGTACTTCCCTTCCCGCTCCTCGCCCCGGATCATGGACTCCGCTCCCGCGCCAAGCCGTTCCGAGAGCCGGGCGTTCCAGGCGGAGAGGTCGAAGTCACGGACAAAGCGCAGGGCACGCTCCCGGTCCGGTTCGTTTTCTGCCAGCCGCTCATAGGCCCGGATCACTGTCAGCGTCGCGATGCCGCACTGAATGCCGTGGAGATCCGCCGGGGTCCCGAAGGCCAGGGCGCGCATGTCGAGGATGTGGGAGACGTAATGCTCCATGCCGGAGGCCGGACGGGATATGCCGGCGTAGTTCATGGCCAGACCGGACACCACCAGCCCCTCCGTCAGCGCCGCCGCCGCGTCCGGATCGCCCTTCACCGCCGCCGGACCCGCCTTGACGCAGACGTCCAGCGCATGGCGCACGATGTCCGCCACGGTCTCGCAGTAAAAATCCCCCACCAGCAGCGCGGCGATCTTCCATTCCACGAGGCTGACGTACTTGGCCAGCATGTCCCCGATGCCGGAGCGGATCATGTGTACCGGGGCCGCTGAGAGAATCTCCGGCTCCCCGATCACCGCGTCCGGGCATTTCGACGGCAGGGACACCTTCAGCCCGCCCCGCTCCATGGAAGAGGTCCCGGATGCGAAGCCGTCCATGGAGGGCGCCGTGCCCACGATGATGTCCGGTATCCCCCGGGCGGCGGAGAGGATCTTCCCCGTATCATTCAGCACTCCGCTGCCGACAGCCACCACCGCGTCCGCGTCCGGGGGACAGTACATGACCGCCTCCCCCACGATGCGCTCGTCCGGGGCCGGCTTCGTCCGCTCGACGATGTGCAGGGAGAACGGGATCCCGCTCTCCCGGAGAACGGAGGTCACCCTCTCCCCGGCGGCCCGGTACGTGTCCCGGTCGCAGAGCAGGAAGGGCTTCTCCGCGCCGTATTTTCCGAGAATCCCCGGCAGCTCGCGGAGTGCTCCCCGGCGGATCACGCAGTCCCCGAGGCCCCCGAAATGACGCCGCCCGCAGGAGGGACAGAGGAAGCCGTCGTTCTTCATGAGTTCGGAGAGATCGTATTTCATTCCGCGCACCTCCGGAGTCTTTCGATATTGCCGGCGATATCCGGTCCCGAGAACACGGAGGAGGAGCCCGCCACGAAGGCATCCGCACCGGCAGAGCGCATTTTCGCGGCGTTCTCGAAGCTGACGTTTCCGTCCACCTCGATGCGGATATCCTCCCGTCCCCGCTCGTCCAGATACCGGCGGCAGTCCGCGATCTTGCCGAGGGTGGCGGGGATCAGCTTCTGCCCGGCAAATCCCGGATTCACCGTCATGAGCAGCACCGCCCCGATGTCGTCCAGCACGTAATCCAGGACGGAGAGAGGCGTCGCGGGATTGAGGGCGCAGACGGGCACTCCCCCGGCGGAGGCGACGGCGGCCAGGGCGCGCTGGAGGTGATCCGTGGCCTCGGCGTGGACGGACACCCATTCGCCCGGCTGCACGTCGAACCAGCCGATCTTCCACTCCGGCTCCGTGATCATCAGATGCAGATCCAGGGGGATGGAGGTCATTTTCCGCAGGTTCCGGCAGAAATCCGTGCCGAGGGTGTAGTTCTTCACAAACACCCCGTCCATGACGTCCACGTGGAGCAGCTCGACGCCCGACGCCTCGAAGGTCCGGAGCGTTTCGGCAAACCGCGCGTAATCCACGCACATCATGGAAGGGGACAGGACGGATGAGAGCATGAGCGCCTCCCGCGTAGTTTCTTTCTACTGTGTATTATAGCAAAGAATCCCGCCGTTTACAAGGCAAAAGAGAAAATCCGGAACGCTTTTTCACGCTCCGGATCCGTCCCGGCTGTTCAGAAGCACTTCTCCTTCCTCCCCCGGCGGCATTCCTCGATGCGGCCGCAGCGGTAGCAGAGCTCGTTGGGACACACGCCCTCCCCGAAAAAGGCGGTCAGGTTGTCCACGGTGGCGGCGGCGATGTTGTCCAGAGCCTCCTCCGTGAGAAAGGCCTGATGGGAGGTCACCAGCACGTTGGGCATGGTCATGAGCCGGGCCAGGGTGTCGTCCTCCACGATATGGCCGGAGAAATCCCGGAAGAACACGTCGGATTCCTCCTCGTACACGTCCAGGCAGGCCGCGCCGATCTTCCGCTCCTTGATGCCGTCCAGAAGGGCCTCGGAGTCGATGAGCGCGCCTCTTGAGGTGTTGATGATCACCACGCCCTTTTTCATCTTCGCCACGGAATCCCGGTTCACCAGATGACGGGTCTCCTCCGTCAGGGGGCAGTGGAGGGAGATGATGTCGGACTCCGCGAAGAGCTCGTCCAGGGTCACGTAGTCGATGCCCTCCCCGGGGAATTTGTCGTAGGCGATGACCCGCATGCCGAAGCCCCGGCAGATGTCGATAAAGACCCGCCCGATGCGCCCGGTGCCCACCACGCCCACGGTCTTCCCGTGGAGATTGAAGCCGGTCAGGCCGTTCAGGCTGAAGTTGAAGTCCTTGGTGCGGATATAGGCCTTGTGGATCCGCCGGACGGAGGTCAGAAGAAGGGCCATGGCGTGCTCGGCCACCGCGTAGGGGGAGTAGGCCGGGACCCGCATGACATGGATCTTCCCGAAGGCGTGCTCCACGTCCACGTTGTTGTATCCGGCGCAGCGCAGGGCAACGGCCTTCACGCCGTACTCCGTCAGCTTGTCGATGACCGCCGCGTTCACCGTGTCGTTGACAAATACGCAGACCGCGTCCGCCCCCTGCGCCAGGGACACCGTGTCCTCGTTCAGCTTGGTTTCGTAATACTTGAATTCAATCCCCCGCAAAGCCCCGTACTTGTCAAAGCCGGGGATGTCGTAGGGCTTCGCGTCGAAAAGTGCTGCCTTCATTTTGATATCCTTTCCGTGCGTTCAGTCCGCCGCCCACAGGCTGACCGTTTCGCCGTATATATTCCGAAATCCCATAAACCGGGCCAGCGCGGCGGATTCCGGGGACAGCGCCCAGCCGTAATAGGGCCGCCTCCCCCGGATCCGGGCTTCCTCCGCGTACCGGCTGATGAGCGCCTTGCCGATCCCTCTCCTCCGCATGTCCGGGGAGACGAAGAGGTTGACGATGTCGTACCACGCCCGTCCGGCCTCGGCGCACCAGAGATAGCCCGCGGGCGTCCCGTCCCCGTTTTCCACAGCCAGCCAGAGCCGGTCTCCGGGAGCGCGGCTGTCCAGCTGTTTATCCAGCTTCCGCCACCCCTCCGTCTCCGGAAAAGCCGCCCGGTCCGCCTCCCGCAGCTCACGGACGGCAAATCCAGCCGGGGGATCCGCCCTGACCGGGACCGCAGGCGCGCCGAACAAGCCGTACCGCTCGAGGGTCCTGCTTCCCGCCCGCTCGGTCAGCCGGTGTCCGCCCGCCGTCTCCGGGATTTTTCCTTCCGGCAGACCGGCGCAGAAGCAGAACCGCGTCCCGGGACTCACGGCGTGATCGGAGGCCGCTTCCTCGAGCAGCTCCGGGTCCGCGCCGTACAGCCGCACCGCCGTCTCCTCGTCGTAATCGCTGATCACGGCCATCCCGCCCGCCGTCCGGTAAAAGGACAGCCCGCCCCGCCGGATGGGATCCGCCAGATCGGACAGGGTGTAGAGCCATCGCTCGGGATCCCGCGTCATGTCCGCAAGTGCCTGAGCCGTGCCGATCCGCATGGGCTTCCCCTCCCTTCTCCGCTTTGCAGGATTGCCGTTTTCAGCTTCATTATACAGAAAATCCACAGGAAAGTCAACCGCGGACGTGAAAAAGGGGCGGAGCGCGCGTCCCCGTCCCTCTCTTTTGTCCCGGCCTCACCCCTTCGTGAAGCGCGGGATCCGTTTTATTTCCTCTGTCCGTTCCGCTCGATGGGCGGGATCTCCTCCTCCGGCTGATCCGGGACCGCGCCCAGGTATCCGGAGATGGTCAGGGTCACGGTGCCGGGCTCGGTGGTCCAGACGCCGGTGGCCTCGTCCTGCGTATAGACCGCCCCAGGAACGGTGATGACGCCGTCTGCGGTGGCAAAGACGCCGGTGGCCTCGTCATAGGTGTAGCCGGTCCCCTCCGCCAGCACCTGCCCGTTCAGGGTGACGCTCAGATCCGTCAGAACGGGATTGAAGGTGTCGGAAAGCACCACGCCGTCCTCCGCCTGGGTCTCCCGGCCCGTGTTGGCGATGACGAAGGTGTAGGTGACGCGGCTGTTCTCCGTGACGGTGCCGGGGCAAACGCTCTTGGCCACGGTCAGATCGGGGCCCACGTCCGCCAGAACCGTGGCGGAAGCGGTGACCGCCTGGGCCAGACCGGCTCCGGTGAGAGACGCGGTGTTGACGATGCTGTTGACCGCGCCCTCCTCATCCTCGCCCAGGGGAGCGTACTCGTTGACCCGGGCGGCGTAGATCAGCGTCACCGCACCGTTCGGGGGAAGGTCGATGCCCTCCGCCGTGAGGCCGGGATCCGCCGTCACCGCAGGCGCGGGCATTTCGGCCCCGTCGGCGAAGACCTTCATGCTGCCGTCCACATAGGTCAGGGGCGTATAGGACGCCTGCCCCATGTCGTACTGACCCAGGTCGTCGGTGAAGGTCAGATTGGAAAGAGGCGCGTCCCCTTCGTTGGTCACGTTGACGATATAGGTCAAAACGGAGCCCATGTCGTAGGTGCCGATGAGGGCCGTCTTGGTCATGCGGACGGTCTCCACGATCTCCCCGCAGGCGATGTTGGACTGCCGCACCACCCCGCCGTAGCTGATGGTTGCCTGGTTGCAGAATACTGCCATTTATTATCCTCCTTCGCAGCGAACGGCTGCCGCTGCAATGGCAGGATATGCGGGACAAGGGCGGGAGGTGAGGACGGGATCAGTTCTTCCCCAGCCGCATGCTCTCGGTCTTTTCCTGGAGCTTGTACAGCTCGTAGTACCGTCCGCCGGCGGCAAGGAGCTCGTCGTGGGTGCCCTCCTCCACGATCTCGCCCTTGGAGATCACCAGGATGCGGTCCGCGCCCCGGATGGTGGAGAGGCGGTGGGCCACGATCAGCATGGTGCCGATGTTCATCATCTTCTCCATGGAATCCTGGATCAGCACCTCGGTCTCGGTGTCGATGTTGGCGGTGGCCTCGTCCAGAATCATCACCGAGGGCTCGGCCAGAATGGTTCTGGCAAAGGACAAAAGCTGCCTCTGTCCGGCGGAGAAGTTGTTGCCCCGCTCCCGGACCTCCTCGTCCAGTCCGCCCGCCAGCTTTGAAATGAAGGAATCCGCGTTGACGTACCGGCAGGCCTCGAGGATCCGCTCGTCCGGGATCTCCGCCCGCAGGGTCAGGTTGGAGCGGATGGTCCCGGCGAAGAGGAACACGTCCTGCAGCATCTGCCCGAAATGGCGGCGGAGGGAGGACAGGGTGTATTTTCTCACGTCGATCCCATCCACGAGGATCTCGCCCCGCTGGATGTCGTAGTTGCGGCAGATCAGGGAGAGAATGGTGGTCTTGCCGGAACCGGTAGCGCCCACGAAGGCCACGGTCTCCCCGGCGTTCACTTTGAAGGACACGTCCCGGAGCACCCAGTCCTCGTCCTCATAGGCGAACCACACATGGCGGAACTCGATGTCCCCCCGGCAGGTCTCCAGTTCCACGGCGTCCGGCGCGTCCACGATGCCCGGTTCCATGTCGAAGACGGTGAAGATCTTCTCCGCCGACGCCATGGCGGACTGCAGCCAGTTGAACTGCTCGGCCAGGGACTGGATGGGGTTGTAGAACTTGGAGATATACATGTAGAAGGACACCAGCACGCCGGAGGTGATGGTCTGGCCCATGAAGGAGGTGTCCCGGATATAGCCCCGGCCCCCGAGATACAGCAGGCAGAGGATGGAGGCGATATAGAGCATGTAGACCGTGGGGCGGAAGACGGCGAAGGTCAAAATCTGGCTTCTCCGCGCCCGGCCCAGCGTCCGGTTCTTCTCGTCGAACTCCCGCTTCTTCACGTCCTCCCGGTTGAAGATCTGGATGATCTTCATGCCGGAGAGATGCTCGGAGAGGAAGGTGTTGATGTCCGTGGTGCCGTCCTTGACCCGTCGGTACGCCTTGCGGGAGAATTTCCGGAAAATCACCGTGAAGAGGACGATGAAGGGCGTGAAGCACAGAATCATCAGGGTCAGCTCGTAGTTCAGAAGCAGCATGGCCACCAGTACCCCGATCACCACGAAGGCGTTCTTCACCAGGGTCACGAAGATATTGGTGAACATCATGGAGATGGCGCCGGTGTCGTTGGTCACCCGGGTCACCAGCTTGCCCACGGGGATGGCGTTGAGCTGGGCGTGGGACAGGTGCTCGATGTGGTCGAAGAGCTCCAGACGGATGGCGGAGAGGATCTTCTGCCCCGTCCGCTGTAGCACGATGGCCTGCACGTAGGAGCAGATCAGGGAGACGATGAGGATCCCCGCGTAAACGGCCACCCAGCGGCCCAGCACGCTCATGGCGAAATCCCCCTTGAGCATCTCCTCGATCCGGCCGATGATGAGGGGGGACACCACGTCGTAGGCGATGGAGAACAGCATGGTCAGCCCCACGAAGAGGAAGGCGCGGACATGGGGCTTCGCGTATTTCACAAGGCGGCGGACGATTTCCCCGTCCTTCATGTTCCGGTCGAAGCCGATGGCCTCCTTCTGCTTCCGGATCACGCACCAGGCGGCGGTGAATATCACGGTCAGGACGCCCAGAATGGCCCCGACGATGAGCAGCGGCAGATATTCCCTCATGTCAGGCCTCCTTCCGGCTTTCGTCGTTCATGCTCTGCATCTTCTGCAGCTCCACCATGTTCCGGTAGGCGGGGCAGGTCTCGCAGAGCTCCTTATGGGTTCCGGCGGCCACAACGCGCCCCTCGTCCAGAAGCACCACCCGGTCCATATTCTCCACGGTGGAGATGCGGTGGGCGATGAGGATGGTGGTCCTGCCCTGCCGCGTCCGTCTCAGGTTGTCGAGGATGATTTTCTCCGTCCCTGTATCCACGGCGGAGACGGAGTCGTCCAGGATCAGAACGGGCGCTTCCTTCATGAGAGCCCGGGCAATGGAGATGCGCTGCTTCTGCCCGCCGGACACCGTGACGCCCCGCTCGCCGAGAACGGTTTCGTATTTCTCCGGGAACTCGGCGATATTGCCGTGCACGTCGGAGAGCTTCGCGGCTTCCTCCACGGCGGCCTCGTCGTCCGAATCCGCGGCGAAGGCGATGTTGCGGGCGATGGTGTCGGAGAAGAGGAAGTTGTCCTGGGGCACATAGGCGGCGTATTTCCGGACCGTGCCGATGGGGATGTCGTTGACGTCGTGCCCGTCCATGAAGAGGGTGCCGTCCGCCACGTTGTAGGTGCGCAGGATCAGGTCCACCAGGGTGGTCTTGCCCGCGCCGGTGCGGCCGATGATGCCGATGTTCTCCCCCGCGTGAATGGTGAGATTCACGTCCGTTAGGGCGTCGTACTCGGCCCCGGGATAGCGGAAGGTCAGATGGCGGAATTCGATCTCCCCGGTCAGCTCCGGCGCGCCCTCCTCCGTGACGCCCTCCCGGTCCCGCACCTCGGGCTCCGTGTCCAGAAGGTCGGAGATCCGCTTGAGGGACGCCTTGCCCCTGGACTGCATCTCGATGAGCTGGGAGACGGCCATGACGGGCCACACCACGGCGGTGAAATACCCGATGAACTCCACCAGCTGCCCCGCGTTGAAGACACGCTCGTGGACCAGCCAGCCGCCGTACCCCAGGATCACGCAGATGATGGATTCCACGAAAAGGGTCACGGAGATCTGGAACAGGGTGGAGATCTTCGTGTAGTCCACGTTGGCGTCCTCGTTCTGCCGGTTCAGCTCCCGGAAGGCCAGAAGCTCCTTCGCTTCCCGGACGAACGCCTTGATGACCGCGATGCCGGAGAAGGACTCCTGGGAGAAGTCGGAGAGGTCGGAGAAGGCCTCCTGCCGGATCTGCCATTTGTTCCGCATGGACTTGCCCACCAGCCAGCCCATGAAGAAGAGCAGGATCATGGGCAGCATGGAGAAGAGGGTCAGGGAGAGGCTCATGCGGGCCATCTTGACAAGGGCCAGGGAGCCTAAGAGCACCGCGTCCGCCAGCATCAGGATTCCGCCGCCGAAGCAGTCCTGGACGGTCTCCAGGTCGTTGGTGAAGAGGGACATGAGGTTGCCCACCTTCTCCCGCTCATAGAAGGGACGGGAAAGGTCCTTGCAGCGGTCGAACATCCGGCCCCGCAGATCGGTCTCCACGGCCACGGCGGTGCCGAAGAAGCAGACCCGCCACAAAAAACGGCCGATCACCATGGCGACTAAGACCACGATCATGGGCATGCAGATCCGGTCCAGCAGGAAATCCATATCGAAGGGCAAAAGGACGCCGTCCACGTTCACCGCCCCGTCGTTCAGGCCGTTGACCGTCATGCGGTACAGCTCCGGTATTTTCAGCTGAAAGAAATCCACCATCACCAGGGAGGCCACGCCCAGAAGCAGGGCCCAGCCGTACCGGAGATAGTACCGGTTGACATGTTTTCCGAAAAGCAAAAGAGACACTTCCTTCCGTCGTTTCGCAGTCCTTGCCGCAAGCCTGTACATTCTATCATATTCCGCCGGGGAAATCAAGGATTTTCACAATATTCCGGGATTTTTTAGAAATTGGTATAATCCGAACGGCATTTCCTTTTTTCCGCGCTTCTCCGGGATTTATTTTTTTAATTCTTGACTTTTTTGTAAAAATCCGATATAATGAGGACGGTCGAAAAAAAGAGACGGAGGCCGACATGCTGAAACGATTCATCGCCTATTACCGCCCCCACCGGGTCATGTTCGCCCTGGACATGGCCGCTTCCCTGCTGGTGGCCCTCATCGGCGTGGTCTACCCCATGATCACCCGGTCCATGCTGAACGATCTGATCCCTAACCGGAAGTACAGCCTCATCATCTGGTTCGGCCTCATGCTGCTGGGGCTCTACGTCATGAAGATGCTTCTGAACTTCTTCATCCAGTACCAGGGGCACATGGTGGGCGTCCACATGCAGGCCCAGATGCGCCGGGACATGTTCAGCCATCTGGAGAAGCTGCCCTACAGCTACTACGACAACCACGAGACGGGCCGCATCATGTCCCGCATGACCAACGACCTGATGGACATCTCAGAGCTGGCCCACCACGGCCCGGAGAACATCATCATCTCCACCATCTCCATCGTCATCGCCTTCATCTATTTATCCACCATCAACATCTGGCTGACCCTCATCATCTTCGCGGCGGTCCCGTTCCTGGTCGTCATCGCCGGGATCCTGAGAAAGCGGATGCGCGCCGCCTTCACGGAGACGAGAAAGTCCATGGCCGTCATCAACGCCGCCCTGGAGTCCTCCATCGCCGGGATCCGGGTCACCAAGGCCTACACCAACGCGGACAAGGAGGCGGAGAAGTTCGAGGAGGGCAACAGGAAGTTCATCGACGCCCGCCGGGACTCCTACAAGGCCATGGGCCAGTTCCACTCCGGCACCGCCTTTGTCACGGACATCTTCAACGTCGTCATCCTCATCGCCGGCGGCATCTTCCTCTACAACGGAAAGATCCTGTTCGGCGACTACTCCGCCTTCATCGTCTCCGTGAACATGTTCATCGGCCCGGTCATGACCCTCATCAACTTCATGGAGCAGTACCAGAACGGCGTCACGGGCTTCGAGCGCTTCATCGAGATCATCGACGAAGAGCCGGAGAAAGACGCCCCCGAGGCCCGGGACATCGGCCATGTGGACGGCCACATAGAACTGCGCCACCTGACCTACCACTACGACGTCTACGACGAGGACGGCAAGAAAACCGACGACGAGCCCGCCCGGGACGTGCTGACGGATATCTCCCTGGACATCCCCAAGGGCAAGACCTTCGCGCTGGTGGGCCCCTCCGGCGGCGGCAAGACCACCATCTGCCACCTGATCCCCCATTTCTACGACTTCCTGCAGGGCGAGATCCTCATCGACGGCCGGGAGATCCACGACGTGACCATGGAATCCCTCAGGCGCAACATCGGCATCGTACAGCAGGACATCTACCTCTTCAACGCCTCCATCAAGGAGAACATCCTCTACGGACGCCTGGAC
>CACWLT010000033.1 GCA_902761695.1 uncultured Ruminococcus sp.
GCCGCCGTCAGAAACGCCCGGTCAAACCGCAGCTGTCTCAGCACGGACAGGGTGAAGTCGTCGTAGAAGTTCCCGTTCTCCTCCATCTCCCCGCCGGTCAGGATCACCCGGACATTCCGCTTTTTCCGCAGCGCCTCCGCCACCGAGGACGAATTGGTCACCGCCGTGCACCGGAACTTCTCCGGCATGGCCACGGCGCAGAGATACCCTATCGAGGCCGAGGTCAGAAATACCACGTCATCCTCCCGAATCCGCCCCACGGCAGCCTCCGCGATCCGGCGGTAATTCTCCTTCACCTCTTCGCAGCGCTCCTTGGCCGACAGGTCGTGGATCCCCGACGGCTGACCGACGCCCTCCGTCCTGATCGAAACCGCCCCGGCGTGGGTCCGCTTCAGAAGACCACGCTCCGCCAACTCGTCCAGATCGTTCCGGGCCGTCCCGTAGCCCACGCGGAATTTCCGCTGAATGACGGCCGTGGAGATCCGCCCTTCCTCCTCCACGATCCCGAGGATCTTCGCCTGCCGCTCTTCCTTGAACATGATTTCCTCAGCCATATGTCCCTCCCGTACAGTTTGTTGACTGTTTATAAAGTTTCAGAGCCGTTTCCGGTTCCTCATCTGCATTATACCGCATCAACCGTCATCCTGTCAAGAGGTTTCATTGAAGTTTTATATATTTTATTGTCGTTTCATGCAGAATCAAAAAGACATCCGCACAAACACACAGCCGCCGCGCCCTCCCGCAGGATGAAGCACGGCGGCCGGAAAATCCGTCAGTCGTGATGGCTCTCGATTTCCTCATCAAGCCCGGCGAAAATGGATTCGTCGTAGGGGATGTTGTTCTTCGTGTAGTAATCCAGAAGCGCCTTCTTGATGGCCTCCTCCGCCAGCACGGAGCAGTGCATCTTGTGGGCCGGCAGCCCGTCCAGCGCCTCGGCAACAGCCTTGTTGGAGAGCTCCAGCGCCTCGGAAACGGGACGCCCCTTGATGAGCTCCGTCGCCATGGAGGAGGACGCGATGGCGGAGCCGCACCCGAAGGTTTCAAACTTCACGTCCGTGATGATATCGTTCTCGATCTTGAGATAGATCTTCATGATGTCGCCGCAGACCGCGTTGCCGACCTCGCCCACCGCGTCCGCGTCTTCGATTTTGCCCACGTTCCGGGGATGACGGAAGTGATCCATCACCTTGTCGCTGTATAATGCCATAACCGTTCTCCTTTATTTCAGTAATCTCAGGTTTCGTCTCAGAGATAGAATTCCTTCCGCCCTTCCACCTTGGCGAACCACAGGGGGGACATGTTCCTCAGGTATTCCACAACCTCGCCCACGTTCTTGATGACGTAATCGATCTGCTCATCCGTCACGTCCGCGTCGAAGGTGAGCCGGAGGGACCCGTGGGCCACCTCGTGGGGACGCCCGATGGCCAGCAGCACGTGGGACGGATCCAGGGACCCGGAGGTGCAGGCCGATCCGGAGGACGCCTCGATGCCCCGGTCGTCCAGCAGGAGCAGCAGGCTCTCGCCCTCCACGCCCTCGAAGCTCATGTTCACGTTGCCGGGCAGCCGCTTTTCCGGATCGCCGTTGAGGGTGGAGTGGGGGATCTTCGAGAGCCCCGCAATGAGCCTGTCCCGCTTGGGGATCAGCAGCGCCGCGTGCTCGTCGATGGTACGGACCGCTTCTTCCATGGCCGTCACCATGCCCACGATGGAGGCGATGTCCTCGGTGCCCGCCCGCTTGCCTCTCTCCTGCGCACCGCCCTCGATGAGGTTTGAGAGGATGATGCCGCGCTTGGCGTAGAGCAGGCCGATGCCCCGGGGCCCGTGGAACTTGTGGGCGGACAGGGACAGCATGTCGATGTTCTGCTCCTTCACGTTCACGTATACGTGGCCGACCGCCTGCACCGCGTCCGTGTGGAAGGGAACCTTCTTCTCCCGGCAGACCGCGCCGATCTCCGCGATGGGCTGGAGCGTGCCGATCTCGTTGTTGGCGAACATCACCGTCACCAGACAGGTGTCCTCCCGGATGGCGTCCCGGATCGATTCGACCGTCACCACCCCGTTCTCCGGCACCTCCACATAGGTGACCTCAAAGCCTTCCTTCTCCAGCTTCTTCAGGGTGTGCAGCACAGCGTGGTGCTCGAAGGCCGTGGACACGATGTGCTTTTTGTTCTTCCGCGCCCCGTTCTTCGCGGCGGATACGATGGCCATGTTGTCCGCCTCGGAGCCGCCGGAGGTGAAGGTGATCTCCCTGGGCTCGCAGCCTAAAAGCGCCGCCGCCTTTTCTCTGGCTCCTTCCAGAACCTCCTTGGCCCGCTGACCCGTGGAGTGAAGGGAGGACGGGTTGCCCCAGGTCTCCTCCATCACCTTCGTCATGGCCCGGATTGCCGCCTCGCTGGTTTTCGTGGTAGCGGCGTTGTCGGCATAGATATACATAATACGCACTCTCCTCTTTCAACCTATCGTTCCGGTGGGATTATATCACGGTTAACCCACCTTGTCAATGGGTTTGTCGTCATCGAATCCCCATTCGATTGTAAACAATGTATGAACAGTCCGAGGATCAGCTCTCCTCCTCCCTGTCCGCCATGACGTCCGCGAACTCCGCCAGGGTGATGCCGTCCAGATAGCGGTTGATCATGTCCCCCAGCTTCGCCCACATGGGCAGCGTGCGGCAGGTCCCGGCTTTCTCGCAGGGATTGGGCGACTGCTCCAGACAGGAAACCGGCGCCAGCGGCCCTTCCACCAGACGCAGAATCTCCCCCACGGAGTATTCCGCCGGCGTCCGGGTCAGACGGTATCCCCCGCCCTTTCCCCGCAGTCCCTCGAGATAATTCTCCTTCGAGAAGGCGGAAATGATGTTTTCCAGATACTTCTCCGAGATGCTCTCCTTCTCCGCGATCTCCTTCAGGGGAACGAACCGCCCGTCCCCGTGATCCGCCAGATAGATCATCACGGTCAGGGCATACCGGCCCCTTGTCGATATCATCATGCCGTCCGACCTCCTTGTTTCTTTCTGTTCCTATTTTACCACAAAAAAGGTGGGTTTACAACCGCAAAGATCAACAAACATTTATCCACCCCTTCCGCATTCTCCCGTTGAGGTGCCGAAACGCAGAAAAAGGACGGCCGCTTTCCTCCGTCTCAATGGAGTAAACGCGGCCATCCCCGTCAGTTTTCGCCGTTTTTTCCGTTATATCCGCCTCGGCGCGTCCGGAAATGTCAGTCCCCGATGGCCGGCTCATCCACGGCCGCGGGCAGGCCGGGATCCTTCGGCTCGACGGGCAGGATGTAGATGGGCTCCGGCTTGAAGATCGGGGTCACCGCATCCTCGGCGGGAACCAGATCCTCCGGCGTGACGCCCGCTGTCAGCTTCAGCTTGTCTCTCGTGAACACGCCCTTGCCGATAAGCACATCCGCCAGCGTGGTCTTCGAACCCTTCATCACTGCGTTCAGCGCGGAATAGGATACCGCCACCGCGTCCGCCCGCAGAAACCGCGTCAGGTCAATCTCGTCCGTCACAATGCCGTTCTCCCGGGCCAGAGCGAAGGGATTGTCCCAGGCAAAGTCCCCGTTCGCATCGGAGTAGCCCAGCGCCCGCAGCATGAAGGTCACATACATGGCCGCCGACGCGTTCCCGCTGCCGAATTCCGTGGCCGAGATCCCCTTGGTCAGTCCCGTCTCATAGGCGTAGCCCACGTAGGCGTCCGCCCAGGCCGGCACGTCCGTGAAAGGATGGGTATAGTTCCCTTTGAGCGCGGCGTCCTCCTCGCCCAGGGTCCGGATCAGCATCACCAGAGCTTCCACGCGGGTGGGCTCCCGGTTCAGATCGAAATCCGTGTCCGAAACGCCCTTGAAGAGCCCCAGGGACTTCAGCGCCCCCGCCTTGGCCTCCGCGTCCGCGAGATCTGCCGCTTCGGCACAGACCGCCAGCATGACGGCCGCCGTCAGCATCGCCAGCACGGCAAGAATCGTCTTTTTCATTTTTACTATATCCTCCTGTTCCGGTGAGCGGACCTGTCCCCGTCCGTAAACGGGACCCGCCCGATAATCCCAGTATACCCATCCCGTGTTGTCTTTTCAAGATGATTTTGTGTCGTCCGCGTAAAGTGTCCGGGCGATGAGGGCGGGAAAGACAGCCTCCGCCCCCGCGCCGTACAGCAGCTCCGCGGCGGACCGTATGGTGGCCCCCGTGGTGAGGATGTCGTCCGTCAGGATCACCTTCATCCCCGGCACGACGGCGGATTTCCGGAGGATCAGGCCCTCCGCCGCGTTTTTCCGCCTCTCTTCCGGGCCGAGGGATTTCTGCTCCGCCGATCCTGCCGCCCGGACGAACAGGGATTTCGCACCGCAGCCCAGCCTCTTCGCCAGCCGCCGCGCCAGCTCCTCCCCCTGATCGAACCCGGTCTTCATGAACTTTTCCGGCGACCGGGGACACCAGCTCACAACCCAGCTCCCCGGATCCTCCCCGGCGGACGCGAAGAGCCGTCCGAGCTCCCGGGAAAGTTCCCCGGCGAAGAAATCCGCGAAGGCCCCGCTCCCCTTCAGCTTCAGGATCATGGCGTCCGTGACCCGCTCCCCGCCTCCGCCCCGCTTCTCCGGGACGTACCAGGTCAGGGCGAGGAACCGCCTTCCGTTCACGGCGAAGGGCAGATCCTCCGCGAACCCGCCGGAACAGACGCATTTCCCCGCGTCCAGCCCGCAGACCGGACAGCGCAGAAAGGTTTCCGACGCGTACCTCTTCCGGCAGCCGCCGCAGATCCCCTCCGCCTCAGCCGTCTCCCCGCAGAGGGGACAGACCGCCGGGAACAAAAAGGACATGACCGCGTCCCGCCATCCGCTCCCCGGCTTCTTCATGGCCATACCCTCCCGGTTTTCGAGCCGCTCAGTCGTCCTCGTATCTCCCGGATTTGGCCCGGGATTTGGCGGCCCGCTCGATCTCCCGTCCGGCCTCAGCCTTCGCGTCGGATTCCCGCTTGTCCCAGAGCTTCTTGCCCTTGCAGAGCCCGACCTCCATCTTCACGTTGGAGCCGGAAAAATACAGGGACAGGGGCACCAGCGTGTAGCTGTCCCGGGTCACGTACTGGCTCAGCTTCAGAATCTCCCGCTTGTGCATCAGCAGCTTCTTGTCCCGCATGGGCTCCCGGTTGAAGATGTTGCCCTTCTCGTAGGGGGAGATGTGCACCCCCACGGCGAAGAGCTCCCCGTTCTTCACCCTGCAGTAGGAGTCCTTGAGGTTCACCTGCCCCAGCCGGACGCTCTTCACCTCCGTGCCGAAGAGGGCTATTCCCGCTTCGTAGGTGTCCTCCACAAAATAGTCGTGCCGCGCCTTCCGGTTCACTGCGATGATCTTCTTTCCCGTCTTTTCTTTCGGCATATCCGTCATTCCTTCACTCGTACTTCTTCCGATATCATACCATAAAACCCCGCCGATTGCAAGGGAAATTCCCCCGGCGGATAAAAAACAGGGACCGCCCGGCCTCCCTTTTTCCCGGAAACCGTGCGGTCCGATCCGTATTCACTCCTCCAGCTTCATCCAGCCGTCCCTGATCCATCCGAGCTTCCGCATGATTTCCGCGAAGAGCAGGGAGAGGACGGCGGGGAGCACGACACAGAGCAGGACGATCCCGATCCAGACCGTGGGGGTGCTGCCCGAGGACGCCACGATCCCGATGGGGCCCACCAGCCCGCAGGTGCCCATGCCCGCCGAGACGCCCGCGCATTCCAGCCGGAACACCAGCGTGGACAGGGGCCCGCAGATCACGGAGGCCAGGGTCGGCGGGATCCAGATGGCGGGATGGCGGCAGATATTCCCCATCTGCAGCATGGAGGTGCCGAGACCCTGGGACACCAGCCCGCCCCACCGGTTCTCGCGGAAGCTGCACACGGCAAAGCCCACCATCTGACAGCAGCAGCCCACCGCCGCAGCGCCTCCGGCAATGCCCGCGATGCCGATCATGGCGCAGAGGGCCGCCGAGGATATGGGCAGGGTCAAAACAATCCCCACCACCGCCGACACCACGATGCCCATGAGCAGCGGCCGGTATTCCGTGGCCGTGTTGACGAAAACGCCCAGCCAGTACATGATCCGGGCAATGAAGGGGGAGACGAGGTGCGCCGCCAGAACGCCCGTGAAAACCGTCACCGCCGGCGTCACAAGGATATCCACCTTCGTCTTCTTCGAGACCAGCATCCCGATCTCCGCCGCCACGATCACCGCGAAAAACGCCCCGGCGGGACCGGCCGTCGCCTGGAACATCTCCCCGCTTCCGCCGAACTTCTCCACCTCCACGCCGATGGAATATCCCGCGAAGCCCACCGCCGCCGAGGAAAAGATCACCAGCGGATGGGCCTTGAGGGACAGGGCGACCGCGACCCCGATAGCCATGCCCGACGCCTGCGCCGCGTAGGTGTTGATGTCCGTGAAGAGCTGTACCCCCGTGTATTTGCCGAGGGTGCTGAAAATCGTCCCGATCAGAAGCGAGGCGAAAAGTCCCTGCGCCATCGCTCCCATGGCGTCGATGAAATACCGCTTCAGCAGCCCCTTGATTTTGTCTCCCATAGTCCCCTCCGGAAATGAACGTTTGCTTGCTGCCCTTATTCTATCACGATCCGCCCCCCGCCGCAATCGACAAACTGAACGGATTTTTTTCCGCACTGTCCGATTTTTTGGATCAGTCTCCGCCCCGCCCTTGCATTCCCGCCCATCCTCTGCTATAATCAGGGAAACGAACGAAAAAAAGGAACCATACTATGACCAAAACCAACGCCATGCGCCTGCTGGAAAACGCGGGCATCCCCTTTGAAACCGGAGAATACGAGGTGGACGAGAGCGATCTCTCCGGAACCCACGCCGCCGCCGTCCTCGGCCTCGATCCGGACTGCATGTTCAAAACCCTGGTCTGCCGGGACGAGAGGGGCGGGTATCAGGTGTTCTGCATCCCCGTGGCCTACGAGCTGGACCTGAAAAAATGCGCGGCCGCCGCCGGAGTCAAGCGCTGCGAAATGATCCACGTAAAGGAGCTGCTCCCCCTGACCGGCTATATCCGGGGCGGCTGTTCCCCCATCGGCATGAAGAAGAAGTTCCCCACCTTCATCGACGAAACCGCCCTTCTCTGCGACAAGATCTACGTCAGCGCCGGCATGCGCGGGGTACAGCTCATCGTCTCCCCCGAACCCCTCTGCGCCTTCGTGGACGGCCGCTTCGCCGACCTCATCCGATAAAACAAGCCAAACGGACGAATCCCGAAAAGGACCCGTCCGTTTTTCAATTTATCTTTTGTCTGCACGTTTCCGCACAGATACTTCCGGAAGCATTATTCCAGAATATTCGACGTAATGTAATCCACGCCCCAGGAGATCAGCTCCGCGGCCTTTTCGGGGTCGTCCACGGTCCAGCAGTTGACCAGGATGCCCTTCTCGTGGCAGGCGGCGATCCTCTCCGCCGTCAGGCCGGGCCAGGCGATGTCCAGATCCATCTTCCGCTCCGCCAGCATGTTCGGCAGATCGTCGTTCCAGCTGCCGGAGAGGAACTGCACGGTCTGCTCCGGCTTCACCTGCCGCACCAGATCGAGGTTGGCGATGTTGAAGGCGATGAACACCGTCTTGTCCAGATACCCCTCGAAAATCCCGAGGATCTCCCGGATCTCGTCCAGCGTGAAGTTGGACTTCAGCTCGGGGACGCAGACCTTGCCGTACTTCTCGCAGATCTTCCGGTACTCGGCGGGGGTGCAGAGGCGGATCTCGGCCCGGTCGCTCTTCCCGTCCACGTCCCGCAGTCTGAGGGCCCGCAATGCGTCGAAGGTGGATTTCTCGATCACCAGATCCGTGTGTATCGCAGATGCGCCCCGTCCGGCCGTCGTGGTTGCACATGTACTGCCGGTCAATGGTCCTGTAGATGTCCGTCTCCACACCCCAGTAGGACCGGTTGCCCGCCGCGATGAAGGCAGCAGCCGTGTTCTCGCACTCCAGCCCGCTGACGCCCCGGTGCGCCACCATTTTCGTCTGCCCGTGATCCGGAATCCGGATGGTATCGATGCGCATAATGAAACTCCTTGTTTTCGGGTCATGCCCGGATTTGTCGCCCCTATTGTATCACAAACCGGCCCCGGATTCCACCCCCCGGCGAAAAAAACGCTTGCATTTCTCCCCCGCTCCGGCTATAATGAAAAAGGACCCAATCCTTTTTCAGGGAGGTACCCGCCATGACGGCCGTCCCCTGCGCAACCGGACTTGAAAGACCCGCCCGCCTCCGGGATGAAACGAGACGCTTCGCCCTGGAGAGCCTGCGCGGAAAATACGGCGACGAGGCCCGTTCCCGCCCCGCCGTCTCGCTGGATCATATCGAAAACTTCGACGCCCTCTCCCCGGACGAGCGCTGCGCCCTGGCGGTGGAGACCATTGCCCGGGACTGTCCGCTCCGCTTCGTGGATGGGGAACTCGTCACGGGCTCCGCCACCCTGGGGGCCGCCATCGACCACGTGATTCCCGCTTTCCGTGACGGCCGCCCCGTCTTCTCGAGCGTCAGCCACGTGACCCTGGGCTTCCATAAAATCCTCACCCTCGGCCTCGACGGGATCGAAGAGGAGCTGAAAAAGCACGCGGACAAGCCCTATACCGCCTATCTGACGCGTGCCGCCGAAGCCTTCCGCCTCTGGCACGGCCGGATTCTTTCAAAATCGGCGGAGAAGAATCCCCTCTGCCATGCCCTGCTTGAGCGCGTCCCTCTCAGACCGGCCGAAACCTTCCACGAGGCCGTCCAGAGCCTGTGGCTGACCTTCGCCTTCACCCGCCTGACGGGCAACTGGTCCGGCATCGGGCGGATCGACGAAATGCTGGGGCCGTATCTGGAGCGGGATCTGGCCGCGGGACGGATCACCCTTGACGACGCCCGGGAGATCCTGGCCCACTTCTTCATCAAGGGCTGCGAGTGGATCGTCTCCCACACCCCCGTGGGCTCCGGCGACGCCCAGCACTACCAGAATATCGTGCTCTCCGGTATCGACGCGGAGGGCCGTGACGTGACGAACGCCGTGACCTATCTGGTGCTGGATGTCATCGAGGAGCTGGGCATATCCGACTACCCCGTCACCGTGCGTCTGAACAGCCATTCCGATCCCCGCCTGCTGACCCGCGTCGCCGAGGTGGTCCGGTACGGCGGCGGCATCGTGGCGGTGTACAACGAGGACCTGATCCTCTCCTCCCTCGCCTCCGTCGGCTATCCCCCGGAGGAAGCCCGGCGCTTCGCCAACGACGGCTGCTGGGAGGTGCAGATCCCCGGCAAGACCTACTTCATCTACGGCCCCTTCGACGGCTACACCCTGCTCATGCGGGACGTCCTGGGCCTGCCGGATCATCCCCGGCATTTCGACAGCTATGACGAGCTGTGGACCGCCTATGCCGACCGGCTGAGGACCCACGCGGACGAAACCTTCCGGGCGGTGGCCGACGGACGCGGACACTTTGACGAAAACGGGACCTGGGTCTGGCGGAACAGCGGCCCTCCCTGCCCCGTGATCTCTCTCTTCACGGAGGGATGCGCGGAGAACGGCCGGTCCTACTACGAGGGCGGTCCCGTCTATACGGTGTTCTCCCCCCATATCGGCGGCGCTCCGGACGCGGGCAACAGCCTCCACGCCATCGACCGCCTGTGCTTCCGGGACAAGCTCGTCTCCTTCGACGATCTGATGGAGATCCTCAAAAACGACTGGGAAGGCGCGGAACCCCTCCGCCGGTACGCCATGGAGAGGATCCCCTATTACGGCAACGACGACGACGAGGCGGACAGCTACGTCTCCCGGATCCTCGACACCTTCGCCGACGCGGTGCTGGCCCACGCCCACGAGACGCCCCTGCTCTTCATCCCCGGTGTCTCCACCTTCGGGCGGCAGATCGAGTGGGCCCCTCTCCGCACGCCCTCCCCCATGGGCACGAAAAAATGCGCCATCCTCTCCGGCAACGCCTCCCCCACCCCCGGCACCGACACCGAGGGAGCCACGGCTGTTGTAAAATCCTACTGCAAGGCCGATCTCAAAAAGCAGGTGTCCGGCGCGGCGCTGGATATCCGCCTCCATCCCACCTCCGTTTCGGGAGAGAACGGAGCCGCCGCCCTCGCCGCCCTGTACCGGACCTTCGTCGCCCTGAACGGCTTCTTCATGCAGACGGACATCATCGATTCGTCAGTGCTTCTGGCCGCCAGGGAGCATCCGGAGGAATATAAGACTCTCTCCGTCCGCGTCTCCGGCTGGAACGCCCGCTTCGTCACCCTCAACCGTGAGTGGCAGGACATGATCATCCAGCGCACCTCCGGCGGAACGGTATGACCAAAGGCCGTGCCTTTACGGAATCCCTCGCTGCGCGGAATCAGCCACGGACCGCATTCCTGCGGTCCGGCGGAGGAGGATGAAGTTCAGCCTGAACTTCAAGGAAGGGGAACGCAGTCTGCGGACTGCGAGGATAAGGAAGAAACGCTGCGCGTTTCAAATCTCATCAAATCCCGTTGCGCACGGGAGGCGCCGGGGAGGGACCATCTCATGGCCGACTGATTTGCAAGCAAATCGGCCCCTCCCCGGGAGGTCCCTTGGCCATATGGCATAAGACGACAGCACGGACCCGTATTCAACCCTCACCGCATATCCCACGCTTCGCGGCGAAACATGACGCTATCGATGGCGCGGACCCGTTTCAAAAGTTGAAGAATATTACGATCAAAACGCGCTCCCATTACACGGTCGCGATGGAGAAAAGACGAAATTGAAAATACAGCTTCGCGGATTCAAGTTTGACTGTGAAAAGGACAGCGAAACATATCGTCCAGCCCCCCTGCCCAATGCGCGCTTCGATCGCTGTTTGCGTCGCCCCTACGGGTGCGCGACTGCATCGGCGCGGCAATCCGTGAAATTCCATCTCTGATGGGATTTCACGCATGTTTCAGCTAAACGAACTTAGTCCGCCGGAGTTGCGGAGCAACTCCCGAAGAATGCAGAGCATTCTTCAGGCGAGGACTGTGATATACAATCGATTTTCGATGTCGAAGTGAGCAGCCAGGATTATGCTCCCCGGCCAAGGGGGACCCGCACGAGTGGGCACTCGAGTTCACTTCGTGAACTCAGTCGGCCATGAGATGGTGTCCCTCGTGCCGCCCGTCCCGCGCAGGGACATTATTCCGGAAACGCAAAGCGTTTCCTGCCTTAAAAGCAAAGCCTTTGCTTCAAAAAAGCGCCGGATGTTTTTCCGCATCCGGCGCGCGTTTTGTTTTCCGATCGAATTACATCAGCTCGATCTCTTTGTCGTAGAGCAGCGTGTCGATGACGCGCATGGAGTAGACGGCGTAGGCGGCGTAGACCAGGGTGACGGCGGTGGTGACCACCAGTACCAGGGAAAAATCCACCAGCAGATACCGGTACGCGCAGGCCGCCACATAATGGAGGATCGCCAGCACGGAGGTCAGAAGCAGCTTGCCGCCGATGACGTTGTAGGTCTCCAGATCCCGGTTGCGCTTGGAGTACATGGCGTTGTCCGTCTGGATGCCCATGATCTCGAGGTGCGCCTTGACGGCCTTCATCAGCGCCACAGCGAACACCAGCACCGACGCCAGGGCAAAGAGGTATTCCGCCACCTCCGTCATGGCCAGCCCGTAATACCGGTTGTAGGCCTCCGTGACCCGCAGCACCGCGTCCGCGCTGTAATCGCTGAAATACCGGATCTGCCGGATCAGGTTGAGCACGGACAGCCCGCAGCGCACCGCCCCCAGAACGACGGACCAGAGCGCGGTCTTCTCATAGGGCAGCATCAGCACGGCGGCGGCGATGAGAAATCCGGAGGAGATGAAGCCCACCAGCACGTTGATGTTGTCCAGCGGGAAAATCAGGGAGGTGCAGGCGGCGAAGGCGAACAGGGCCAGCACCAGCTTCATGCGCTTGGCGATGAAATACCCCGTCTTCGGCATCACGTCCCGGCGGTATTTTTCCTCCAGAGCGTTAATGAAGGGCCTGTCCTGCTTCAGCGACCGGAAGAAGCGCACCACCCGCACGATGTAGACGGCGCCGAACACGCAGACCGCCGCAGAAAACAGAATGTAGAACAGCGGCTTGAAGTAGACCATATCGAAGGCCCGCCGGTCCACCGTTCCCAGGTAGTCGTACATCTGCAGCTCGCTGAGCTCCGGAATGAGGGTGGCCGCGATGCGGAACAGATAGAAGAATATCATGTACCGCCTGAGAGCCGCCGCGATCTCGATCTCCCGGGTTCCGGACCTGCGGGCGACGGTCTTCTTTGCGTAAATCGCCGTGCCGCCGTACCACAGCCCCGCGAAGGACAGCCCCTCGAAGAGATTCAGCACGGCAGGGATGAACAGCATGGCCTCCAAAAGACCGGAAACCAGCGCCACCAGCGGCTTGGCCGTTCCGCTCGCCCGCACCAGCGCCAGCATGGCCACGAACTTGCCCATCTCCAGGAAGGCCAGCTTCATAAAGCCCTCCCGCGCCTCCGCCAGCTTGCCGATGAAGGAGGAGAGCCGGGTCAGTCCTGCCGCGATGAGGAAAAAGCCCACGGCGTCCGGCAGAATGTCGCCGATAACCGGCAGCATGATCACGGGGTTAAACAGCAGGATGAAGCCCGCCGTCATCAGTCCGAATCCCATAAGTCCTCCTTTGCGGAATCGACGGGTCAGCCGGTGCAGCATGCGGCCGCCGGTTCATTTTTTCTTCTTTTTGCCCTTGCCGCCCTGTTTTCGCTTGCGCTCCTCGTGCAGGCGGTCGGCCTCCTCCATGGCGAGCTTCATGGACTCCCGCCGGTATTCGTTCTTCTTGTCGTCCAGCTCGTCGAATTTGTCGGACATTTTGTTGAGCAGTCCGATCCGCGAGCGGGGCTTTGCCGTCATGTCCGCGTCCGCCGGCACGATGTGGGAGAAGCAGCCGTAGAGCAGCAGCAGATTGACGATCAGGCAGAACACCCAGTAGAGCAGGATCCCCGCGCTGACCGCCTGCCCCGTTCTCTCGGGCAGAAGGGGCGTGACGGGAACGGCGATCAGGGCGGCGGCGTAATAGAGACAGACGGCGGAGAGGCAGAAGACGCTTCTCTTTGCCAGAGCCCCCTGCTCCGCCCTCTCCGCCACGGTCTTTGTACCGAGGAAGAGGAAGACGTGCATGACGCAGCCCGCCGCCAGCTTCAGAACCTGTACCGCGACCCACGCGCCCCCCTCGTTCATGGGATAGAGCCCGAACAGAATGGACACCGCGTTGACGCCGGAGAGGATCAGAAACCCCAGCGCCCCGATCATGGCCCAACCGAAATTCCGGCTGTACTCGGACAGCTTCGACAGGGCGTACACCGTCACGAACGCCCCGATGACGTCCGCGAAGAAGTAGTACGGGGAGATGGAGAAGGCGAACATGGCGAAATAGCCGAAAAGCAGCGTTCCGAAGCCCATGGATCAGTTCCCGTCCCCGTCCAGGTTGTTCTGGGGTCTTCCGTGGCAGTTCTTGTATTTCTTGCCGCTGCCGCAGGGACAGGGATCGTTCCGGCCCACCTTGGCGAACTTGTCCGCCGTGACGGGCTTCTTCTGAGCGGCCTGCTGCTCTCCGCCGGCGAATCCCTCGGAGACGGGCTTGGCCACCTCCACGCGCTTGATCTCCTGCTGCGGTCTCGGCATAACGGAGAGGATCTGCCGCGCCGTGTCGTCCCGGATGTTGGTGATCATTTCGTCGAAGAGATCCGCGCCCTGGATCCGGTATTCGGAGATGGGATTCCGCTGGGCATAGGCCTGCAGTCCGATCATCTCCATCAGGTCGTCCATGGCCTCGAGGTGGTTCATCCACTTCCGGTCCACGTTCTGGAGCAGCACCACGCGCTCCACCTCGCGCATCTTCTCGGGCCCGAAGAGCTCTTCCTTCTGGGCGTAGAGCTCGTCGGCGCGCTCCTGCAGGGTCGTGCGGATGGTCTCGCGGATTTCGGCGGGCGAACCGGTCAGGTCGGTGAAGTCATCCGGCGTGCAGAGCAGACCGTTGTACCGCTGCTTCAGGCCGTCCAGATCCCAGAGGGAGGTGTCGTCCTCATGCAGATAGCTGGAAACCGCGTCGTTCAGGGTATCCCGGATCATGCCGGCGATCTTGTCCTTCAGATCGGCGTTGTCCAGCACCTCGGACCGCTGGCCGTAAACCACGGTGCGCTGCTGATTCATGACGTCGTCGTAGGCGAGCACGTTCTTGCGTCGGTTGAAGTTCTGATCCTCCAGCCGTTTCTGGGCGGATTCGATGGAGCCGGAGAGGATCTTCGCGTCGATGGGCGTGTCCTCGTCCAGGCCCAGCCGCTCCACCACGCCGGTGATCCGGTCGGAGCCGAACAGCCGCATGAGATCGTCCTCGAAGGAGAGGAAGAAGCGGCTCTCGCCCGGGTCGCCCTGACGTCCGGAACGGCCCCGCAGCTGGTTGTCGATGCGGCGGGACTCGTGGCGCTCGGTGCCGATGACGAAGAGTCCCCCGGCCTCCCGCACCTTGTCCGCCTCGGGCTGGATGGATTCCTGATACTTTTTATAAAGCTCCTTGAAGTACTTCCGGGCCTCGATGACCTCCTCCGGCACGTTCTCGGCGGAACCGGTGGCGGACTGGATGACCTCCTCGGGGTACTCTTCCTTGCGCATCTGCGCCTTGGCCAGATACTCCGCGTTGCCGCCCAGCATGATGTCCGTGCCTCGACCGGCCATGTTGGTGGAAATGGTGACCGCACCGTACTTGCCGGCCTGGGCCACGATGTCCGCCTCGATGTCGTGGAACTTCGCGTTCAGCACCGTGTGGGGGATGCCGGTGGCCTTGAGTTTCTTGGACAGGGCTTCGGACTTCTCGATGGACACCGTGCCCACCAGAACGGGCTGGCCCTTGACGTGGCATTCCTCGATCTGCCGGATAATGGCTCTGTCCTTGCCCGCCTTGGTCTTGTACACCACGTCGGGATGGTCCACGCGGATCATGGGCCGGTTCGTGGGAACCTCGACCACGTCCAGATTGTAGATCTCCCGGAACTCGTTCTCCTCGGAGAGCGCCGTGCCCGTCATGCCGGAGAGCTTGTGGTACATGCGGAAGAAATTCTGGAAGGTGATGGTGGCGATGGTGCGGTTTTCCCGCTGGATCTTCACGCCCTCCTTGGCCTCGATGGCCTGGTGCAGACCGTCGGAATAGCGGCGGCCGGGCATGACGCGCCCCGTGAAGGCGTCGACGATGATGACCTCGTTGTCCTTCACGATGTAGTCCGTGTCCAGATGCATGATGCCGTGAGCGCGGATGGCCTGATAAATGTGGTGGGTGATGTCCGCGTTCTCGGGATCGGCGAAGTTCTGGATGCCGAAGTACTTCTCGGCCTTGGCGATGCCGGACGCCGTCAGGGTCGTGGATTTCGCCTTCTCGTCCACGATGTAGTCCGCGTCGATATCGTCGTTGTCCTCCTTGGTGTCCAGCTCCTTGATGACATACTTGCGCAGGGTCCGGACAAACCGGTCCGCCATGTCGTAGAGCATGTCCACCTCGTCGCCCTGACCGGAGATGATCAGCGGCGTCCGGGCCTCGTCGATGAGGATGGAGTCCACCTCGTCCACGATGGCGAAATTGTGTCCCCGCTGGGTCCGGTCCTCCTTGTAGATGACCATGTTGTCCCGCAGGTAGTCGAAGCCGAACTCGTTGTTGGTGCCGTAGGTGATGTCGCAGTTGTAGGCGTACTGCTTCTCGGGCCGCTTCTGTCCGTGGACGATGAGCCCGGTCTTCAGCCCCAGGAACTCGTGGATGCGGCCCATCTCCTCGCAGCCGAGGCGGGCCAGGTATTCGTTGACCGTCACCACATGGACGCCCTTCCCCTCCAGCGCGTTCAGGTAGGAGGGCAGTACCGCCACGATGGTCTTGCCTTCACCGGTCTTCATCTCGGTGATCCGCCCCTGATGGAGCAGGATGCCGCCCAGGATCTGCACGTCGAAGGGCCGCTTGCCCAGAATCCGGTCGGAAGCCTCTCTGGCGCAGGCATAGGCGTCCGGGAGAATGTCGTCCAGGGTCTCGCCCCCCGCCAGCCTCGTCTTGAAGATGTCGGTCTGGCCGCGCATCTCCGTGTCGCTCATGGCCTTGTACTTGTCCCCCAGCGCGTTGACCTGCTTCAGCATGGGGGTGATTTTTCTGATCTGTCGGTCGCTGTAGGTGCCGAACACCTTGGTGATGATGCTCATCGTATCGCAAGCGGACCCCCGGCGGGAGATCCGCGCTGTCCCTTCTTAAAATTTGAACGGCCCGATGGTGCCTTGTGCGCATGACTATACGGAGTATATTATATGCCATCAATGATAAGATTTTAAGCGCAAAATGTAAACTTAATGAAAAAGCCCGATTTTTTCCCGTTTCCTCCCCCCGGCTCTTGCGGGACGGCGTCCGGGGGAGTATAATGGAGACGTTCCGCATCTCACCGCGGACGGAAAGAGGTTTTCCCCATGAAGGACATCAACATCGTGCTGCATGAACCGGAGATCCCCCAGAACACCGGCAACATCGCCCGGACCTGCGCCGCCACCGGAGCCGCCCTCCACCTGATCCGTCCGATGGGCTTCGAGCCGGACGACCGGAAGCTGAAGCGGGCGGGGCTGGATTACTGGCATCTTCTGGACATCACCTACTACGACGGGCTGGACGATTTCTTCGCCAAAAATCCCGGCGTTCCCTTCTGGTGCTTCACCACAAAGGCCCCCCGCTGCTATACGGAGGTGACCTACGAGAACCCGGCCTTCCTCTTCTTCGGCAAGGAGACAAAGGGCCTGCCGGAGGATTTTTTAAAGGCCCACCTGGACCACTGCGTCCGGATCCCCATGCGGGAAAATCTCCGCAGCCTCAACCTCTCCAACGCCGCCGCCATCGGTGTCTACGAAGTCCTCCGCCAGCGCGGCTTTCAGGGTGAAGTCCCCGAGAGCACTTACTTCACGGACAAGGGCTGACCTCACAGCAGCGGCGCGATCAGATTGAGGGCGGCCCGGTTGAACCGGCGCACGGCGGAGACCTTGTCCGGTTCCGTCAGCAGCCGGGACGCGGCGAACATCTCCTCGAAATCCCGCCGAATGTCCGGCAGGCAGTCCGTCCCATGCATCCAGACCCCGCATTCAAAGTGCAGGTACAGGCTCCGGTAGTCCAGATTCACGCTCCCCACCGCTGCGTATTCGCCGTCGCACAGAAAGCCCTTGGCGTGCACGAACCCCGGCGTGTATTCGTAAATCTTCACGCCGCCCGCCAGAAGGGCCGGATAGCAGTTCTTCGTCGTCTCGTTGATGATCCGCTTGTCCGGGACGCCGGGGGTCACAATCCGCACGTCCACCCCGCATTTCACCGCGCTCAGCAGGCTCCTCTCCATGATCTCGTCGATGATGAGATAGGGCGTGGCGATCCAGACGTACCGCTTCGCCTGCTGAATCAAGCCGAGATAGACGTTCTCCCCCACCGCTTCCCCATCCATGGGGGTGTCCGTGTAGGGCTGCACCTCCCCGCTCCCCCGGATATCCTCCCAGACCTCGGGAGAAGGCAGAAAATCCGCGTATTCGCCGTCATCCGCCTTTCCCTGTCCGCAGAGGTAGTCCCACATGGTGAGGAACATGACCGTGAACGACCAGGAGGCCCGCCCCCGGACCATCACTGCCGTGTCCTTCCAGTAGCCGAAGCGCTGTACGGTGTTGATATATTCGTCCGCCAGATTGATCCCGCCGGTGAAGGACGTGACGCCGTCGATGACGCAGATCTTCCGGTGGTCCCGGTTGTTCTGCCGCGCCGTCAGAAAGGGAACGAACCGCTGAAAAATCCGGCAGTCGATCCCCTCGGCCCGCAGCGTCTCGTCGAAATGCCTGTCCACCGAAACGGCGCACCCGATGTCGTCGTAGATGACCCGCACGTCCACCCCCGCCCGGACCTTGTCCAGAAGGATCTCGTGGACCGCGTCCCACATCTCCCCCTCACCGATGATGAAGTACTCGAGGAAGATATACCGCTCCGCCTTCTTCAGCTCCTCCAGCAGCACCGGGAACAGAGCCTCCCCGCTCTCGAAATACCGGGTCTCGCAGTTCTCCGCCACCGGCGTGAAGGATGCGGAGCGGATATAGCGGGACTGGCGGGCGGCCCCGGAGCATTCCTCGTCCAGCCGGTTTGTCACGCCTTCGGAGATGGGCTCCCCGTCCGGGCCGATATCCCCCAGAGCGGCGGACTGCTCCAGCGCCTCCTCCATGAACCGCATCTTTTTCTTCCGCCGTCCGGAGATCCGGTTCCCGCCGAAGATCAGGTAGAGCGCCACCCCGAATACCGGCAGCGCGAAGGCCACCGCCATCCAGGCGATCTTGTACGGCCCGTTGTGGCTGGACCGCATCAGGTATAAAAGGAAGACCACCGCCAGAACGGAATTCGTCACGCTGTAGACGTAATAATTCTGCGCCAGCACCACCGCCGACCAGAAAATCAGAAACAGCTGAACGGCGATCAGCAGAAAGACAATCACCACCCGGCTCGTCATGAACCGTTTTATTTTTTTCATTCCGTACTCCGAATCAAAATTAAGATCCGGAAAATATTATACCCCATCTCCCCCGTCTCTGTCAAGAAGGATAACAAACCTGCCCCCAAAGCAAAGGCTCCGCCTTTTCTGAATCCTTCGCCGCACGGAATCAGCCATGTCGGGACAGGAATGCCCCTCGATGCTGTTTGCGTACAGCGGCGGATTCCGTGAAGGCGGAGCCTTTGTCCCTTCACAGGATGATGCAGATCAGCCCCTGGCTCCCCTCGTTGATGATCTTCGACAAGGTCTCCCCGAATTTCTTTCTCGCGTCCGGGGGCATGTGCTCCAGCTTGGCGTGCAGGCCGTCGTTCAGAAGATCGTACAGCGACCGGCCGAACATGTTGGACTCCCAGAGGCCCGAGGGATCCCGCTCGAAATCCTCCATCAGCTGCTTCACCGTCTCCTCGGACTGCTGCTCCGTCCCCACCACCGGGGAGATCTCCGCGTCGATGTCCGCCCGGATCATGTGGATGGAGGGAGCCGTGGCCCTCAGCCGCACGCCCCAGCCGCCGCTCTGCCGGATCATCTCCGGCTCCTGCAGCTCCAGGCTCTCCGGCTCCGGCATGACGATCCCGTAGCCCTCCCCGTTCACCGCCTCGATGGCCTCCCGGTACCGGCTGAATTCCTTCGCGTCCGCCGACAGCGTCCGAAGCGCATCGATCAGATCCTCCTCGCTCTCCATGGGGATCCCGCAGAGATCGGACACCGTGTCGTAGTACAGCCGCTCCGGCAGGACCAGCTTCAGCTCCGCCTTTCCCCGCCCCGCGTCCGCCGCAAGAGGCGTCACCCGAACCTCCTCCCCGCCCTCTCCCGCCGGAATGAGCGTCCGGTTCAGCGCGGCCTCCAGCGTCCGGGCGAAGGTCCCTCTTGTGTCCGCCAGCTTTTTCAGCTCCTTCGCCGCCTCCCGGACGCCTTCCCGCAGCGCCGCCCGGATCCTGTGTTCCTGGGGCAGGGCGGCGGTCCACCCGGGCAGGATCACGTCCGCCTCCTTCGCAGGGAATTCATCCGCCAGAAGACCCAGGATCTGCCGGATGTCCTCCGCGTCAAGCTCGGCGCAGGATACCAGAGCCACCGGCGCGCGGTATTTGTCCTCCAGCTTCCGGGCCAGCTCCACCGACTCCGGGGCGTCCGGCCGGGCGGAGTTAAGGATCACGGCAAAGGGCTTACCCAGCGCGGTCAGCTCCGCCGCCACCCTCTCCTCCGCCGCCGTGTAGTTCTCCCGCGGCAGATCCCCCACCGTGCCGTCCGTGGTGACCAGCATCCCCACCGTGGCGTGCTCGGCAATGATCCGGTGGGTTCCGTAGGCGGCGGCTTCCTCGAAGGGAACAGGCTCCTCGTGCCACGGCGTCCGCACCATCCGCGCCTCCCCCTCCTCCGTGCCGCCCATGGCTCCGGGGATCATGTAGCCCACGCAGTCCGCCAGCCGCACCCGCATCCGGGCTCCGTCCACCTCCACGGCAACGCCGCCGTCCGGAATGAACTTGGGCTCCGTGGTCATCACCGTCCGTCCCCCCGCCGACTGGGGCATCTCGTCCCTGGCCCGGATCCTGTCCGCCTCGTCCGGGATGTTGGGGATCACCACCGCCTCCATGAACCGCTTGATGAAGGTGCTCTTCCCCGTCCGCACCGGTCCCACCACGCCCACGTATACGTCCCCGTGGGTGCGCTCCGCAATGTCCCTGTAAATCGAAGTATCCGCCACTGTTCTCTCCTCCAGGCATAGGTTTGAATCAGTCTATGCCCGAAGAGAAAAGTTTATGCCGCAGCAAAAAACAAAGCCTCCCGCGCATCCGGGCGCTAAAGACCGGACGCACGGGAGCCGTGCTTTGAGGGAAAAAAGAAAGTCAGCCAAGGTTTTCGATGCCGCTTAACCGCGGAGACGAACTTACAGTTCCCCCTTTTCTCCATCTCGTTCCCTGTCATGCGCGCTTCGATCGCTGTTTGCAGGTTACCAGCGCGACTGCGTCGGCGCGGCAAACCGATGAACGTCGTTCCCAACGAAGCTCATCGCATGTTACAACTGACGCAGCAGAGCCCGCGCAAGAATGTGGGATCTCCTATCAAGTATGGATTAAGATGTGAGCTGTCAGGTTATGCTCCCCGGCGCTTGCCCCGCGCAGGGGCATTATTCCGGAAAAGGCGGAGCCTTTCGCTAAAACATCGTCAGCTGGTTGGACTGGGACATGCCGCGCAGGGCGCCGTTCTTCTCCAATAGCTCCAGGATGCTCTTCGACACCTTGGCCTTGACCCGGAGATCCTCCACGGAGAGGATGGTGCCGGACTGCATGGCGTTCATGATGTTCTCCGCAGCCGCGCCGCCCAGACCGGGGAGGCTCGTGAAGGGCAGGCGGATCTTGCCGTTCTCCGGCAAAAACTTCGACGCGTGGGACTTGTTGATGTCCACCGGCAGAAAGTCGTAGCCCCGCTCGAAGCATTCGTTGACCAGCATCAGCGCGTCCTCCAGGGCTCCCTCGGTGGCGGATTTCTCCTTGCCCCGCTTTTTCAGCTCCTGATAGGTCTCCTTGCAGTGGCGCCGGCCCTTCATGACCACCTCGCCGTCGAAGCCGTCCGGAGCCGCCGTGAAGTAGGCCGCGTAGAATTCGACCGGGAAGTGGATCTTGTACCACATGAGCCGCACGGCGTCGATCGCGTAGGCCGCGGCGTGCGA
>CACWLT010000034.1 GCA_902761695.1 uncultured Ruminococcus sp.
ACGACCGCAAACATCCGCGGAAGGAGGCGACGTGATATCGGAAAAACGGGCGATTTCGGGAGGGGGACTTTCCGTCCTCAGAGGCATTTTTGCCCTCACAAAGAATCGCCATTTTACAGGGGTTTTGAGGGGGCGCCGGGGCCGAACGAAAACGGAGCAGGATAAAGCCGGGTCTCTCGGCCCCGCCAGCCCACATCTGGACGGTTGCTAACGGCAGAGCCGTTATCGGGCTGACACGGGGAGATTGGCTGCGTTTAAGGGATTCCGGGGAAGGCTCGGTTTGCGGTCAGAGCCGAAAACCGGAGTCTCGCGGCTTTTTCCGGCAGATTTTCAGGCATGTATATTCTGTTAACAAGTGGTGTGGTCAGAACAATTCTATTCTCATAATGGTTGATACCGCTCATCAGCTTTGTCGTTTCTATTGTAGCGATATTCATCGTCGCCGCAGCCCTGCAAAATGATTTCGTCGTCCGTGTACCTTTTCACGCACCAGAGCATTCCGGTATCTGTCTGAACCATACAGCCCAGCTGTACTTTTTCCGTCGGAATCCGGATCTCTTTTGGATAATAGTTGAAATTGCAGAAAAACCTGCAAAACGGTTCGCTGTTGTCCTGCCAGTTGCGGACACGGAAGAACTGTCCTCCACCGAACATACCGAGGTCGAAGGGGATGTTGTACGACGCACCGCAATAGATATCTTTCCCCTCTGTTCGGATGTTGAAGACATATTCCGTTTTACCCGTGCAAAGGAAGAAATTCATTGCATCTTCTTTAACACGGTAAGAAGCGCCCATCCGCCACGATTCGAGACACCGGCGAATGCCCGTTTCGCTGACCGTGGGCTGTTTGACAGAATTGTCTGCGACGGTAAAGGACTCCAGTCTCTGCATAGAACGCAGTTGTGCCGGATCGAAAGGCTCGCCGATGCGTCCTGTGAGCGTTCCATCATCGGACACCGTTTTACCCGTGTTGGAAACGAAGGCAAAGGAGGTTCGGGCTGCATCCATATTGCGTTCGCATATGGCGCACAGTGTTTTCTGATCCTCAAAACCGACATAAAGCCGCGCGCTGAGGATATTTTTGTCTGACGAACAGCTGTATACAGCGGCAAAGCGGACTGTATTGACAATTTCCGCCGTCGGAGAACGATAGACGCCGCAGGGATAGAGATCATACTCCGGGTCAAACGTACTGATTCCATCCCGGAGCAGAGTATCGGTTGTTACGGAAAACAGGCGGCTCAATGCCACGATATTGGCAAGCGATGGCAGTGCCTGATCGAGTTCCCAACGCGAGACGGACTGCCGGGTTGTACCGAGTCGTTCTGCAAGCTGCTCCTGCGAGAGGTGACGCTCCGTCCGGAGCTGCATGATTTTCTGTCCCATGGTCATGGTGTTCTGATCCCCTTTCAGATTTGTCATTCTGATTGTATCACAGTTCGATGCAGATGTCTACCATGCGGACAGTGAAGTTTGTCACGCACCGCGTGACAGGAAGGCTGGGATAAGCAGAAATGGGAAGCATCGGATCAAAGGGGTGAAGATTACAGAACGCCGAGGCTTATAGCAATATATCAGAACAATGCAAAAAACACAAAATTCCGCAACCGAAAATGTGTCCGGAATGATAAAGTTCCAGCTCTGGCAACAGAGCGCTGGACATTCCGAACACGGTTGTGGTATTGTGTGTTGAGACGAAAAACGGAAAGGACGGTAACAACATGGCACAGAAAAAACTGCTGACAAACGGCACGACAAGCAAATGCAACGACGGACGCTGGCACGGGACGGTATGGTATCTCGACGAAGCCGGGGAGAGGAAGCGCAGTGCGTTCTCCGGCGTCAGCAAGAAAGACGTCGAAAAGAAGATGAAGGAGTACACCGAACACTTCTACGACGATCAAATTCAGAGTGACGAACTCAGATGCCCGCTCCAAAAGAGTATGCAGCGATGGCTCGAGGTCTTCAAGATGCCGAGCATCGAACGCACGACCTACGACCGGTACGAATGCACAGCGCGGAATCAGATCTACCCTGCCCTCGGCGACAAGCTCGTCGAAGACATCACCGCCGCCGACATCAAGAGCCTGCTGAACCAAATGATGAACGACGGATACGCATACACGACCGTGAAGAAGGTCCACAATCTCCTGAACGAATACTACAAAAGCCTGACGGAGCGGGAGCTGATCAGACGCAACCCCATGACCGCCGCGCCGATGATGAAGAAAGCGAACTTCCTTGCCGCACAGGACAAAGAGAATCTCCCCACCTGCGAGACCGTCACAGTCTTCACGGACGAGGAGCTTGACAAATTCAAGGCAGAAGCGTTCACGCTCTACGGCAACGGTGAGCGGAAGTACATGCAGGCAAGTGCATTCACGCTCCTGCTCAACACCGGACTGCGCACAGGCGAACTCCTCGGTCTCCTGAACAGCGACGTCGATCTGGACAATCGCGTGCTTCATGTACAGCGAGGTGTGAAGGAGGTCTACCGCCGCGACGGTACGGAGATCGACAGCGGACGCGAGGTCAAAGTCGGCAAGCTCAAGAGCGCGACGAGCAAGCGGGATGTCCCGCTCAACGACACCGCCATCGAAGCGATCAAAGATTTGCGGAGCGAGTTCTACTTCGGCGAGGACACCCCGCTCGTCTGTGATCAGCAGGGAAAGTACACACGCCCGGTCAACTTCCGCAAGAGGTATTACAAGATCCTGAAGAACGCCGGGATCGAACAGAAAGGCGCTCACTCATTCAGGCACACATTCGCCAGTCGTCTGGTAAACGGCGTCAAACAGCCCGATGGGTCACTCCTCTGCCTCTCGCCGAAGCAGGTCGCGGACCTGCTTGGGCACTCCACGTCGGAGATCACGGAGATGTACTATGTCAAGAGGGACAACACCCGGCTGGTCGGGATTACGGATGGGTTCGCGCTGTGAGCCCATCCTCTTTCCGTTTACAAAAACTTCACAAAATTATTTTCCAAACCCATGGAGTAATCCCGCCCCTCAAACGTCTTATAAGCAGAAGGCTCTTGCGGGGCAAAAGCCAGTATGCTACAATGAAGAAAAAAACGATGGACGGCCAGCCATGTTTGTACTTCTGCTGATGACCCTTTCCGACGACGAACAGAGCCGGGTCCGTATCCTGTGGCAGGATAACGGTTCCGCTCTTGTTCGGTATGCCCGGAAAGAACTGGGACCTTCTGTCAGTCAGGCGGCGGACGAGGCGGAGGATATCGTCAGCGAGGCGTTCGCGCAGCTGATGACCCATTATGAGCGGTACGGGAGCCGGACGGAAGCGCAGATGAAGGGACTCTTGTTCCGCATCGTCCGCAACCTCTGTATGGACGCGCACCGCAGGCGGAAAAAGGTCTCTGTTATCTCGTCCGACGCGGAGTTTATTCCGGACGAAGAGAAGGATTCCTTCGCGCTGATCATGGATCCGTCCCCCGAGGATCTTTTGATCTCCGAAGAGAACATCCGCCGCATGAAAGCGATTTTCCGTTCCCTGTCCCCTGCTCTCAGGGAAGTTCTCGAAATGAAGCTGAACGAGGAAATGACGGACGGAGAGATCGCAAAGGAGCTTCATATCACAAAGCACATCGTCCAGCAGCGTCTCGCTCGCGCGCGGAAGGCGGTCAGAATCAAATGGGAGGCGGAAGAACATGAATAAGACGGACAGACTGGACGCGCTTCTCACGATTGCAATCCGGGAAGTGATCCTCGAGGACTGGGAAGCCATGACTTCCGCGGGGGAGATTCAGCCGGTCAGCCGGAGGTGCGGCGAAAGGATGGAGAGGATCCTTTCAGGCAGGGCAAAGACACGCGGCACGTTCGGCAAGATCGGCATCGGGATCCTTGTGGCCCTCACAGCCTTTGCCTTGCTCGGAATGGCGATCCCGCCCGTCCGGGAGGCCATTGTCAGAGTATTCTTCACATGGCGTGACACGGATTACGGCGTCATGAAGCTCGGGGACAACGACGCGTTCATTCAGGTCGTCGGGAGCCGGGTGTACTGCTATAACACCGAGACCGGGCAGCTCGGGAGCTATCCACGGGAGGCGTCCGAGGAACCGGTTTTCCGGGAGGCCGCCGTGCTCGATCCCGCGGAAACGCCGGAAGCGATGGCCGCGGACGGGAACGGATTCGCCCTTGTGTACCGCGATCGGCTCCTCCTTCTCGACGGGGCCGGAAACAGCATCGGGGAGACGGAAAACATCTTATACGACCCCTCGGCGACGTACAACAGATTTACCGTCTGCAAGAACGACGATTCCGTTCTGCTCGGGGTGCTCCGCGTATATGGTCAGGGGCTGGAGGCTGCTTACCATAGCGCGTTCCTGACGTGGGATCCGCAAACGGGCGCGGTGAAGGAAACGGAATGCGCTCCCGCGGATTTTGTGCATATCGCCTCGGAAAACGGACGGTTCCTGATCCTCGCAAGGCTTTACGATCCGCCGAGCACCCTCCTGGAACTCGAGCTCGATCCCGGATCGGGGGCCCTGACCGAGCGGGCGCGGTTTTATGACAACGGCAGCTATACATGGTACGACGGAAGTATGTACGGATTCCGGGCGGATCCCCTTTCCTTCTATCGGTTTTTCCGGGTGAATGAGGACGGCTCCGAGGAGAAGCTCAAAAATATCCGCCCGGGCTTTCTGGCTGACGCGGTCGGTATGGTACACGATCTGACGGCCACGCCTTTCAGTACGCACACGATCTTTTATGACGACAGGGGACTCGCCGTGGCGGATCCGATACAGCGCATTCTTCTGCTGCTGTCCGTCTCGCCGGCGCTGTCCGGGGATACCCTGCGCGTCCTGTACCCCGTCCACCAGAGTGCCGACTGGGAGGGGTTCCCGCAGGTCGGGGATGTGCAGGCAGCCTTCGCGGATTTTGAGGAACGTGAAAACGCCCGTATTGCCGCGAAAGGGGTGTCCTCCCTGCGGTTTTCGGAGCATCTTCGTCAGACCCTTCTCGCCGGGGACGCGGATTTCGACGTGGTCCAAGCGGACAAATGCGACCGGGGGGACTTGCTCTTCACGATCCTGCAAAACGGCTTTTATCTGCCCCTCGAAGAAGAAAAAGGGATCCTCGGCAACTACGAAAACTTCGCCGACGGCGTGAAGGAGTACATGACCTGGGACGGACATCTCATCGGGATCCCGTTCCGCTTTGAAACGAGAGGATTCGTCATCACAGAGGCCTATCTCGACGCGGGGCTTCCCGTGCCGGACACCGGCTGGACGCTGGAGGATTTCTGGGAGATCTGTGAGGAGGCGAAACCGCTTGTCGACAGCCGGACCGCTCTGACCGAAACCGACACTCTGTATCTGTTCATGGAGGCCCTGATCCAGAGCGGGGTCGAGAAAGGACGCCTGGACGAGGACGCGATCCTCTCCGCCCTCGAAAAACTGCTCCTGTATGATGACGCCGGTCTGTTCCGTCCGTTTGAAGTGAATACCGTGTATCTTCTGGAGAACCGCGTACGCATCCCCGCCTGTCCGAGGGATTACGCACAGGTCGAGGTGAAAAAGGCTCTCCCCATGCCACTTATTGACGGAGAACGGATCTGCCCGCTCGAGAGCTTTGTCTGGGCGTACCGGAACGCGGAAAATCCGACGCTCGCCATCCGGTATCTGGAAATGATCTCCTCGGAGGATTATATTTACAATCTGGAAGGCAGGACCTGTTTTGGGAAGGATCCCGACCGGTATTTCAGGATCATCACGCTCTGGGAGGATGTTGTCGGCACAAACGTAAGGATCAAAGCGGATCTGTCGGAGAAGGATCTTCTCATGCTCGGCAAAACCTCCGAGCTCATAACCGATATGAAGCTGGAAATCCTCGATCACGCAGACGCGGAAGCGGTGATCCGCCCGCTTCTCGACAGGATGTTCGCGGGAGAGATCTCACCGGAGGACGCGGCAAAGGAAATCGTACAGTACGCGAAACGAAAATATTTTGAATAACCTCGACAGACCTGCATAAAGGAGCTGTACATGAAACAAGGAAAATTCTTCACCCGGATCCTCTCCTGTATCCTTGCCGCTCTTCTGTTCATGTCCGCTCTTGCCGGATGCCGGACGTGGGAAAATCTGAATGTTCCTCCCCCGCTTCATCATCCCGACGGCAGTTCCGGGATCTTCGGGTCGGCCGGAGTGGAAGAGCAGCACCTCGAAACTCTCTTCCCCGCGGGCATGATGAAGCTCGGGGAAAACGACGCATTCGTTCAGGTCGTCGGAGACCGGGTGTACTGCTACAACACCGAAACCGGACAGATCGGGAGCTATCCCCGTGAAGCATCCGAAGAGCTGGTTTTCCGGGAGGCCGCCGTGCTCGATCTCGCGGAAACGCCGGAAGCTCTGTATGCGGACGGGAACGGATTCGTCCTTGCGTACCGCGACCGTCTGCTGCTCCTTGACGAAGCCGGAAACAGCGTCGGGGAGACAGAAAACGCCTTATACGACCCCTCCGCGACATACAACCGGTTTTCCGTGTGCAAAAACAGTGATTTCGTTCTGCTGGGAGCAATCCATGTCTACGGAACCGGGATGCAGGCCGTTTACCGCGGCGTGCTTATGACATGGGATCCGGAAACCGGGGCGGTAAAGGTCCTCCCCGTGGAAGCATATTCTCTGGCCGATATTGAAGGCATCGCGGCGGAAAACGGACGCTTCACGCTGATCGCAAGGGCATACGATCTTCCGGACACCCTTCTCCGCCTGAATTTCGATCCCGGTTCGGGGAAGCTGAGCGAGAAGGCACAGTACTACGACAACGGCTGTTATACGGTTTACGGGGGCAGCGTGTACGGATTTCAGCAGTTTGTTCCCGCGTACCAGTTTTTCAGGCTGGACGAAACGGACGGTTCCGCCCGGACGGTCAAAAACATCCGGCCGGAGTTTCTCTATCACGAAATCTGCGCTCTCCTTGAGACCGAATCCGTCTGTTTCGAGACAGATTCCGTATTCTATGACGAGCGGGGACTTGCGCTTGTCGATACGGCGCATCATGCGGTTCAACTGTTCTCCTCGGAGCCGGTTCTCCCGTCCGAGCGGTTGACGGTCCTCTATCCCGCGCGTCTGAACAAGGACCTTGACGGGTATCCGAAAATCGGAGACGTGCAGGCCGCCTTTATGGAGTTTGAAGAGCGGGAGAACTGCCGTGTGGACGCGAAAGGGGTTTCCGCCTCCCGGTTCACGGAATACCTGCGCCTGAATCTTCTCGCCGGGGACGCGGAGTTCGACGTGATCCATCAGGACAAATGCGATGAAGGGGACCTGTTTTACGCGATCCTGCGCTACGGGCTCTATCTGCCCCTCGAAGAGCAGGAGGGGATCGTGAAGAATACCGCAAACTTTGCCGACGGCGTAAAGGAGTACATGACCTGGGACGGGCACCTCATCGGGATCCCGTTCCGCTTTCAGACAAAGGGCTTTGTCGTGACCCCGGCATACATGGACAGCGGTCTTCCCGTGCCGGATCTCGGCTGGACACTGGAGGACTTCTGGGAACTCTGCGAGGAGGCGAAGCCGCTTGTGAACGGCGGGACCGCTCTGACGGAGGATTTCTATCTGTCGTGGATCTTCGAAGCCCTGATCCAGAGCGGCTTGGAGAAGGGACGGCTGGACGAGGACGCTTTTGTCTCCGCCGCCCGGAAGCTCGCCGAATACTCGGCCTGCGGAGTGATCCGTCCGTTTGATGGCTACACGACCTATCTTTTGGAAAACCGCCTGCATATCCCTGCTGTGGAAAGGGAGTTTGCACCGGTGGAGGTCGAAAAAGCCCTTCCCCTTCCGCTTGTCGACGGAGAACGGATCTGTCCGCTCGAGAGTTTTGTGTGGGCGTACCGGAACGCGGCCAATCCGTCGCTGGCGGTCAAATACCTCGAAATGCTCTCTTCGGACGACTATACCTACGAAGCGAACGACCGCACTCTTTACGGGAAGGATCCCGACCGGTATTTCAAAACAACGCTCTCGATGGAGGCGCAGATCGGCATGACGGAGCGGATCGGGATGGATTACACGGAGAAGGACCGCTTCCTGCTCTCGAAGACCTCCGAACTCATGACCGGACAGAAGCTGGAAATTCTCGACCATAAGGACGCGGAGGCTGTGATCCGCCCGATCCTCGATAAGATGTTCGCCGGGGAAATCTCAGCCGAAGATGCGGCGGGGGAGATCGTGCGGTACGCGAAGAGACGATATTTTGAATGAAAAAGGAGATCTTGTTATGAATAAGACTGGAGATAAAAGAGCGGACCGTGCTGCTTCTGAAAAAAACGGGAAACCTGATACCTCAACCCGGTTTATCGCGCTGACTTTGATGGTTGCCACGACGGTTTTCGGCATTCTCGCCGGATGCACGAAACCGAGTGAAGACCCGAACATCGCGCCGCCGGTTACAGCGATAAACGGAAAGACGGAAAACCCGCCGGATGTTTTGACCCATGTGTTCCGGCCGGAGAGCTTTGCCATTCCCGAGAACTATTCCCTCAACAGCCAGATCCTCCCCCGGTACGACGAGGAGGCCGGAACGCTGACCTATCTGGCGGCCTGCTGGAAGAGTTGGGAGGATGAAAACGGAATGTGGCAGAGCGAAACGGTCAGCGAAATCGTCACGGCGAACACGGCGACCGTCCTTCACGAGACACAACTTCCTCTCGATAAAGACGAAACCCTCACCTGCGGACTCTTCACAAAGGACGGACTTCTCGGGACGGTCAGCAGATTCGATTTCGAGAAGGGACAGGAGTCATTCCGGCTTCTGTCCTGGAAGATCGGATCGGACGGCGCGGAGGTTCAGGCGGAAATCGGCGACATGGGGACTCTGTTCGAAAGCAGCAAAACGCTCGGCTGGTTCCGCGTGGAGAGAATGGCCGAGGACGCCGACGGGTATCTCTATCTCGCGTCCGGGCAGGAGGTCGTCGTCCTGACCCCGGAGCTCGAGAAATTCTTCTCCGTCATGACCCCGGACTATATCGACAGCATGGCGGTCAGCGGGGACGGGAGAATATGGGTCATGGGATCGCTCGGGAACGGACGGGTTCTTTGCCCCGTGGACCGGGAAATCCTGTCCTTCGGCGATCCCCTTCCCCTGTCCGCTCTGCCGGAGGGCGCGAACGAGCTGTTCTTCGGACCCGGCCATGATTTCTATTACCGGAGCGGCAACGGTCTCTACGCCGCGGACTTTGACGAATCCGGCACGAAGGGCGTCTCCGACGAGCTGATCCTCGATTTCATGAACTCCGATCTTTCGCGGGACTCGGCGTCGATCCTTGCGGTGTACGGTCCCGAAGCGGTCCTCATGTCCGACCGGGGAGAGAACGCCGCGGTGCCGTCCATCTACCGGAAAGCGCCGGACGTCGATCTGTCCGCCGTCACGGTCCTGCGGCTGGTACATACCGGACAGCCGGAAATCTCTCTGGCCGGGAAAATCACGTCCTTCAACAAATCCCATGATGGCATTCGGATCATTGTTGAGGATTACCGGACTGGCGAGGATGTATTCGGCGGCGAAAACCGGCTGGCGGCGGAGATGGCGACGGGAGCCCGCCCGGATATTGTCATCACCTCTCAGTCCGGCCCCGCCCTGTCCTATATCGTGAAGCGCGGTCTCTTCGCCGATCTGAACCCGCTCACGGAGCGGGAAGGGCTATTGAACCGGGACAACCTCATGGGCTGCGTGAAGCGCACCTTCACCGACGGGGACGGACGGCTCTTCGGTCTGACGCCCTCCTACTGGATCCAGACCGTCGTCTCCGCGGATGAGCTGCTCGGGAAGTACGCGGGGCGGGATTCGTGGACGGCGGAAGAGCTTCTGGACTTTGCCGAAAACCTGCCCTCTGACCGCTTGCTCATGGAGGGGCTGACAAGGAACTCCGCAGCGTATATGCTTCTGGGCCCCGGCGGGTATGCCTGCTTCCTTTCGGAGGACGGCAAAACCGCTTCCTTCGATTCCGATCTGTTTATCCGGTATCTGAACTATATCGCGTCCCTGCCCACCCGGGAGGAGTACGACGCCCATCCGCCCATCGAAGGGCTGAACGCCGATGTTTCGGAGCGGTATCAATTGTATCATGAGGGAAAAATCGCTCTGAAACAGAAGGTATTGACGGAGCCCGCGTCCTTCCTCGGCATGGAGCTGGATTTCTGCACCAAAGACTGGCGGCTCATCGGACAACCCACGAACGGGGACTGCGGCACCGCGATCAGCGCGGATTCCGTGTATCTGATCACCGCGGCGGACAGCGAACGGGCGGAACTTGCGTGGGAAGCGCTCGAAACGCTCTTCGAGCCTGACGCAATCAGCGGCGCGCAAAGCATCCCGGGACTTGTATCGGAGTTTGACAAGGTGGTCCGGGAATACTATCTCTATGACTTTGCCTTCACCTTTTCCGGCACCTCTTCCCGGGACCTGAAGGATTCCTGGTTTCCGCTCACCCTGACCGAACCCGGCATCCTGACGGAGTTCACAGAGGAGGACGAGCGGCGGATCCGCGATATCCTGGACAATCATTGCGGCATTCCCTTCGCCCTGTCCGCTAACGAAGATGTCACCGCCATCGTGAACGAGGAGATCTCCGTGTTCCTCGGGGGTGTCGGTACGGCGGAGGACTGCGCGAAAAAGATCCAGTCGCGGGTGTCGATTATGTTGGCGGAGAGAGGGTAAACGGTCGATGCACGAATGACCTGCAAAGGGCGCGTCATCCGGCACCGCGGCATTTGAGTGCCCGGGATTGAAAAAATGCGTACGGGAATCCGGATGGGTCCGCGTTCTGAGCCCATCCGCTTTTTGAGTTTACAGATTGTTCACAGAATTCTTTTGAAAATCATACCACAAACCTCACACGCAAAACGTGTATGAAGCAGAAGCCCATTGCAAGGCTGATCGATATGATCTGCACGAAAGAAAAAACCAGAGTGAGAAACGTCTTCCGATTTTGAAAAGAAATCTACAATCCCCCCTTGACAAACCGCTGTCGTTGTGATACACTGCAGAAAAGGTCGGACGGAACCGACCGCCCAATGAAAGGGATCCGAAAATGGATGACAAAAGACTTTTTGAAAGCGAATTCCGCTTCATGACGCTGGTGTGGGACAACGAGCCCGTGGCTTCGATGAAGCTGGTGGCGCTGTGCGCGGCGGAGCTGAAATGGAAGAAATCGACGACCTTCTCCATGCTGAAAACGATGTGCAATAAGGGGTTCGCCCAAAACGACCACGCCGTCGTGACCTCCCTCGTCTCCCGGGAAGAGGTGTGGAAGGTGGAATCGGAGCGCGTCGTAGAGAACACCTTCGCGGGCTCCCTGCCGAATTTCCTCGTCTCCTTTCTCGGATCAAAGAAATTGTCCCGGGAGGAGACAGAACGGCTGATCAACCTGATTGCCGAGCACAGGGAGGAATGAAATGGCCGGACTATTTCTTGCGGTTCTGTCGATGAGCCTGACTGGATCCGCGGTGATTCTGGCGGTCCTACTGGCGCGTGCCTGTCTGCGCCGTGTCCCGAAGAAGGTCACGTATCTCCTGTGGATCCCGGTGGCGTTCCGGCTGATCTGCCCGGTGAGCTTTTCCTCCCCGCTGTCCCTGTTCCGCCTGCCGGGACTGGACGCGGCTTCGGAAGTCTCGCACCTCTCCGCGGCACTGTCGGAAAATATCGATCCCTATGACGACTGGGCCCGGTCAGATGACCTGCCGGATGGTACGGATTCGTATGAAGAACCATCCGAACCGGTCGATTTTGCCGTGCCTTCTCCGGCGTCGGATCCTCTCGAACCCATCGGGATGCCCGGGGAGGCGATATCGCACGAACCCGCGCTTTCCGTTCCGAACGATGAACAAACCGCACCCGCTCCCGGGAATATGGATCCGGCTCCCGCGCTTTCTGCGGGTGGTCCGGCGGAACAGACTCCGACGAACGAACTGCCCGACGCCGGTCCGGTGTGGGAGAATCCCACTCCTGTGACGGAGTTCCCGCCTGTGACGCAGACGATTCCGTCCGGGGATGACATCACGCCCGCACCGACGCATGCCGGGAACGCGGCTTCTGTCTCCATGCCTGTGGAACAGTCTGACGGGAATGCCGAAGAAACGCCCGATCAGCCCCTGCCGGATTCCTCCGAAGAATCGTTGGCTTTTTTAGACCGTGTAACAGGGATCTGGACAAGGATCCTCACGCCGCTGTCCGTCGTCTGGCTGGCGGGAATCGCGGCGGTCCTGCTCTACGGCGTCGTCAGTACGCTGGCGATCCGGCGGATGATGAACACCGCGGTCTGGCGGGAGGACAACGTCTGGGAATCCGACCGGATGCGCTCGCCCTTCATCCTCGGCCTGATCCGCCCGAAGATCTATATCCCCTTCGGTCTGGAGGGGGACTGCCGCCGGTATGTGCTGGCCCACGAGCGGTACCATCTCCGCTGCCGGGACGATCTCTCGAAGGCGGCGGGCTGGGGGATCCTCGCCCTCCACTGGTTCAATCCGCTGGTATGGCTGGCCTACCTCCTCATGTCCCGGGATATGGAAATGCGGTGCGACGAAGCGGTGCTCTCCGGAGAGATGGGGAGCGCGAAGGCGTACAGCATGTCCCTGCTGTCCTTCGCCGCCGATGGACAGATGCGAAATCCCCTCTCCCCGGCCTTCGGCGAGAGCGACGTGGAATCCCGCATCCGCCGCATCCTCGACTGGAAAAAGCCGAAGACCTGGCTCTCGGTCCTGGCGGGCGTTCTCGTTCTGGCCGTGATCCTCGTCTGCGTGTCCGATCCCGTGACCGCTGACACCGTTGCGGATGAACCGACGGCGCAGACCGTGCCGGAAACGGACGCGATACCGGACAGGACGGATGAACCGGAGGAAAACATCCCCTCATCCGCCGCCTTTGTTCCTCTCACAGAACTGCCCGATGGGGACTGGACGCCGCTTTCCGCCGAAAAGAAGGATGTTCTTACCTCCACCGGCGGCTGGATGGAAAATTCTCTGTCCTCCTATGTCAGCAGGTTCTGGAACGGCTGGTACCGGGAAAACGGTGCATTCTGTTCCACCACCCTGCACCTCGCCCCCTATACGAAGGACTCCTTCCGCTGGACTGGCTACAGCGACTGGACTGGGACGCTCGGGGGTGAAACCTATGACTACCGCG
>CACWLT010000035.1 GCA_902761695.1 uncultured Ruminococcus sp.
GAGACCCAGGACTTCACCATCGAGGTGCTGAACCATATGCGGAACCGCCTCTCCGACTATCAGGAGCTGTACGGCGACCTCTACAACCTGGAGGCCACTCCGGCGGAATCCACGGCCTACCGCTTTGCCAAGCACGACAAGGAGCGCTATCCCGACATCATCACCGCCGCAAAGTCCTGCGACGACACCCCCTACTACACCAACTCATCCCACCTGCCCGTGGGCTACACCGAGGACGTCTTCTCCGCCCTGGACATTCAGGACGAGCTGCAGACCCTCTATACCTCCGGCACCGTGTTCCACGCCTTCCTGGGCGAGAAGCTCCCCGACTGGAGATCCGCGGCGAATCTGGTCCGCAAGATCGCGGAGAACTACCGGCTGCCCTATTACACCCTCTCCCCGACCTACTCCATCTGCAAGAATCACGGCTATCTGGCCGGCGAGCAGCCCGTCTGCCCCATCTGCGGCGAGCGCACCGAGGTCAACAGCCGCATCACGGGCTACTACCGTCCCGTGCAGAACTGGAACGACGGCAAGGCGCAGGAATTCAAGGACCGGGTCACCTACGACGTGGGCGCGTCCCATCTGACCCACAAAGGCCCGCTCCATGAGGGCGCCTCCGTTTCCGAAAAGCCCGCCGCCGCGCCGGAAGCCGAAAAGTCCGCTGCGGCGCCCGCTGCCGACATTCCCGCCGAATATCCGGACGCCACGCCCATTGACGCGGAGCCCATCTTCCCCGAAAAGAAGGACGAGGGTTATCTGCTCTTCGCCACCCGCACCTGCCCCAACTGCAAGGTAGCCTGCGCGGCGCTGGACAAGGGCGGCATTGCCTACACGAAGATCTACGCGGACGAGGACACGGCGGCCACCGAGACCTACGGCATCCGGCAGGCGCCCACCCTGGTGATCCGGGACGGCGACACGTTTGAAAAATTCGTCGGCGTCTCCGCCATCAAGAGGCGGTTCAGTCTGTAAGACGGACACAGCGGTATACCGTGAACTGAGGCAGGGCTGCTGCATGATCCTACTCCGGGAATCGATGCGGCGGCCCTTTTTATGGAAACACGGATGAATGCAATGATTCCTAATCTAAAAATCGGGAGGATGCGGACATGATCCACGACATACTCATCATCGGGGGCGGGCCTGCGGGGCTGACGGCGGCGGTCTATGCCAGGCGGGCCGGAAAGGACGCGCTGGTACTGGAAAAGAACGCGTTCGGCGGGCAGATCACCAACTCCCCGGCCGTGGAGAACATCCCCGGCTTCGAGCATGTGACGGGGACGGAATTTGCCGACCGGCTGACGGAGCAGGCGCTGGCGCAGGGCGCGGTGCTGGAATCCGCCGACGTGATTTCCCTGACCCGGGACGAGGACGGTTCCTTCACCGCCCGGTCCGCCGAGGGGGAGGAATACCGGGGCCGGGCCGTCATTCTGGCCGCCGGGACGAAGCACCGGACCCTTGGGCTGCCGGGAGAAGAGGACTTCATCGGCAACGGCATCTCCTTCTGTGCCGTATGCGACGGAGCCTTCTGCAAGGACCGTCCGGTGGCGGTGGTGGGCGGGGGAAACTCCGCGCTGCAGGAGGCGCTGCTGCTCTCGGAGCTCTGCGAACAGGTGACGGTGATTCAGAATCTGCCCTCCCTGACGGGGGAGAAGCCGCTCTGCGACGCGCTGACGGAAAAGGAGAATGTGGACATCCTCTTCTCTTCCCTGGTGACGGCCTACGAGGGGGATCCCGCCACGGGGCTGACGGGGGTGCTGGTGCGCCATGCCAACGGACTGACGGAGCGGGTACGGGCGGACATGGTTTTTCTGGCGGTGGGACTTGAGCCTCAGAACGGTCCCTTCGCGGATCTGGCGCCTCTGGATCTGCGGGGATACGCGGACGCCGGGGAAGACTGCATGACCTCCACGCCCGGGCTGTTCGCCGCCGGGGACTGCCGCCGGAAGAAGATCCGTCAGGTGACCACCGCCGCCGCCGATGGAGCCGTGGCCGCCCTGGCCGCCTGCGACTATCTGGACGGACGGTGAGGCGCGCACCGGCACTTATTTCCCCGCCCGCTCCCAAAACCTCTTGACAAACCCGCGGCGGATATGCTATAATTTACCACGTATATGCAAACGGCAGGGACGGGAATGAGTATTCCGAAAAGCGGCAGGCAGAGAGCGGCGGGTGGTGCGATCGCCGCGGCGCGCAGCGGAAGAAGTGCTCCCCGAGCCCCGGAGACGAACCGCCGTCATCGGCGTCAGTAAGCTCCGGCGCGGCTCCCGCGTTATGGGAGAAGAGTGTGTCCGGGGGTTTTCTGCCTTTACCGGGCAAATCCAGGTGGTACCGCGCAAGAAATGCGTCCTGTCTTCGGATGGGGCGCTTTGTTTTTCTTCACGACAGGAGGCGCATATGATCATTGCCATTGCGGGGGCGTCCGGCTCGGGCAAATCGACCCTGGCGGCGGCCCTTGCGGACCGGTTCGGGCGGGAGGGCAAAAGGGTCCTCACCGTATCCTCGGACAAATACTTCAAAAAGGACCTGCCCCGGATGATCTCCCCCTCGGACGGGAAAGAATACCCCGACTGGAACCATCCGGACTCCTTCGACGCCGGGGCTATGCTCCGGGATCTCATGGCGGCGCGGGATTCCGGGGACTGGGACGTGATCCTCTTCGAGGGGGTGACGGTGTTCTGCCATCCGGCCCTCAGAGACCTCGCCGACGCGCGGATCTGGGTGAACGCCTCCATCGAGACGCGGATCGCCCGGCGCATCGCCCGGAACGTGGTGACGAAGGGGCAGACGGTGGAGTTCATCTCCGACTACTATCTCCGCTGCGCGCGGTACCGGGAAAGGCAGTACAGCGTCCCGTCGCGGGTCTACGCGGATTTCGCTGTGGAGAACGAATACGGGTTTGACGCGGAGGCGGTGTACGAAAGGATCCTCGCCTTCGCGCAGGCAAAAAACTGAACAGGCAATCATTTCCGAAAGGATATCACACAAATGAAAAAAGAACTTCCGAAGACCTATTCGCCCTCGTCGTTTGAGGGGCGCATCTATCAGGAATGGTGCGAGAAGGGGCTGTTCACCCCGAAGATCGACAAGAAAAAGCCCCATTACTCCATCGTCATTCCCCCGCCGAACATCACCGGGCAGCTCCACATGGGCCACGCCCTGGACAACACCCTGCAGGACATCCTGATCCGCTACAAGCGCATGAAGGGCTTCTCCACCCTCTGGCTCCCCGGCACCGACCACGCGTCCATCGCCACGGAGGCCAAGATCGTGGAGGCCATGCGCAAGGAAGGGCTCACCAAGGAGGACCTGGGCCGGGAAAAGTTCCTGGAACGAGCCTGGGACTGGCGTGAAAAATACGGCGGCCGCATCATCGAGCAGCTGAAGAAAATGGGCTCCTCCTGCGACTGGACCCGCGAGCGCTTCACCCTGGACGAGGGCTGCTCCCGGGCCGTGCGGAAGGTCTTCCAGCAGCTCTACGACGAGGGGCTGATCTACCGCGGCGAGCGCATCATCAACTGGTGCCCGCACTGCAAGACCTCCATCTCCAACGCGGAGGTGAACTATGAGGAGCAGGACGGCCACTTCTGGCACATCCGCTATCCCTTCGTGGGCGGCGGCGGATATCTGGAAGTCGCCACCACCCGTCCGGAGACCATGCTGGGCGACACCGCCGTGGCCGTCAACCCGAACGACGAGCGGTACAAGCACCTCATCGGCCAGTATCTGGAGCTGCCTCTGGTGGGCCGCCGGATCCCCGTGGTGGGCGACGAGCACGCACAGCTGGACAAGGGGACGGGCTGCGTGAAGATCACCCCCGCCCACGACCCCAACGACTTCGAGGTGGGCCGCCGCTGCAAACTTCCCATGGAGGTCATGCTGACCCCGGACGCGAAGATCACGGACAACTATCCGAAGTACGCCGGCATGGACCGCTACGAGGCCAGAAAGGCCATCGTGAAGGATCTGGAGGCGGGCGGATACCTCTGCGGCATCGAGCCTCTGAAGCACGAGGTGGGCACCTGCTACCGCTGCGGCACCACCATCGAGCCCATGGTGAGCCTGCAGTGGTTCGTCCGCATGGAACCTCTCGCCAAGCCCGCTATCGAGGCGGTGCGGGACGGGCGGATCCGGTTCGTTCCCGAGCGGTTTGACAAGAACTATTTCCACTGGATGGAGAACACCCAGGACTGGTGCATCTCCCGTCAGCTCTGGTGGGGCCACCGGATCCCGGCGTACTACTGCGACAACTGCGGCAAGACCGTGGTGTCGGCTGAGGCGGTGGACGTCTGCCCCGACTGCGGCGGACACATGACGCAGGATCCCGACACCCTGGACACCTGGTTCTCCTCCGCCCTCTGGCCCTTCTCCACCATGGGATGGCCGGACAAGACCGAGGACCTGGACTACTTCTATCCCACCAACACCCTGGTGACGGGCTACGACATCATCACCTTCTGGGTCTCCCGGATGATCTTCTCCGCCCTGCACTACACGGGCAGCATCCCCTTCGACACGGTGCTGATCCACGGTCTGGTGCGGGACGCGCAGGGGCGGAAGATGTCCAAGTCCCTGGGCAACGGCATCGATCCTCTGGAGATCATCGACAAGTACGGCGCGGACGCCCTCCGGTTCGCTCTGGCCACCGGCAACAGCCCCGGAAACGACATGCGCTTCTCCGACGAAAGGATCGAGGCGGCCCGGAACTTCGCCAACAAGCTCTGGAACGCGGCACGGTTCGTCATGATGAACCTGAGCATCGAGAAGATCGAGGTGCCGGATCCCGCCGCGCTGGCTCCCGAGGACAAGTGGATCCTCACAAGGTTTGAGGAGTGCGTCGCCAACGTCACGGCCAACCTGGACAAGTACGAGATCGGGGTGGCGCTGTCCTCCATTTACGATTTCGTCTGGGACGTGTACTGCGACTGGTATATCGAGCTGTCCAAGCCCTCCGTGGCGGCAGGCGGCGAGCGGTCGGCCGTGGCCCAGAACGTGCTGGCCTACGTGCTGCGGGAGACGCTGAAGCTGCTCCATCCCTTCATGCCCTTCATCACGGAGGAAATCTATCAGGGTCTGCCGGGCGAAGAGGGCAACATCATGGTGAAGGACTTCCCGGAATACCGCGCCGACTTCGTGTTCCCGGCGGAGAGCGAGAACCTCGGGCGGGTCATCGACGCCATCCGGGCCATCCGCACCCGCCGCAACGAGATGAACGTGCCACCGTCCCGGAAAGCCAAGGTGATCGTGGAGACGCGGTTCCCCGAAGCCTTTGCCGACGCCGGCGCCTTCTTCGAGAGACTGGCCTCCGCCTCCTCCCTCGAGGTGGTGACCGAATACGCCGACGCGGACGATCAGGCCGTTCGCATCGTCACGGACGCCGCCACGGTGCACATCCCGCTGGCCGACATCATCGACTTTGAGGCCGAAAGAAAGCGTCTGGCCGCCGATCTCGAGAAGGTGGACGGGGAGATCGCACGGGCCGAGGGGAAGCTGGCCAACGAGAGCTTCGTGAGCCGCGCCCCGGAGAAGGTGGTCAACGCCGAGCGGGAAAAGCTGGCGAAGAACAAGGAAAAGCGCGAAGGCATTCTCAGCGCCATCGCGAAGCTGGGCTGATTTGCGGACATGCTGAATCTTGCGAAAATCATCGTCACCCCCAAGGGGGAGGCGCACGCGAAAACCGGCCATCCGTGGGTATTTGAGGGGGAGGTCGTCCGGATCTTGAACGGAGACTCCCCCGTATCCCCCGGGGAAAGCGGTTTTCCGGAGGACGGCGGGCTGGTGCACGTTTACTCCGGGAAGAACCGGTTCCTGGGGACGGGCTTTTACAACGGACACTCGAAGATCCGCGTCCGGCTGATCTCCGAAAACGCCAACGACCGCTTTGACGCGGACTTCTGGCGGCGGCGGGTGAAATACGCCCTGGACTACCGGAGGACAGTGATGGGGGAGGACTTTCCCGCCTGCCGTCTCATCCACGGGGAGGCCGACCGCTTTCCCGGGCTGACGGTGGATCTCTTCGGGGACACGCTGTCCGTGGAGTGCCTTTCCCTGGGCATGTCCCAGGCACTCGACACGGTGCTTGCGGCTCTGGTGGAATTTCTCCCGGAGTACGGGGTGAAAATCGGCACGGTCTGTCTCCGCAACGAGGGGGACCTGCGGCTGAAGGAGGGCATGGAGCGGGAAAAGGGCTTCTGGAACGGCATGGCGGAGCACGGGGACGGGCACTGCGAGATCACGGAAAACGGCATCCGCTACGACGTGGACTTTCTCGAGGGGCAGAAGACCGGGTTCTTCCTGGATCAGAAGTACAACCGGCTGGCCGCGGCAAAAATCGCCTCCGGACGGCGGGTGCTGGACTGCTTCACCCATACGGGGGCCTTCGCGCTCAACTGCGTCCGGGGAGGAGCCGCCCATGTAACCGCCGTGGACATCTCCGCCGCAGCCATCGAACAGACGAAGCGCAACGCCGCCCTCAACGGCATCGGCCCGGATGACAACAAAATGGACTTTGTCACGGCGGACGTATTCGAACTGCTGACCGCCATGCTGAACGAAAAGCGGTCGGACTATGACATGATCATACTGGATCCTCCGGCGTTTACGAAATCCTCCGCCACGGTGAAGGACGCGTTCCGGGGGTACAAGGACATCAACTACCGGGCCATGCGCCTCCTGCCCCGGGGCGGCTATCTGGCGACGGCGTCCTGCTCCCACTTCATGACGCGGCCCCTGTTTGAGAAGATGCTGGACGAGGCGGCCTCCGACGCGGGGGTATCCCTCCGGCAGATCGAGGCGAGGGCCGCGGCGCCGGATCACCCCTATCTGCGGAACGTTCCGGAGACGGATTATCTGAAATTCTATCTCTTCCAGGTGGTATAAAGAAAGGAGGCCTCATCATGTCCGACGGAAAAAAATCCCTGGCGCGGTCCGCCGTGCTGATGGGGTTCATCATCCTTTTCTCCAAGGCGCTGGGGTTATACCGGGACATTCTGGTGGCCTCGGCCTACGGGTCGTCGTCGGCGGGGGTGGCCTACGAGACGGCGTCCAGGCTGCCTGTCACGATCTTCGACTTCGTGCTGGGCGGGGTGGTGACGGCGGCGTTCATCCCGGTATACAACGCGCTGGCGGTACAGAAGGGGAAAAAGGAAGCTCTCTCCTTCTGCCAGTCCTACGTGAACCTGATCCTTCTGGTGACGGCGGCGCTGTCCCTTCTCGGGGAGATCTTCGCGCCGTGGCTGGTGCGGTTCATGGCGCCGGATCTGGCGGCGGACACGGCTGCACTGGCGGCGCGGCTGACGAGGATCATGTTCCCCATGGTGATTTTCGTGGGGCTGGCCTTCTCCTTCGTGGGCTTTCTGCAGTCCGAGGGGGAATACAACATCCCGGCGGTAATTTCGCTGGTATCCAATCTCATCATGGTGGGATACCTCCTGTTCCTCAACGGGCGACTCGGGGTCTACGGGCTCTCTGCGGCCATGCTGATCGGGTGGTTCGCCCAGGCGGCGGTGCAGATCCCCTCGGCGGTGAAGCGGGGATTCCGGTACCGGCCGGCGGCGCCCCTGAACACCCCGGAGATCGGGCGGGCGGCGAAGAACACCGTGCCCATCCTCATTGCCACCTGGACGACGCCGGTCTGCGCGCTCATCAACACGCGGCTGGCCTCCGGCATCGAAAACGGGCGGGGCATCATCGCGCTGGGGTACGCCAACCGGTTATACCTCATCATCGTGGGGCTCTTCTCCTTTGTGGCGACGAATCTGCTCTTTCCCTACTTCGCCCGGGCGGCGGCGTCGGGAAACGCGGAGGAGAGCGACCGGCTGATGCGGACCTCCCTCCGGACGCTGGTATTCATCATCGCGCCCATTGCGGCGGGTGTGGCCGTTCTCTCCGTGCCCTTCGTGGGGCTGATCTACGAGCGGGGCGAATTCACGGCTTCGGACACGGTGCTCACGGCGGCGGCCCTGTCCATGTACGCGGTGGGAATGCTGTTTTCCGCCTGCGGGGAGGTGCTGACCAAGGCCTTCTTCGCTGCCGAGAAGACGAAGCTGCCCATGCTCGCCTCAGTGATTTCCATGGCGTTCAACAGCGGCGTTCTCTACGCCGCGCGGGCCGTTCTCGGGGACCGGTTCGGGGTGAGCGCCATTGCCCTTGTCACCGCACTCTCCGCCGGGGTGAACATGGGGGTGAATTTCGTCCTTGCCTGCCGGGAGCGCATGATCACATCCACGACGGCGGGGTGGGCGGACATTGTGAAATCCGTGCTGTCCGCGCTGGTCATGGGGGCAGCGGTATGGTTTGTATACGGGCGGCTCGGTGCGGCGGGCTTCGGAAGGCTTGCCGGATTTGCCGTTTCGGTCCCGGCGGGGGTTCTCGTATACGGGCTCTGCGGATTGCTCTGCGGCAGCGGGGAGATGCGGGGGCTCGTCGGGGCGGTGAAGGAGAAGCTGGCCGGGAAAAAGACTTCGGGGAAAGGGGGAGTGACCCATGATTAAGATCCTCAACGTGCTCACGGACTCCAACATCGGGGGGGCGGGGCGGCTGCTGGTGAACTACCTGCACAACTTCGATCGGACGCGATTCGATTCGGCGGTGGTCCTGCCGAAGGATTCCCGTCTGATCCCCGCCGTCCGGGCCGAGGGATACGATGTGATCGAGACGGAATACGGCCGGGACGAGAGCTGGGACAGGCGTGCGGTGCGCGAGCTGCGCCGGATCATCCGGGACTATCAGCCCGACATCGTCCACACCCACTCCTCCCTCTCCGCCCGGGTCGCGGCCTGGCAGTGCGGCGTTCCGGCCCGGTTCTACACCCGGCACTGCGCTTTCGAGCCGTCGAAAAAGCTGACCTCCTTCCCGGGGAAGCAGATCAACGGCCTCATGAACCGGGTGCTGTCCACGGACATTGTAGCCGTTGCGGACGCGGCGAAGAAGAACCTGACGGACACAGGCGTCCCGGCGAACATGATCACCGTCATCATCAACGGGGTGGAGCCGCTCAGGGAGACCTCCCCGGAGGAGAACGACGCGCTGCGGGAACGTCTGGGGATCGGCCGGGAGGACTTTGTCTGCGGCATTGTGGCCCGGCTGGAGGACTACAAGGGACACGCCTATCTGCTCCAGTCCGCCAAAACCGTCGTTGAGGCCCGGCCCGGCACGGTCTTCCTCATCGTGGGGGAGGGCACGGAGCGGGAGCGGCTGGAGAAGCAGGCGGCGGAGCTCGGCATTGCGGGGCAGGTGATTTTCACGGGCTTCTGCGACGATGTGGCGCCTTATTACGGCATCATGAATCTGAACCTCAACTGCTCCTGGGGCACGGAGACCTCCTCCCTGGCCCTGTCCGAGGGCATGAGCGTCGGCGTTCCGGCAGTGGCCACCACCTACGGGGGCAATCCCTACATGATCACCGAGGGCGTCAACGGGCTGCTGGTGCCGGAGAAGGACGCGGACGCCATGGCCGACGCCATTCTGAAGATCATGAACGATCCGGATCTTCTGAAGCGGCTCTCCGACGGGGCGCGGCGGCTCTACCGGGAGAAATTCACGGCGCGGGCCATGACGGAGCAGCTCGAGCGGATGTACGAGGCGGCTTACGCGAGAAGCGGGGGACGCGGGAAAGAATAATCCGTTTTCCCCTTGCATATCGGGTACGGCCGTGGTATAATAGGAGGCGGAACGGTTCGGGAAACGGAACCATTCCCAATACGCTTTCCGGAGACAGATATGGCCAGAAAAAAGAAGGAAAAAGAATTCCGGCGGGTCAAAACCATCCCCCCCATGGCGGCGGTGGTGCCCTTCATCATGGTAAACCGCACCGGCTCCCAGAACTTTATCCGGGACTCCTTTGACGTGGACAAGCTGGACCAGTACATCAAGGAGAAGAAGGCGGAGGGCATGACCGACATCTCCATGATGCACGTCATGATCGCGGCCTATGTGCGCCTGGTGTCCCAGCGGCCCGCCCTGAACCGCTTCATCCGGGGCCAGCGGGTCTGGACGAGAAAGCATGTGGAGGTCTCCCTCTCCATCAAGAAGGAGATGACCCTCGAATCCCCCGACACCTGCGTCAAGGCCCTGATTTCGCCGAACGCCACCATGCAGGAGGTCTACGAGGCGGTGAACCGGGAGATCGTCAACTACCGGAACGATCCCGGCGGGGACTTCGACAACGTGGCGGCCTTCATCAACCACTTCCCCGCCCTGTTCTTCAAGTTCTTCGTATGGACCATGAAGACGCTGGACTATTTCGGACTCATGCCGAAGCTGATCGCCCGGGTCAGCCCCTTCCACTGCTCCTATTTCATCACCTCCATGGGCTCTCTCGGCATCCCGCCCATTTACCACCACCTCTACGACTTCGGCACCTGCCCGGTGTTCTTCGCTTTCGGCGCGAAACGGCGGGTCTACGAGCCCGAGGCCGACGGCTCTATCAAAAAGAAGGGATACCTGGATTTCACCTTCGTGCTGGACGAGCGCATCTGCGACGGTTACTACTACGCCTCCGCTCTGCGCCAGCTGAAGCTCATCGTCCGTAATCCCTGGCAGCTGGACACGCCGCCGGAGACCGTCATCGAGGACATCCCGTAAATCCGCGTCCGCAATCAAGGCCTCCGGGCCTTTTTTGTCTTTTCCCCCTCCGGGCGGAAGGCGCGGTTTATTGACATTCGGGACGATATGTGGTATGATATTGTTGTATTATTATTACGTCAACAAACAAAAGCTTGTCGGAATCGGTATCCGATGCCTGAAACCGATGCGGAGAAAGGGTTCCGGCAGCTGCACGTCTGAAAACCCGCGTAAAGTTTGCTGTCGCATATAAAAAGCATTCCGGGAGGTCAGCATGAAAGTTAACGACCGGTTTCTGCCGGTATCGCCCGAGGAGCTGGACGGGACGCCCGATTTCGTCTACGTCAACGGTGACGCCTACGTGGATCACCCCTCCTTCGGCGCGGCCATCATCTCCCGGGTGCTGGAATCCCACGGGTTCACCGTCGCCATGCTGTGCCAGCCGGACTGGAGAAGCGCGGAGCCCTTTAAAAAATTCGGGAAGCCGCGGCTGGGCTTTCTGGTGTCCGCCGGGAACGTGGACTCCATGGTGGCCCACTACACCGCCGCGAAGAAGCGCCGTTCCGAGGACTTCTATTCGCCGGGATGCAAAGCGGGACTGCGACCCGACCGGGCCACCATCGTCTACTGCAACCGGATCCGGGAGGCCTGGGGAGACGTGCCCATCCTGATCGGGGGACTGGAGGCGTCCCTCCGCCGCTGCGCCCACTACGACTACTGGGGGGACAACGTGCGCCGCTCCATTCTGGTGGACTCCCGGGCCGACATCCTCATGTACGGCATGGGAGAGCGGTCCGTGGTGCGGCTGGCGGAGCTTTTGGACAAAGGGATCCCCGTGAAGAAGATCCGGGACGTGCGGGGCACTGCCTATCTGGCAAAGCCCGGGGACAAGATCGCCTTTCCCTGCGCCGAGGGCTTCGACGAGGACGGGCTGCCCAACGGCTACACCTACGAGGAGCTGAAAAGCGACAGGCGCGCCTACGCGGAGGCCTTCAAAATCCAGTACCGGAACAACGACAGCATAAACGGCAAAGCCATCGTCGAATACTACGACGACAAGATGCTGGTGGTCAATCCGCCCCAGCCGCCTCTGGAAAGGGAGGAGCTGGACGCGGTCTACGCCCTGCCCTACTGCCGCACCTGGCATCCCATGTACGAGAGCATGGGGGGCGTTCCGGCCATTGCGGAGGTGCGCTTCTCCGTCACCCACAACCGGGGCTGCTTCGGCGGGTGTAATTTCTGCGCCATCGCCTTCCATCAGGGACGGGCCGTCCGCTCCCGCAGCGTTGAATCCTGCGTGGAGGAGGCGGAGCTTCTGGCCTCGCTGCCGGATTTCAAGGGGTACATCCACGACGTGGGAGGCCCCACCGCCAATTTCCGGAATCCCTCCTGCAAAAAGCAGCTGGAGCACGGGATCTGTCCGAACAGGCGCTGTCTCTTCCCGAAGCCCTGCCCCAATCTTACGGCCGACCACACGGAATACGTGGAGCTTCTGGAGAGGCTGGAGAAAATCCCCGGAGTGAAGAAGGTCTTCATCCGCTCGGGCATCCGCTTCGACTACATGATGGCGGATCCCTCGGACGACTTCTTCCGCAAGCTGGTGCGGGATCACGTCAGCGGGCAGCTCAAGGTGGCTCCGGAGCACTGCGCGCCGAACGCTTTGCGGATGATGGGCAAGCCCTCGGTGGAGGTTTACGACAAATTCCGGGAGAAGTTCTTCGCGCTCTCGGCAGAATGCGGCAAGGAGCAGTATCTGGTGCCCTACCTCATGTCCTCCCATCCGGGGTGCACCATGGACGACGCGGCGCGGCTGGCGGTCTACACCAAGCGCATCGGGCTGGATCCGGAGCAGGTGCAGGACTTCTATCCCACCCCCGGCACCGCCTCCACCGTCATGTACTATACGGGCCTCGATCCCTTCACGGGGAAGGAGGTCTACACAGCCACGGATTATCACGAAAAGCAGCTGCAGCGGGCTCTGCTCCAGTGGCGGCGGCCCGAAAACCGGAGGAAGATCCGGGAGGCCATGGATAAAGGATCTGGAGGAGCTTCTGTCCGGTTCCCCGGGCATCCACCGGCCTCCGGTCAAGGAAGAGGAATCCGGGAAAAAACGGTCCGCGGACGAGGGACAGTCCGGCAAACGCGGTCACGGGAATCAGGCAGGTTCGCCTGAAAACCGGAACGGGAAGGACAGCGGAACCCCCCGGAACGGAAACGGAAATCCACGGGACCGGTCCGGAAAGCCCTATGACAAACAAAACGGGACACGCACACCCGGACGGGACGGCGGTCGGCCGAAATCCGGAAACGGCAGGCCCGGCAAGCGGACGGATCCCGGAAACCAGCGCCGGGGCGGAGGCGGGAAAAACAGGGGGAAGAAATAGTCCTCCGCGCCGCGTTGCAGACCGCGTCTTTTGTTCCTTCAATTCCATCATACAGCAAAGGATTTGAATATGAACATCCTCATGGTAACCATGTCCATGAACATCGGCGGGGCGGAGACCCACATTCTGGAGCTCTGCCGGGAGCTGCGGGCAGGCGGGGACAGCGTGACCCTGGCGTCCTTCGGCGGGGTCTATGCCGATGAAGCCGCGTCTGCCGGCGTCCGGTGCGTCACCCTGCCCCTGCACACCAAGCGGCCCGCCGAGGTTCTTCAGTCCTACCGCGGCCTGAAAGACCTCATCGAGAAGGGCAATTTTGACATTGTCCACGCCCACGCCCGGATCCCGGCCTTCATCACGGGGCTGCTGCACGACCGCGTCTCGCTGAAGGACGGGCGGAAGTTCCGCTTTGTCACCACGGCCCACCTGAATTTCTCCGTCAATCCCCTCTGGCGGCGGGTCGCCCGGTGGGGGGAGCGGGTCATGGCGGTATCCGGCGACATCGCGGACTATCTGGTAACGGAATACGGCGTTCCCCGGGACAGGATCCACACCACCATCAACGGCATCGACACGGTGAAGTTTTCTCCGGAGACCTCCCCGGAGCCGGTTTTCGATGCCCTGGGCCTGGATCCCTCGCGCCGCCGGATCGTATACATGAGCCGTCTGGACAAGGACAGGGCGGATCCCGCGTTCCGGCTGGTGGAAATCGCGCCCCGGCTGGCGGAGCTCTTCCCCGACACGGATCTGATCATCGTGGGCAGCGGCGGCGAGCTGGAACGGCTGCGAGAAAAGGCGGAGGAAGCCAACCGGATCATCCGGGAGAAGACCGGAGGGGAGCGGAACACCGTCTATGTGGCGGGCGGCGTCTCCAACACCAACGAATACTGCGCGGCGGCGGACGTTTTCATCGGCGTGTCCCGGTCGGCGCTGGAGGCCATGGCAGCGGGAGTTCCCGTGATCCTGGCCGGCAACCAGGGCTCCCTGGGCGTCTTCGGGGAAAGCGTCACGGAGGCGGCGATCTCCACCAATTTCTGCTGCCGGGGATACGAGCCTGCTGACGGCAACGCGCTGCTGCGGGACATCACGGCCCTCCTGACCCTCTCCGAGGAGGAGCGGCGGGAGATGGGCGCGCGGAACCGGGCCTTTGTGGAGGAGCGCTACACGGTGAGGCGGATGGCGGACGACTATCGGGCCATGTACCAAAAGACCCTCGCCACCCCCGCGCCCTTCCATCTTTCCAAGACGCCGGCGGATATCCTCATCAGCGGCTACTACGGCTTCGGCAATCTGGGGGACGAGAGCCTGCTCGACATCATCGCCCAGACGGCGGCGGAGCAGATCCCCGGGGTGAAGATCGCGGCGCTGACCCGCAGTCCCCGGCAGGACAGCCTCCGCACGGGACTCTGCTGCGTCAACCGGATCAATCTCTTCCGGGCGGCAAAGGAGATCCGGCGGTCCTCCATGCTGCTCTCCGGCGGCGGCAGTCTGCTCCAGGACGCCACCTCCCACCGGAGCCTGAAATACTATGCGGGTCTTCTGGCCTACGCGGAGAAGCAGAACACGGCGGCGGTGATCTACGCCAACGGCATCGGCCCCATCCGGGACACAGGCAACCGGGAATTCGCCGCTCAGGTGATCCGGAACGCCTCCGCCGTTTCCGTCCGGGACGCGGATTCCCGTTCGGAGCTGATTTCGCTGGGGGTTCCCGCCCGGCAGATCCGCGTCACCGCCGACCCGGCCTTCCTGATCCCCCCGGCGTCCCCCGAACGGATCCGGGACATCCGGGAGGAGCTGGGACTGGACGGCGCCTACTTCGCGGTGTCCCTCCGTCCCTGTCCCCGAAAGACCAAGAGGGGGCGGAAGGCGGAGCTCACGGAAGATGACCGTCAGCTGGCCGGGCAGATCGCGGCGGCCATGCGGGAGATTTGGGTCACGTGGCGGGCGACGCCGGTCATCATCCCCATGCAGCGGAGTCAGGACACGCCCATCTGCGCTCTGGCCGCGGCGGAGCTGAAACGGTCCGGGGTCCCCGCGGTGCTGTACCGTCCATCTTCCGCGCCGGAGCTGATCGGATTTTTGGGAGGGGCGCGGTTCGTCATCGGGATGCGGCTTCACGCGGTGATCATGGCCTCCTCGGCCGGGACGCCGGTTATCGCTCTGTCCTACGATCCGAAGGTGGACGGCATGATGAAGGAGCTGGGACAGCCGACCATCGTGCAGATCCCGGACTTCACCCTCCGGGAAAATCCGCTGCTTTCCTACGACGTGCTGGACTGCGCGAAGCGGGTCATGGAGGACCGGGACGCCATTGTGGCCGCCCTGTCCGAAACCGCTGCCCGGATGCGCACCCTCGCCCTGGAGGACATGCTCTACACCCGGCGGATCCTGAAGCGGAAAAAGAAAAGCGAATAAAAACATCGTGCTCCGGTTCCTCTCATAAAGAGAAGCCGGGGCACGATGCGGTTTATATCAGGGTATGCGCGGGACACTCTCTCCGCCGCTCAGCCCAGGTCCGGGGTGTCGGTGAAGAGGATCTCGTTCCGGTCGGAGGAATCCATCTCGAAGACGATGATCTCGTTGGCACCGGAGTTGAGCATGGGCGCGGGGCAGTAGAGGGTCTTCTGGGGACCGGCGTCGTTGTAGTACCGGCCCAGGTTGAAGCCGTTCACCGCCACGAAGCCGTGATGGAAACCGTCCAGACGGATGAAGGTGTCCTTCGGCTCCCCGTCCACGGTCAGCGTTCCGCGCAGGAAGGAGGATTTTTTGACGCCGGTATCCGTTTTGGATGTGAAGGGGATTCTGGCAAGCT
>CACWLT010000036.1 GCA_902761695.1 uncultured Ruminococcus sp.
GATGAACTTCGTCCCTGACGGAGTTCATCGCATGTTTAAGCTGGAGCAAGGGATCCGCGCGAGGACATGGGATATCCAATCGATTTTCGATATTGATGTGAGCGGCAAGGATTATGCTCTCCGGCCAAGGGACCTCCCGGGGAGGGGCCGATTTGCTTGCAAATCAGTCGGCCATGAGATGGTCCCTCCCCGGCGCCCGCCCCGCGCAGGGGCATAGGATCCGCAAAGGCGAAGCCTTTGCTTCATTACTCCGCGGACCGCAGTCGGCGTTCTCTTTTCCATGAAGTTTGGATCAAGCTTCATCCTCCTCCGCCGGGAGGACAGGAATGCCCTCCCGCGGCTGATTCCGTGCGGCGGAAATCCGTTGTTTACGGATTCCAGATCCCCAGGTTCTGCTTCATGCGGAGGACGCGGGCGGCGGAGAGCTCCAGGCGGTCCCGGGTGAGGGAGCCGTTCTCCACAGCAGCCCAGACCACGGGGAACTGCTCCGGCCAGTTGGTGCAGCAGATCAGGTCGTAGCCCGCCAGAATGGCCTCCAGGGAGCCGTTTCCGCTGGTACAGAAGTCCAGGATGCCGTTCATGTGCATGTCGTCGGTGATGAGCACGCCGTCGTAGCCCATGTTCGTCCGGATATAGTCCACCACCTTCGCGGAGACGGAGGCCGGGCGCTCCGGGTCCAGGGCCGTGATGATGTGGGACACCATGACGGAGGGCACCCCCGCCTCCATGGCCCGCCGGAAGGGGATCAGGTCGAAGCTCTCCAGCTCCTCCACCGTCCGCCCGTCCCAGGCCATGGCCGTATGGGTGTCGGACACCGCGCCGTAGCCCGGGAAGTGCTTCACCGTGGAGGCCACCCCGCGCCCGTTGAAGACCTCCACGATGGCGGTCACGATGGCGGCGGTGGTTTCGGCGTCCTGTCCGGGGGAGCGGTTGTACATATAGTCCCATGTGTTGACGGAAATGTCGGCCACGGGAGCCAGATTGTAGTTGATGCCCAGCTTTTTCAGAAGCTCGGCCTTTTCGGCGGCGTCGGCGCGGATCAGCTCCAGTCCCCCGCTCTCATAGACCTCCCGGGGAGAGAGGAAGGGATAGCGGCGGTACAGGGAGTACTTGCTGGCCCGGGTGACGGTGCCGCCCTCCTCGTCCACGGCGTAAAGGGGCGGGATCTTCGAGGCGGCCGTGACCCGGTCAATCCCCTCGCGGAAGGACTCCGGCGTGTCGTTCACATAGTCCTCGGCAAAGGTGATGTACCCGCCGAAGTTGTAGTCCGCCGCGTAGCCCGCCGTGGCCCAGGAGCCGTCGTAGGTGGCGATGAACATCTGGGTCAGCAGCTCCCGGGTGCTCATGGACGCGATCTGCGCCTGAACCTGGGGGGAGAAGGCGGAAAGGGACGCGGAGATCTCCCCGGAAGCGGGCGCCGGTTCGGGAGCGGGATCGGATACCGGTTCGGCGGGGTCCTCTTTTGCGCCGGGCTCCGTCTCCGCGGCGGGATCGGGTTCCTCAGCCGGATCGGTCTCTGCGGGCGGGTCGGCTTCGGTCTCCTCGTCATCGCCGTAGAAGGGATGGACGTCGAAGGGCGGAGGCGTTTCCCCGGGGTTCTCCGTGTCGGCCTGTTCTTCCGCCGTGCCGGAAACATCCGCGCCGCTCTGTCCCTCTCCGACGTCACCCGCATCCGGTGTGTCCGCGCCGTTCTCCGGTTCCGGAGCGTCGGTTTCCGGCGAGACTGTTCCCGAGGCGTCAGTTTCCGGGGACGGCTCCGTTTCCGGGATCGGATCCTGCACGGGCGGATTTGTTTCCGGGGGATCCGTTTCGGGGCGGTCTGTTTCGGATCCATTGTTTTCCGGAAGAAGCTCCGGCGGCACCTCGGGGGGACCGGAGGGCGGATCGGTCTGACCGTTCACAGTCTGTCGTTCGGTCGATCCCGCTTCTCCGCTCTCCGTCATGCGGGGGGCGGTGGCCACGGCGATGACGGCGACGCAGAGCAGGACGAACAGAATGATCGGGAAAATCAGGTTCACGATTCGGTTATTCACGTCGGATCTCCTCTCAGGTTCAGACTTCTCTGGCGCACGGCCTCATAGAACATGACGGTCGCCGCGCAGGCCACGTTGAAGGAAGACGCGGAGGACTCCGTGTCCATGGGGATGGTGACAAGCTCGGTGCAGTACGGCCGCAGCCCCTCGGAGAGCCCGTCGGTCTCGCAGCCGATCATGAAGACCGTCGGCCCGGTCAGGCTGCAGGCCCAGAGAGGCTTTTCCGCGTGAGCCGTGGTGCCGAGTACGGACAGGGAGCCGTATTCAGCCCGCAGGGAATCGAAATAGGCGTTCAGGTCGTCGTGGCGGGGGACCCGGACGGCGGGGATGCGGAAGAAGGAACCCATGGACGCGCCGACGGTTTCCGGGTCGTAGAGATCCACCCCGTGGCCCGTCAGGATCAGGCCGTCCGCGCCGAGGGCGTCAAGGGTCCGGAGAATGGTGCCGAGGTTCCCCTTGTTGGACGGCCGGTCGAAGAGGGCCACCAGCGGCGCTCCCCCGTTCCGGGGACGGATGGCTGAGAGATCGTCCGGGCGCATCTTCACCACGGCCATGAGCTCCGAGGTGTCGTCCTTCTCCGAGAGCTCCCGCATGAGGGCCGGGGTCAGCTCCAGATTGACCTCCGTGGGCACTTTTTTCAGCATGTCCTTCGCCCAGTCGGAGAGAGGCGTTCCCGCCGGGTAGATCAGGGAGGAAAACGCCCATCCATACCGCAGGGCCTCGTTGAGGTTGCGGACGCCCTCCACCAGGAATTCAAAATACCGGTACCGCTTGTTCCGGTTGGTTTTCAGCACCTCGAGCTTCTGCCAGGCGGCATCCTTCGAGCGTATGATCTGTGTTTTCATCATCTGTATAAGTCCAATTTTGTATCTTACCCGACGCGGAGCAGATGGATCATCACCGACTCCCCGTCGCGCCAGGTTTTCGTCAGGTTCAGGCCAGCCCGCATGAGGGTGTCGCCCCGGTAACGGACGCCGCTTGCCTCGTCCTCATACAGTCCCGCGGGATCCAGGCCCTCCAGGCGCAGGAAGTACACCGGGTGAACCGTCGTCCGGATCACGACGAAGGTGACGAGCGCTTCCGTCTTATCCGGCGAAACGTACATCCACGCCGCGCAGCATCCGGCCCTTCCGTTCATCGTGTCGCCGGGCAGGATCAGCCGGTAGAGATCCCCCCGGGTGACGAGCGGGGCGAAACGCTTGTATTCCGCCACCTGCCGCCGGATCAGGTCCTTTTCCTCCGGGGTGAGCTTCGTCAGATCCAGCTCGTACCCGAAAGCGCCGCCCATGGCCACGTGGCCCCTTGTGACGAAGGAGGTCTCCCGCCCCGTCTGATGGTTGGGGGAGGCGGACACATGGCAGCTCATGGCGGAGGCCGGATAGACGAAGGAGGTCCCCAGCTGGATGTCCAGCCGCTCCATGGCGTCCGTGTCGTCGGAGGTCCAGAACTGGGGGAAATAATACAGCATGGCGGGATCGAACCGGCCTCCCCCCGAGGAGCAGCCCTCGAAGAGCACATGGGGGAATGCGGCGGTAATCCGGTCCAGAAGCTCGTACACGCCCAGCACGTACCGGTGCAGAATCTCCCCCTGTCTTTCGGGAGGCAGGGCGGCGGAGGCGGCTTCCGTCAGGTTCCGGTTGAAGTCCCATTTGACATAATCGATGTCCGCCGAGGACAGCACCCCGGCGATCGTTTCAAACAGCCAGTCCCGCACGTCCGCCCGGGTCATGTCCAGCACGTACTGGCTCCGGGCGACGGACAGGGGTCTTCCCGCCGTTCCCAGCGCCCAGTCCGGATGGGCCTCGTAGAGCTTCGAGCGGGGGGAGATCATCTCCGGCTCGAACCAGATGCCGAATTTCAGTCCCAGGGCCCGGATCCGCTCCGTCAGGGGCTTCAGGCCGCCGGGCAGCTTTTCCTCGTTGACAAACAAGTCCCCCAGGGAGGAGCGGTCGTCGTTCCGCTCGCCGAACCAGCCGTCGTCCATGACCAGCATCTCGATCCCGCAGTCGGCGGCGTCCTTCGCGATGGCGGCCAGCTTGTCGCTGTCGAAGCGGAAGTAGGTGGCCTCCCAGTTGTTGACCAGAATGGGCCGCTCCCGGTCCCGCCATTCGCCCCGGCAAAGATGCTCCCGGTACAGCCGGTGGAAGGCGCGGGACATTTTGCCCACCCCCTCCCCGGATACGGACAGCACAGCCTCGGGAGAAACGAAGGTCTCCCCGGGCTCCAGCCTCCAGGCGAAATCCGTGGGCTCGATCCCGGCCATAAAGCGCACCGAGCCGAAGGGATCCGTGTCCGCCGCGATCTCGAAATTGCCGGAGTAGACCAGGCTCAGGCCCACCGCCGGACCGTATGTTTCCGTGGTTTTCTCAGACACCAGGGCGGCGAAGGGATTGTGATGATGGGAAGACGCGCCTCGGCGGGAGGATACGGAGACGGAACCGTGGCAGAGGGGTGTGCGCTCCATGTGCCGCTCCCGGCCCCAGGTGCCCCAGAGGTGGAGCAGCTCCGCCCTCTCCCCCCAGCCCGTGAAGTCCAGGGACGCGGAGAAGATCCGCTCCACCGTCAGCGGGGCCGTGGAGGTGTTCTCCGCCGCCGTCCGCCGGATGAAGACGGGCAGATCCCGCATGGCGGTATAGTACAGGCGCACGGTGACCCCCGCCGAGGGATCCCGCGCCGTGACGATGAGGGTGTCGGCCTCGTTTTCGTCCGCGTATACGGCGGGCTGGCGGTCTATGACGGGCTTGCCCTTCACGATCTCGTGGGAGACATACCGGAGGGCGGTGGCGGAGGATCCCGGGGTGACACATCCGCCGTCGTACCGCAGCTTCAACGCGGACGGGCGGTAGTCGCCGGTTCCCCACACCGGGCACTCCTGAGGCGCGATGTCGGGAGAGAACCAGCTCTCGGGGGTATCCGCCGGACGGGGCACCACGGAATCATGGTTCACCCGCACCAGAAGGTACTCCGGGTCGTCGTCCGAGATGGCCGGACCGCAGTACAGGTGGAGCAGAAAGCCGTGGAATACCGCGAAAATGTAGGAGGCGTCCCCCGCCTGCAGATGAAAGACCGGCTCGCGGTTCTGTGATTCGGTTATCTTGATCATAATGGACTCCGGATTGAGTTGGATTGACGGGCAGCCGCCGTCAGTGGTTCGTGATCACGTCCGACACGGCGATCATGACGACAAGCAGGACCAGAGCCGGGGAGAGGATCACATACCAGGTCTTGATGAAGACGGCGGAGGCGATGTGCAGGGCCGCGAGGACGCAGTCAAGGGCGATCACCGCGCCCCGGCCGGTCTTTTTCCGGTAGGCCGACATGGCGAAGAGGGAGTTCGGGATCCCCAGCACCAGAGCGGCGATGGCTAAGACGAACCCCGCCGACATGCCGTCCGTCATGATGCCGATGAAGAGGGAGGAGACGGCGGGCACCACCCACAGGATCCCCCCGGCGCAGGAGAAGAGATAGGCCGTCTGCCGCTTCTCCTGCCGGCTCTTTTCCTGAACGGGACCGGTCTGCCGTCCTCCGCCGCTGTTTCTGCCGCCGCTTTTCTGCCCCATAGTTCCGCCTCCGGAATGATATATAGGTACAGTATAGCACAAAATTCCCCTTTCGTAAAGGAAAAGAGGAAATTTCCGCGCAAAAATAGTATGGGATACTTATTAGGAAGGATAAGTTCGGAAAAGGATGGGGGCAAAAAAGTACGCCGCAGGCCGTATTGACGGATGCAGCGTACTTTTCGGTTATGAATCGATTACCACTTGACCAGCTTGTCCTTGTAGCCGTCCACCTTGATGCCGGTGAAGATGCCGTGGCCGGAGGGGGCGAATTCCTGGCCCTCGGCCTTCAGCTTTTCTTCCTGGACGGACTGTTCGATCATCTTGTCCCCACGGACGGCGCCGCGTTCGCCGACGATGCGCCAGTAGGGGATCTCGGTGCCGTCATCCTTCGCGGCAGGCCAGCGCACGGACGCGGGACGCTTCACCTCAACGCCGTACTTCACGCTGAGTCCCTCTTCCATGTCGGACCAGCGGGTGAGCATGCCTTCGGGAACGGAGCAGATGGCGTCGATGAAGAGGGCGGCAACCGCCTTGCGGCCGGAACGGGTGTCGTAATCCACGGTAATGGCGGGAGCGGGCTCTTCCTCGGGCAGGACGGGGGCGGCTTCTTCCTCGGGCTCGGCGGCGGGCTCCTCCTCGGGCTCGGCGGCGGGCTCCTCCTCGGCGGGAACCGGAGCGGCCACGTCGTCGATCAGGTCGTCCTCCTCCAGGGCCTCTTCCGCTTCCTCGTCCAGCTTGGCGGCGGGAATGACGGCGGGGGCGACGGAGAGCTTCGTGTTGATGGGCAGGCCGTTTTCACGGACGACGGATTTCAGATACATACGAATGGCGGTGGGCAGGTCCAACCCCAGTTCGTCCAGGACGGCCGCGGCTCCGTTTTTCAGAGCCTCATCCACTTTAATGGTGACAACGGCCATAAAATGTCTCCTTTTTGTGTTTATCGGTTGATTGGTCTTTATCATTATACCTTAACACTTTTGGTTTGTCAATACGAAATCACACATTCTTCCGGGCTGCAGGTTATATTTTTTTGATATAATGGGTTATTTCCCGATCCTTCAAGTCATTTTATATGCAAACGAATCGTTTTGCTCCTGTTGCAGAAGACTGTCTTATGTCCGCAACGGGACGATCCGGACATGATCGCTCCGGCTCAGCCTCGGACGTCGGAAACGAACCGTCCGCAGCCGCCGGAGAGCCCCGGATCCCGCGCCTCCGCCGCACCGGACTTCCCTTGCACGGATCGCGGCTGATTTGACTTTTTCCGCGATTGGGGCATTTTATTCCGGAAAGTTTACCAAAACCCCTTGACGATTCATTTTCGTCATATTATAATGAAATCGGAATGGCGTGTCCATGATAATCGCCAAATTCAACCAATCCCACAGGAGGTTCCGATATGCTCAACATCGGCGTCACGTCCCGCGCCTTCAACGGCTTGACGATTTCCGACACCGCGCAGCGCATGGCGGACGGGGGATTCAAATGCACCGAGCTCTGCTTCGTCCATTCCGACCTTCCGGGCTGGACCTACAACGGCATCGGCTCCCTCGAGGGTTTTACTCCGGCGCGGGTCCGGGCGGCCGCGGAGGAATTCCGGTCACGGGGTGTGGCGGTCACGTCCCTCGGCCTCTTCACCGACCTGCGGAACCCGGAGGAAGAGAAGCGGAAGGAAGCCGTGGAATACGCCCGGCGGTACATTGAGTTCGCGGCGGAAGCGGGAATCCCCTATCTGGCCAGCGAATGCGGGTTCACCCCCGGCCGCCGCGGCGTCAACGCGGACACCTACGAGACCGACTATCAGCACATCAAGGAGACCATCCGCCAGATCTGCCTGGAGGCGGAGAAATGCGGCGTGCATCTGGCACTGGAGGCCTGCGTGCTGGATATCATCCCCTCCCCCCGGCGGCTCAAGACCCTCATCGAGGAGCTGGAGGAGGAGAGCCACGTCCGGCTGGGCGCCATGCTGGATCCCGCCAATTTCCTGGCCAACTCCGACGAGGAGGGCATGTTCTACTACCTGAAGCACGATATTTACTATATGCACGGCAAGGACCGGAAGATCAACGCCACCTACGGCGTGAACGTGGGCGACGGGGACATCGACTGGCTCAAGTTCATGTCCTGCTATATCCGGTACGCGGACAAAAAGCCCTTCATCCTGGAATACTGCAACAAGGACAACTGCCTCGAAATCAAGAAGCGCGCCGAGGACTACTACGACGCCGCCTTCCAGAATCTCATCTCGAGGATCAACTGATTTTTCACCGTTCTATCCGGCACACGCTTCCTGCAAAGGGGAGCGCGCGGCCGTTTTCAGAAACCACAACAGAAAGGAACAAGCGCTATGATCAAATTAGGCGTCAATTCCGTTCTCTTCAAAACGGTATCGTTCCGTGAAGCGGCGGAAGCAATCAAGAAGTGCGGCTATGACGGCGTGGAAATCTCCGCCATCGGCGGCATGTGCGAGCACCTGAACCTCTCCGACTGGAAGGCCCAGAAGGACGAGCTCCGCGCCATCAGTCAGGAGTTCGAGCTGCCCTTCCTCTCCACGGAGGTGGCCTCCCACGACAAGGAGAGACTGCACACCGCCTTCGAGGCCTGCGCGGAAATCGGCATCCCGATCGTCAACATCGGCCCCGGCGGACAGATGAACAACGAGGACACCTGGGCCCCCATGATGGAGGAGATCGAAGCGCTGGCGGAGGACGCGGAGCAGTTCGGCGTCACCCTGTGCGTGAAGGCTCACGTGGGTGCCTGCGTGTACTCCACCCCCACCACCCTGCGCATGATGGAAACCATCAAGTCTCCGGCCTTCGGCGTGGATATGGACCCCTCCCACATCCACCGCGCGGGTGAGAATCCGGCCGTGGCGCTCCCCGCCGTTCTCTCCGCCATGAAGCACATCCATATCCGGGACTGCAAGGGCGACGGTCCTTCCCCGGGAGCTCCCACGGATCAGGCATGCGGACGCGGCGACATCGACCTCGTCGGCTACTTCAAGGCCATGGTGGACCAGAAGTATGACGGTCCCGTCTGCCTGGAGGTCATCGGTCCCGATCAGTCCATCACCGACGCCACCCGCATCGCCGCCGAAAGCTACGGCTACATGAACGCCATTCTGAAGCAGCTGGGCGCGAGATAAGGAAGCCGGGACTACGCCCCATGCCCCTTTCCGCACCTTCTCAATAAGCGCGGGAGGGCATTCCTTCCCTTCCGGCGGAGGAGGGTGAAGTTTGTCCTAAACTTCAAGGAAAAGGGAACGCCGACTGCGGTCGGCGGGATTAAGGTAGGAAACGCAGCGCGTTTCCGGAATTATCCGCTGTGCGCGGGGCACCCGGGAGGGACCATCTCATGGCCGACTGATTTGCAAGCAAATCGGCCCCTCCCGGGGAGGTCCCTTGGCCATATGGCATAAGGCGACAGTACGACCCTTTATACATCCTCGACCGTGTAACCCACGCTTCGCGGCGGAACATGACGTCATCGATTGCGCGGGCCCGGTTCGGAAGTTAGTTAATCCAGAAATCAAAACGCGCTTCCATTACACGGTCGCGATGGTGAGAAGACGGAACAGATAATTCAGCCTCGCGGATTCAAGTCTGTCTTTGAATAGGAAAGCGAACCTCAAAGTCCAGCCCTCCTGCCCAATGCGCGTTTCGATCGCTGTTTCCGAGGCTCCTGCGCGACTGCGTCGGCGCGGGAAACACGTGAAAAGACGTCTCCGACGGAGTTTCACGCATGTTTCAGCTGACGCAACGTGGTCCGCCGGAGTTGCGGAGCAACTCCCGAAGAATGCAGAGCATTCTTCAGGCGAGGATGTGGGATGTACAATCGATTTTTGATACAGAAATGAGCGATTAGGATTATGCTCCCCGGCCAAGGGGGACCCGCACGAGGGGCACCTTCGGCCTGAGATGGTGTCCCTCGTGCCGCCCGTCCCGCGCAGGGACATTAAATGGAAACGCGAAGCGTTTCCTACCTTAACAGGAGTTTTTTATGGCTAAGAAATATCCGAACATTCTCTTCTTCGGCATCGATTCCCTCCGGAGCGACCATATGTCCCTCTACGGGTACAAGCGGCTCACCACGCCCCATATCGACGCCTATATCGAGGACGGCGGCATCTGCTTTGACAAGATGTACTCCCCCTCCATCCCCACCACGCCCGGCTATGCCTCCATGGTCACCGGCATGGACTGCTTCTCCACCGACTGCGTCGCGCTGCGCCATAAGGGCGGGCTGACGGAGGCCGTGCGGACGATGCCCGAGATCCTGCGGGACTACGGCTACACCTCCACCTACATCGGCGGTCACTCCTGCCGGGGCTGCGACAAGTACATCACCTACCCCGACTGGAACCCCGACAAGGCCGAGGAGATGAACAAGGTGGCCATCCCCGAGCTGGAGCGGCTGGCCAAGCAGGATCAGCCCTGGCTGCTCTTTATGCGCCACATGGATCCCCACTCCCCTTACTACACCAAGGAGCCCTTCACCCGCATGTTCTATGAGGGCAACGAATTCGATCCCAACAACAAGTCCCTGAAGCCGGTCTACGAGTTCAAGCCGTTCCGCGACTACTTCCTGACCTGGTTCCCGGAGGGCTGTACCGACGCCGAGTACATCATCGCCCAGTACGACGCCTCCGTGGCCTACATGGACCTCTGCATCTCCCACATCCTGACCCGCCTGAAGGAGCTGGGCCTGGAGGACGACACCATCGTGGTCTTCACCTCCGACCACGGCGAAACCCTCTACGACCACGACTGCTACTTCGACCATCACTCCATCTACGACAACGTGCTGGTGGTTCCCTTCGCCTTCAAGTATTCCAAGTTCGGCTACGAGGGCCACGTGGACACCATCACCCAGACCAAGGACATCCTGCCGACGATTCTCTCCATCGCGGGCATCGACTGCGGCATCAAGTTCGACGGCCGCGACATGACCGGCGCCATCACCGGCGAGGGCGTGCGCGAGGAGCCTGAGTTCTACATCACCGAGGCCACCTGGATGCGGAAGCACGGCTGGAGAACCCCGGAATGGAAGCTCATGGTCGCCCTGGAGCCCGACTTCCACTTCAAGCCCCCGGTAGAGCTCTACAACCTCATCGACGACCCGGGCGAGCTGCACAACATCGCAGACGAGAATCCCGACGTGGTAGAGTTCCTCAAGGCCCGCATGGAAGCTCACATCAAGAAGAGAGAGGCCGAGGTGGGTCATCCCGACCCGATCTACACCAACCTCGACTGGAGCGGCTTCGGCAGGCCCTTCGAGAGCTCCCAGGAAGCCTACGACAACCTCCACATCGGCGATCCCGCAGCCGCGCAGAAGCTGCAGGACAAGCTGAAGGAAATGGGCGTGGACGCCTGACGAAATCAACCGCGTGTTCCCCGGCGGGCTCCGTGTCTGCCGGGGGACGCGGATAAAGAGAGGAGGGATTCCCATGTTTCTCTGCGCATACGTCTCCGGGGACGCGAGGGGGATGCGGGCTGTGACGGCGGAGGACGCGTCGCGGCTGGATCTGATCAACATCGCCTTCGGGACCATCCGGGACGGGCTGCTGTGGTACCCCCGCATCGAGGAAACGAAAACGGAAATCGACCGCCTGCGGGCCGTGAAGCCGGAGCTGAAGATCCTGCTCTCCGTCGGCGGATGGGGCGCGGGCGGATTCTCCGTCATGGCGAAGACGCCGGAGGGCATCGCCGCCTTCACCGCCTCCTGCATGCTGGCCGCGGAAGCCATGGGCCTGGACGGCATCGACATCGACTGGGAATATCCCACCATCGGTTCCGCCGGCATCGACCACGACCCCGCCGACCGGGAGAACTTCACCGCACTGCTTGCCTCCCTCAGAGAAGCCCTGGGTCCGGAGAAGATGCTCACCATCGCGGCCGGCGCCGGGCAGTACATGGTCGACGCCATTGAGATCCCGAAGATCGTGCCGCTGCTCGACTATGTCTCCCTCATGACCTACGACATGGCCGGAGCCTGGACCCCCGCCTGCCACCACACCGCCCTCTACCCCACCGGCCATCCCGACGTGCACAACATGTGCGTGGATTCCACGGTGAAGGTTTTCCGCGAAGCCGGCGTTCCCGCGGAGAAGCTGGTCATCGGGGCGGCCTTCTATTCCCGCCGCTGGACCCACATCGCCGCTGCCGACAACCTGGGCTTCGGGGAGAAATGCTACGATCCGGAGGACAAGGAAAGCGGCTTCTGGGGACCGGGCTACGCCACCATTTCAAAGCTGACCGATCCCGACGCGCCGGAGTCCAAAGGCTGGATCACCGTCCGGGACGACGTCGCCCACGCCCGCTGGCTGTACAATCCGGAGAAGGAGGAGTTCCTCAGCTTCGACGACGAGGAGAGCGTGGCCGAAAAGGTCCGCTACGCCCGGGAAAAGGGCATCGCCGGCGTCATGTACTGGGAACACGGCTCCGACCCCACAAGAAAGCTGCTCACGGCTATGGCTGAGGCAAACGGATCGTTGTGAATCCGTTCTGCGGAAGCGATGAGACTCCGCCGCCGGTTCCGTGAATGCGCGGAACACAGCGCTGCGCCAATGGGTGCGCCATAACGCCATCACTTTATTATTCCGAGGTTTTTCATCATGCAGAGAACCGTCGTCGTGGGCATGGGTCATATCGGCCACCGTCATGCCCGCGCTTATACCGAATCCGATAAGGCCGAGCTGGTTGCCGTCTGCGACCGGGTCCCCGAGCTGGCCAAGGCTGCCGGAGAGAAATTCGGCGTCCCGTACTTCACCAAGGCAACCGACATGTTCGCCGCCATGAAGCCGGACATCTGCTCCATCACCACCGGCGGCTACGAGTACGCCTCCGATCACTACGAGCCCACCATGGAGGCCTTCGAAGCCGGATG
>CACWLT010000037.1 GCA_902761695.1 uncultured Ruminococcus sp.
AGAACATGGGGGAGAAATTCCTGCCCTGGGCTCCCTTCGTCTGCGCCATCCTGGGCCTCTCCGCCTTCTCCTCCCTGACGGCCCTTCTGGGCATGTATCCCCCCACGGCGGACCTGAACACCATCGCCGGGTGGTCCATTCTGGTCTTCTCCCTGATCACCTTCTACAAGATCAAGACCAACGGCTTCCTCGGCTATCTCAAGGGCTACACCGAGCCCATCAAGATCTTCACTCCCTTCAACATCCTTTCGGAGCTGGGCACGCCCATTTCCATGACCTTCCGTCACTTCGGCAACGTGGTGTCCGGCGTGGTCATCTCGACGCTGGTATACGCCGCCCTGGCCTCCCTGTCCACCCTGCTTCTGGGCTGGCTGCCGGGGCTTCTCGGAAAGATCCCGTTCCTGCAGGTCGGCGTCCCCGCGGTCCTGTCCATTTACTTCGACGTCTTCAGCTCCTGCATGCAGGCCTTCATCTTCGCCATGCTGACCATGCTCTATATCGGCAGCGCGGCGAAGTCGGAATAACGCAAAAAGTATTTCATCCCTAAACCGTAAAGGAGAATCATCATGGATCCCACAACCGTTTCTGAAACCGCCGCCATGCTCAACGCGAAGGCCACCATCATGGCCGGATGTGCCGTCGGCGCGGGCCTCGCCCTGATCGCGGGTATCGGCCCCGGTATCGGCGAAGGCTACGCGGTCGGCAAGGCCTGCGAGGCTATCGGCCGTCAGCCCGAGTGCAGAGGTCAGGTCACCTCCACCATGATCATGGGCTGCGCCATCGCGGAAACCACCGGTATCTACGGCTTCGTCACCGGTCTTCTTCTGATGCTTCTGGCACCGTCCCTCTTTATCAGAAGACTGTGATCACAATGACGCGGACCGGCAGACCTTTGTCCGTCCGCTGTGTGAAAAAGCCGGATTTCGCCGGAAACGGCAGACCAGGAGAATGAATCATCATGTCCGGAGAATATCTTGAACTTATATCGCTGGATGTCTGGCATATCGTCGCGTCCGTTCTGAATCTGCTGATTCTGACCCTCATCCTGAAGCACTTTCTTTTCAAGCCCGTGCAGAAAATGCTGGCGGAGCGGCAGGGACAGGTGGATCAGCTGTACAGGGAGGCCGAGGATTCCCGCGCCAAAGCCGAGGAAGACAAAGCCATGTACAGCGAAAAGCTGGCCGGGGCCGTGGAGGAAGCGGAGGGCATCGTCCGTTCCGCAGCGCAGCGGGCAGACCGTCAGTCCGACGAGATCCTGGCCGACGCCAACCGCCGCGCCGCAGAAACCGTGAAGCGGGCGGAAGAGGAGATCGAACAGGCGAAGAAGAAGGCCATGGACGAGCTGAAGAACGAGGTCGCCGGCATTTCCGTGCAGATTGCGGAAAACGTGGTGGGACGTGAGCTGAACGGAGACGATCACCGTGAGCTCATCGACTCGTTCATCGATAACCTGTGAGAGCGAGGCACGGCATGAACGACATCGTCAGGGAATACGCGGCGGGGCTGTTCGCTCTGGCCGAGGAGGACGGGATCAGCGAGGAGATCCTCTCGGAAACCCGGGCGCTCTCCCCCCTCATGACGCGGGACTACCGGCGGCTTTTGTCCGATCCCGAGATCGCGAAAGCGGAGCGGCTCCGGCTGGTGGGCGAGGCGCTGGAGGGCAGGGTGCACCCCTATCTTCTGAACTTCGTCTGCCTCATGACGGAGCGGGGACTGGCCGCCGAGATCCCGGCCTGCTTCGGGGAATACGAATCCCTCTGGCGGGAGACGTACCACGTGCTCCGGGTAAAGGCCGAGAGCGCGGTGGAGCTGTCCGGGGAACAGAAGGAGCGGCTGGAAGAGCGGCTCAGCTCCCGGACCGGGTGTCGGGTGGAGGTGGAATACGCCGTCAATCCCGCCCTGATCGGAGGCATGCGCCTGTTCTACGACAACCGCCAGCTGGACGACACGGTCCGCCGCCGTCTTTCCGATATCGCGGAAAAGCTGGCGGGAGCGACGGTCTGAGGATCGTTGTACGGCCGGGAAAATGAATCTGAACTTATTCTGAACAGTCCGCCCTCTGTGGCAGGCGTTCGGACAACAACACCTATCGGAGAGAACGCTATGGCACTTCGACTGGACATCCGTCCTGAAGAGATCAGCAGCATCATCAAAAAGCAGATCCGGGACTACGAAAACAAGGCCGCGGAGGCTGAAACCGGCACCGTCATCACCGCGGGCGACGGCATTGTGCGCGCCTTCGGCCTGGACAACTGCATGGCCAACGAGCTGGTGCGGTTCGAGGGCGGCGAATACGGCATGGCCATGAACCTGGAGGAGCAGACCGTCGCCGTCGTTATGCTGGACAACAGCGAGCATATCCGGGAGGGCACCAAGGTCTACCGCACCGGAAGCGTCGTGTCCGTACCCGTGGGCGACGGCATGGTGGGGCGCATCGTCAACGCTCTCGGCCAGCCCATCGACGGCAAGGGACCCACCGGCTGCACAGAGACCCGGCCCATCGAGTCCGAGGCACCCGGCATCATCAAGCGGAAATCCGTTTCCGTGCCGCTGCAGACGGGCATCAAGGCCATCGACTCCATGATCCCCATCGGACGGGGACAGAGAGAACTCATCGTCGGCGACCGGCAGACCGGCAAGACCACCATCGCCCTGGATACCATCCTGAATCAGAAGGACACCGGCGTCATCTGCGTCTACGTGGCCATCGGACAGAAGAACGCGACCGTGGCCAACGTGGCCGAGACCATCCGGAAGAACGGCGCGGACCGGTACACCGTCATCGTGGCGGCGACGGCTTCCGAAGCGGCTCCCCTGCAGTACATCGCCCCCTATTCCGGATGCGCCATCGCGGAGTACTTCATGGCGCAGGGAAAGGACGTCCTCATTGTGTACGACGATTTGTCCAAGCACGCGGTGGCGTATCGTGCCCTGTCCCTGCTGATCCGCCGTCCTCCGGGAAGAGAGGCGTATCCCGGCGACGTGTTCTACCTGCATTCCCGTCTGCTGGAGCGGGCGGCGCGGCTGGCTCCCGAATACGGCGGCGGCTCCATCACGGCCCTGCCCATCATCGAGACCCAGGCGGGCGACGTCTCGGCCTACATTCCGACCAATGTCATTTCCATCACCGACGGGCAGATCTTCCTTGAGACCGAGCTGTTCCACTCCGGCGTCATTCCGGCGGTGAACCCGGGTATTTCCGTGTCCCGCGTGGGCGGCTCCGCGCAGATCAAGGCCATGAAGAAAACGGCGTCCTCCCTGCGCCTGCTTTACTCCCAGTTCCGGGAGCTGGAGGCTTTTGCGCAGTTCGGCTCCGATCTGGACGCGGACACCAAGGCCAGACTGGCTCTGGGCCGGCGCATCGTGGAGGTTCTCAAGCAGGACAAGAACAAGCCCGTTCCCGTGGCGTATCAGATCGGCATCATCTACGCGGTGGTGAACGGCTATCTGAACGACGTGCAGGTGGAGCATGTGCGCCGGTATGAGGAGGAGCTCTATGTCTTCCTCGCCGACAATGCGGACGAGCTCATGAAGCGCATCGCCGAAACCGGCCAGCTGCCCGACGAGGACAAGGCGGCCCTGGACGCGGCGGTGAAGCGGTTTACGAAGAAATTCCGGACCGAGGTCTACGGCGTGATCGACGACGACGGAACCTCCGGCGCGGGCGGGGAGATGTAAGCTATGCCGGGCAATTCAAAGGCAATACGGGCGCGGATCCGCTCCGTGGATTCCACCCGGCACATCACCAAGGCCATGGAGCTGGTGGCGTCCTCCAAGATCCGGAAGGCCACGGCCCGTATGGAGAAATCCCGGTTCTACCGGAACGTGATGCTGGACGCCTTCGCCGATCTCTCGGCCGAAAAGAGCGTCTACGCCAAGCAGAGGGCAAGGGAGCTGCCCGCCCTCTATATCGTCATCGCCGGGGACCGGGGGCTGGCCGGGGGATACAACAACAACATCTTCCGCTCCGCCATGACCATGATCCGGCCGACGGACCTTCTGATCCCCGTGGGCAAGCGGGCGGCGGACTATTACGGATCCGGCCGGACCGCGAAGGTGCTGACGGCGGAATTTACGTCGGTGGAACACTTCACGGCGGCGGATTCCGCGAAAATCGCCTACATGGTCAAGGATATGTACGACCGGTGCGAGATCGGGGCGGTGAACCTCATCTCCACCCGCTTTGTGTCCATGCTGTCCCAGAAGCCGGATATCACCTATCTGCTCCCTTTGGAGGTGCTGGCGGAGAACCGCCGCGATCCCGGGGAAGAAGAGGAGAAGGGAAAGCCCGGCGCCTTCGGGGTCGTGGAATACGAGCCCGGCGCGGAGGAGGTGCTGGCAGCCATCATCCCGGAATACATCTCCGGCGTGCTGTTCACCTCTGTGACGGAGGCCTACGCTTCCGAGCTGGCGGCCAGACGCGCGGCCATGGATTCAGCGACGAAGAACGCGGACGAGATGCTCGAAAATTTGAGCCTCAAATACAACCAGGCCCGCCAGAGCGCCATCACCCAGGAAATCACCGAAATCGTCGCCGGCGCCAACGCTTGATAAGGCAGCTGGCCGATACAGGGAAACAAACAGCCGCGGAGCTGAATGCAGATTCAGATTGTCTGCATCGCGGCACCCCCAAATGCGCGTTGCGATCACTGTTTTCGAGGCTCCCGAGAAAACCGTGAAATTTCATCATCTATGATGGAATTTCACGCATGTTTCGGCTGACGCAACGTAGTCCGCCGGAGTTGCGGAGCAACTCCCGAAGAATGCAGAGCATTCTTCAGGCGAGGATTTGAGATGAACAATCAGTTTTGTATACAGATGTGAGCTGTGAGGATTATGCTCTCCGGCCAAGGGGGGCCCGCCCGACCCGCGCAGGGTCATAAAATTCGGAAACGCAAAGCGTTTCCTTCCTTTTCCGTGGAGAATGCTATGGAACAAAAGCATGTCGGCGTCGTGACGCAGGTCATCGGACCCGTCATAGACGTGCGGTTTGACGACGGCAGGATGCCCGATATCCTGAACGCCATCGAGGTCAATTGGAACGGCCGCCGCCTCGTCGCGGAGGTTTCGGCCCATATGGGGGACAACGTGGCCCGCTGCATCGCCATGAGCTCCACCGACGGCCTGGTGCGGGGCACGGAGGCCGTGGATACGGGGCGTGGCATCACTGTTCCCGTGGGACCTGAGACCCTGGGGCGCATGTTCAATGTGCTGGGCGATCCCGTGGATGAAAAGCCCGCGCCCGAAACAAAGGAACGCTGGGAGATCCACCGTCCCGCGCCCACCTACGAGGAGCAGTCCGTCAACACGGAGATCCTGGAGACCGGCATCAAGGTCGTTGACCTGATCTGCCCCTACACCAAGGGCGGCAAGGTGGGCCTGTTCGGCGGCGCCGGGGTGGGCAAGACCGTCCTCATTCAGGAGCTGATCCACAACATTGCCACGGAGCACGGCGGCTATTCCGTGTTCACCGGCGTGGGAGAGCGGTCCCGCGAGGGCAACGACCTTTACAACGAGATGAAGGAATCCGGCGTCCTCTCCAAGACCGCCCTGGTCTACGGGCAGATGAACGAGCCTCCGGGAGCCAGAATGAGAGTCGGGCTTGCGGGGCTTACTCTTGCGGAGTACTTCCGCGACCGGGAGGGGCAGGACGTGCTGCTCTTCATTGACAATATCTTCCGCTTCACTCAGGCCGGTTCCGAGGTGTCCGCGCTTCTGGGACGCATGCCCTCCGCCGTGGGTTATCAGCCGACGCTGGCCACGGAAATGGGCGAGCTGCAGGAGCGGATCACCTCCACCAAGAAGGGTTCCATCACCTCCATCCAGGCGGTATACGTACCGGCGGACGACTACACGGACCCGGCTCCCTCCACCACCTTCGCCCATCTGGACGCCACCACCGCCCTGAGCCGGTCCATCGCGTCACTGGGCATCTATCCCGCCGTCGACCCGCTGGAGTCCACCTCCCGCATCCTGACGCCGGAGATCGTGGGCGAGGAGCACTACCGGGTGGCCCGCGAGGTACAGCGCATTCTCCAGCGGTATCAGGAGCTGCAGGACATCATCGCCATCATGGGCATGGACGAGCTCTCCGAGGAGGACAAGCTGGCCGTCTCCCGTGCCCGGAAGGTCCAGCGCTACATGTCCCAGGCTTTGCACGTGGCGGAGGCCTTTAACGGTTTCCCGGGGCAGTACATCCCGCTGAAGGAGACCATCCGGGGCTTCCGGGAGATCATCGAGGGACGCTGCGACGCCCTGCCGGAAAGCGCGTTCCTGTTCATCGGATCCATCGACGAAGCCTTTGAGAAGGCCAAGGCCGGCAAGTGAGGACAGCGTCATGAAAGCGTTCAAGGTGCAGATCGCCGCGCCGGACGGACTCCGCTACGACGGAGAAGCCGTTCAGCTGTCGGTGCGCGGCATCGGAGGAGACCTGGCGATCCTGGCCGGGCACATCCCCTTCGTGACGGCGCTGAAGGACGGGGAGTGCCGCCTTTACACGGGCGAAAACGGGGAGACCATCCGCCGCGCCCGGTGCCGGGGAGGGATGCTGATCGTCTCGAAGGAGGCGGTCCGGGTCATGTCCTCCGATTTTGAGTGGGAAAACTGACGGAACCCCCTTGACAAAGGGATGTGGGCGCGGTATAATACCCCTTAGTGTGGAAACCTATGAAATAAGGCAGCATTGTCTCTTACCTGCGGTAATCGCAGAGAACATACCACGCCATCAATCGCACGGAGGTTCGGATGAAGCTGGATCTGTCGGAGCTCCTGAACGGGAAGCGGTCCGCCGTCTCCTTTGACTACGCGTTTGACCCGACGCAGGTCACGGGGGATTGCGCCGCCATGCCCGACGACGTGACGATTCCGGAAAACGGGATCCGCGTCCGGGGAGAAGCGGTCGATTCCTTCGGCACGCTGATGCTCCGGGCCGACGTCACCGTATCCTACGAAACCCGGTGCGCCCGCTGCCTCGATCCGGTCAGCCGGGAATTTTCCTTCCGCATGGAGCGCATGGTCCTGACGGGCCGCGAGACGGAAAGGGAATTCTCCCATCTGACGGAGGACGGGGAATGGGACGGCGTCACCGATGACATTCTGTATGTGAACGAAGGATACGTCGACGCGGACGCGGATATTGTGGAGGAGGCGGCTCTGGCTGTTCCGACCTTCGATTTGTGCGAACCGGACTGTCCCGGACTCTGCCCGAAATGCGGCAGAAAGCTGCGGGACGGCGGATGCGAATGCCGGGAAGAGAAGTACATCAACCCGCAGTTCGCCGTATTACAGACCCTTCTGGACAAGAAGAAGGAAGACTGAATAAGTAGAAAGAGGCTGAAAAAATGGCAGTTCCGAAAAGAAAAGTATCCCAGGCGAGAAGAGACAAGAGACGCTCCAGCCACTGGAAGCTCGATATGCCCACTATGGTGAAGTGCTCCCACTGCGGCGAGTACGTGCTCTCCCACAGAGTCTGCAAGGCCTGCGGCTACTACAACGGCAAGCAGATCGTCAAGGTTGACGACGCGGAGTAATTCCGACGGGCAGCCTGAAACGGGCAGACCGCTTCAGGCTGACGAAAACAAGGGTCGGCGGGGAAGGAAACTTCCCCGTGTTTTTTGTATCCGGGAGGCAACAGGACGGAGACAGTGCAGATCGGAGGGATCATATGCGGTGTGTGCCTGAACAGAAGAACGGACGGGGCGTGCGGATGATCATTGCGGCGCTGCTGATCGGCGGCGGGATTCTCTACGCGGTTCCCCATGCGGCCCAGGCGGCGGGGATCCGGGTGATTTCCTGGCTGTTCGATCTGCTGACCATCGGCTGCGTGGTGGGGGCGGTATTCGTGCTGGTGCGGTATCAGATGACCTCCTTCCAGTACATCATCCGGACAAAGCGGGAGACGGAGGACAGCGGGCTATTGACGGCCTATGCGGAAGGGGTCCGTCTGAACGCAGCCGACCTGCCGCCCGAGATGCTGGATTTCGTCGTGATCCGCTCTCAGGGGGCGAGGCCGGGGGCCATGGAATGCGTTCTCGGGCTGGAGCAGCTGACGGCTGCGGTTCCCCTGCGGCGGAGCAAGGCGGACGGCGTGACGAAGGCCATGCTCCGGGACCACTACGCCGCGGACGGGTATATTTACTACGACTACACGGTGACGCCCCGGCCGGATGATGCCCTCGGGCTGGTGTTCATCGACGGGAACCGGTATGTGGGCGTGGTGATCGAGCCGGACGAGGCCATGCGGGCGTATTTTACCCAGCTGAAGCCGGGCGGGCTGAACGCGGGCCGGATGTAAGCAGTCGTTTCCCGCCGGATTATGACGGGAAACGACATAAATGAGCGGGAGTTCTCCTGCGGCGCTTGCCCCGGGCGGAGACACGTGCTATAATACGTAATGACTTATGAAATTCATAAGGAGAACCGTATTATGAAGATCTTTTTCATCACGCTGCTGGCGGGGTTCGCGGCGCAGATGATCGACGGGACCCTGGGCATGGCTTACGGCGTGTCCTCCTCCACCCTGCTGCGGGCCATGGGCATCCCCTCCGCTATGGCGTCCTTCTGCACCCATGTGGCGGAGGTGTTCACCACCCTGGCCTCCGGGATTTCCCATGTGAAGATGAAGAATTTCAACCGGGGACTGTTCCTGCGGCTGCTGATCCCGGGCATGATCGGGGGCGTTCTGGGGGCCTATGTGCTGACCTCCGTGGACGACCGGGTGATTTCCCCCGTTATCAGCGCCTACCTCATCGTCATGGGGATCGTGATTTTTCTCAAGATTTTCTCCAAAAAGGAGCGGGAGCCGCGGAAGGTGGGGGCGGGCGTGTATCCCTTGGCGCTGGTGGGCGGTTTTTCCGATTCCCTGGGCGGCGGCGGATGGGGGCCCGTGGTGACCTCCACGCTGGTGGCCTCGGACCACGAGATCCGGGAAACCATCGGCTCCGTCAACGCGGCGGAGTTTTTCGTGACCCTGGCGGAAAGCGCGGCGTTCTTTCTCACCATCGGCGGAGAACTGAAGGACTACCTTCCCGCTGTGCTGGGTCTGCTGGCGGGGGGCGTGGCGGCGTCACCCATCGCGGCGGTGCTGTGCCGGAAGCTGCCCCTCAAGCCCCTTTTGGCATCCGTGGGCCTGCTCATCATCGGGATCAACGCCTGGAAGCTGATTTCCGCCCTGACATGAGAAGCCGCGGCCGGAGCGCATCGGGCGATTTGCATGAAAAAAGCAGAAAAACGGAGCTTTCTCTAAGCTAAATCAAAATAATCGGAAATATTTTCTCCCGGAGGGTTGACAAGCCTTCCGGGCTGTGGTATAATCATCACCGTTCGATTCTATAACCATTTCATCGGAGGAATGATCAGTATGTCCACATACATGGCAAAGCCTGAAACCGTTGAACGCGGCTGGTATATCCTCGACGCGGCCGGAAAGCCCCTCGGCAAGACCGCCGTCACCGCCGCCAACATTCTCCGCGGCAAGCATCGCCCGGAATTCACCCCCCACGTTGACTGCGGCGAGTTCGTCATCATCATCAACGCGGACAAGGCCGTCCTGACCGGCAAGAAGCTCGACCAGAAGTTCTACCGCACCCATTCCGGCTATATCGGCGGCCTCAAGGAGACCTCCTACCGGAAGCTCATGGCTACCCGCCCCGAGTTTGCGATGGAGCTGGCTGTGAAGGGTATGCTCCCCCACAACTCCATCGGCGACAAGGCCATCACCCGTCTGAAGGTCTACGCCGGCTCCGAGCACAAGCAGCAGGCTCAGAAGCCCGTTCCCTACGAAGTCGAGATTTGAGGAAAGGTCAGGTATTGAATAATGTACACCAGCGCTAAGCCTTATTTCTACGGCACCGGCAGAAGAAAGAGCTCCGTCGCGCGCGTCAGACTCTATCCCGGCTCCGGCAAGATCACCATCAACAACCGCGACGTTGACGAATACTTCGGGCTCGAGACCCTGAAGCTCATCATCAACCAGCCCTTCGGCGTGACGAACACCGCCGGCAAGTACGACATCGTGGCCAACGTCAACGGCGGCGGCATCTCCGGTCAGGCCGGCGCGATCCGTCACGGCGTTGCCCGCGCTCTCCTGCTGGCTGACGAAACTTACCGCCCTCTGCTCAAGAAGGCCGGCTTCCTCACCAGAGACCCGAGAATGAAGGAAAGAAAGAAGTACGGTCTCAAGGCCGCTCGTCGGGCTTCCCAGTTCTCCAAGAGATAATCATACCCGGTTGGGTTCGATTCAAAGACAGACAAAAAGAGCTGCCGCATCCGCTGCGACGGCTCTCTTTTCTTTGCGGGGACACGCAGGAGGAGCGGGGAAATCAGTTTCCCGGATCGAAATAATCTTCATTTCAGCGCCGGAAAATTGCGCGTTTCCCCGACAATCCGGACCGCTCAGGCGTATTCCTGATGAAAGGGGGCGGCGGACATGAACCGAAAAGCAAGCCGGACGCCCGAGGAGATCGCGGCTGTCTACGACCGGCAGATGCCCACGGTCTGGCGTGTGTGCCGGACATACATGAAAAACACGGCGGATACGGAAGACGCGGCGGCGGACACCTTCCTCGCGCTGATTCGGTCCTCTCCGGCGTTTGAGAGCGAGGAGCACGAGAAGGCTTGGCTGATCCGGACGGCCTGCAACGTGTGCCGGTCCATGCTGCGGCGGGCTTCCAGAAAGAACGAAAGCCTGGAGGCCTTAGCGGAGGCGGGGGACAGAGAGGAATTCGCCGCCGCGGAGGGAGGAGAGGCGGACGAGGAAAAGCGGCGGCTGTGGGACGCAGTGGAGGCGCTTCCGGAGCGGTACCGGGCGGCGGTGTATCTGCACTATTACGAGGGCTACCGCACGGAGGAGATCGCCGGATTCCTGAAAAGACCGTCCTCCACGGTGCGGAACTGGCTCAGCGAGGCGAGAAAGCTGCTGAGGGAAAGGCTGGGTGACTGATATGAAGACGGAAGACGGACTGAGGACCCTCTGGGACGGCATCGGCCCCGGCCCGGAAGCGGCGGAAAGACTGCGGGCGAGGGTGACGGCTGCGGCGGAGGAAACGGATGAAAACGGAGGCGGCCTGACCCGGCCCGGAGCGGTCGGAAGCATTTTGGCCCGGCGGATGCGCGCCGCTGCGGCTGCCGTCGTAGTCGCGGCCTTCGGTATGAGCGCGGTCCTTCTGGCGGGGGAAATCAACGCTCCGGCGGGATACACCTGCACCACGGAGACGGGGGAGACGCTGTTCTTTCCGTCCGCCGAGCCCGCCCCGGCCATGTCGTTCCATCTGGATTACCCCGTGATCGTGCGGCCCCTGACGGCGGAGGAATCCGTCGGGCTGTTTGGACGGGTGAGCGCGGTCCGGGGAGGGAATCCCCTGGCCAACGATGATCTGGTGTGGCGTGGCGGCAGGAACGGGGGAAACCTGACCGGTATGCCCGATCTCTCCGGCGGCATCGCCAACGACGACCTGGTCTGGCGGCAGAGGGTTCCGGACAGTGAGACGCTCGTCGGGGACCTGCCCGGAAATCCCGACGCGCAGTATGTCTATACCGGCACGGAGCAGGCATCAACCGGTGATCCGGAGCCGGAGAAGACCACGGCCGGCGGAAATCTTTCTGTCGGAATACAATCCACGGTGTACGGCACCTTCCGGGAGGACAGCGGCGCTCTGATCCGCGTGGAGGGAGAGCTGGCGGGGATGAAAATCGCTGCGGCGGCTCCCGGCGCTCACCGGCGCCGAACTGTGCGTTATACAGAGCCGTCAGTTTTGCCGGGTTCATCGTTCTCCAGAACTGAGACTCCGGCATTTTTAGCGTGAAAAGCCATATGGAAAGATACCGGGCGAAATCAATCGACGAGGATTGATCCGCCCGGTCTGTCAGTTTCCCGAATTATCTTCGGGTTCTCCCTCTTCGGTTTTCGGAGTCTCGGTTGAAGGCTCCGGCGTCATGGCTCGGAAGAACATGCCGGTGACATCCAGCATATTCATCATATTTGCGGAGAAGAGCTTCTTAACCTTCTTTTCTGTCCAGTCCTGCTCCCATCCCTGATCCTCTGCCCAGTCGTTGAGCATTGCGGCCATGGTGATCGCATTTCCTTCATACAAGCTCCGCTTCAAAAGGTCGTTGATCTTGCCACCGCAGACCACCTGGATTCGTTCAAGGACCGACAGATTGACACGCAGCGTGTATACTCTGTCTCCGATCTGGATCTGTTTCTCTTCGAGTTTGATACTGGTAATCATTGTTCTGGTTCCTTTCTAATTAGGCTGCGGCGAGAACGGCATCGCACCAGGCCTTGGCAAGCGCTTCGGAGTCAACCGTAACAGCTTCCTTGATCTGGCCTTCTTCGCTGTCATCCGCCAGAAACTCGCCGTTCGTAACCGGCGTATTGAACTGAA
>CACWLT010000038.1 GCA_902761695.1 uncultured Ruminococcus sp.
AGCTACGTGAAGATCGACATCACCGGCTCCACCGATGATATCGTTCAGATCTCCGAGGTTGTCCTGACCGGTGCCAAGGCTGCTGCCGACGTTGATCAGACTCTTGATCAGAAGGCTGAAGCTCCCAACACCTTCGACTTCGGCATCATCGCGGCTGTCGCGGCTGTCGTTTCTCTCGGCGGCTTCGCTCTGACGAAGAAGAAGCACTGAACAGACCTCATATGTTCTTCCCGGAGAGACGTGCTGTCTGACTGAAACACGATCTGACAAACGCCCCTCATAACGGGAACGAATAATGGATCCCTCTCTTCCGCCGGTTCATTGGAATGGTTTCCTCCATCCGATGGGCCGGCGGTTTTTTGCTGCTTCAGCGGGGAAGTCTGCCGCTCCCTTCCGTCAGCTCAATGATAACAAGGGCATTCGATTGCACCGCCCCGCCGCAGAACTCATGAACGCCAAAAATCCCCGCTCGTCCGATCCGGAATTCAGCGGGGAAATGTTGTTATGAAACTGTCTGCCAGGGTTAAACGCCTTTGTTATCTCCTCCCGCAGCGCCACATGTGCACTACGTTCATGTCCTCGGGAATGTCCTCACCGTGGGATCCGCGCCCGTCGGGAAGCCTGTGGCAGCCGTGATCCGTGGCGAAGGCGGACGCCCAGTTCTTCCCGCGCCAGGCCTCCTCCGCCGCCCCGCAGAGCCGCCGCCAGGATGCCGCGTTCGACGCCAGAGCCTCAAGGGACTCCGCACCCTCGGGTCCGCAGCGGTGCATTGTGCTGTCGTAGTTGCCGTTGTAGGCCACGATCAGGTCGTGCCGGTCCGCGCGGATCAGCTCCTCCACCTTGTCGTTGACCTCGTCCGGCGTGTCGAAGATAAAGTAGTCCATGTCCCGGTTCCTGAAGATCATGGAGATGCTGTCCGTACCGGTGGAGCAGATGGCCGGCTTCAGACCGCGCCCGATCATGGCGTCAAACAGCGTGGTCACCGTCAGCACGGGCTTGGTGTAGCTGAGAATCCCGTGATTCTGCGGCATCAGCCCGGAATACATGGACGCGAAGCACACCGGCGTCACGGAGGGCATGACGGATCCCATCCGGAGCACCAGAGGATCCATCTCCAGCGCGGGTGTCAGAAGCTCCCGGTATTTCTCGAAGATCCACCAGGCCACGGCATCCGGGTTGTACATCAGAACCCTGTCTGTACGTCGATTCTCCGCCGGTTGTTCAGGCAGCATGGAAAGAACCTCCTCCATGACGGGGGCGTCCGTGAAGGGAGCGATGCCGAACATGGCGGCGACGGTGGGGCATACGGAACGGATATTGTACATGGCGCACCTCTTTCTCTGTGATTAACAGGCTGGGGGCAGGGATGAACGGGATTCAGTCCCCTTCCTCCAGAAATCCCCGTTCGGTGAAGGTCCAGGAGGCCGGGAAGTTCTCCAGGGTCCCGAAGGCGTACCCGTCCCGGATCAGGCGGTCCAGCAGCCAGGGCATGAGATCCACCGTCTCCGGAACCACCTCGTGCATGAGGATGATGAGGGGCTCCCCCTCCGCGCCTTCCGTTTCCGCCAGACTGCGGGCGAAGGTCTCCTCAAAGCTGTCCCGGATGTACTCAAAGGCGGACATGCCCTCGGGACGGAGATAGAGCACCCCGTCGTTGGTGGCGGAGTTCCAGTCGAAGATCCGGTAGCCCCGCTCCTCCAGCATGGTCCGCATCTCCTCCCGCTGCTCGTCGTCGAAATACCGGCCCACGGACCCGCCGGGGAAGCGGAACAGCTTGTTCTCCGGCACGACGCCCGCGTCCTTCGCCGCCTTTTCCCAGGCCTCCACCTCCTTTTCCAGCGCTTCCGCGGAGGCGTAAATGTCCTCGTACCGGTGGGAATAGGTGTGGCACCCGAAGGCATGACCACGGGAGGCGATGAGGGCGGCGGATCCCGGATATTTGGCCACGTTCTCCCCCATGGTGAAGAAGGCGGCCTTGACCCCGTAGGCGTCCAGAATATCCAGGAGACGCTCGGTGTCAAACTCCGTCGGTCCGTCGTCGAAGGTCAGATACACCACGGAAGCCGCTGACGGATCGGGCTGGAACGCCGCCTGCTTCATAGCGCTGACATAGAGGGTGACAGGCACGGCGGGATTCATGTAGTAGCCGTTTTCGTCAGAGCTGCCGGCGTACCGCACGGCCACGCATTCCCCAGAGGGCGCGGGATTGGGGATGTACCGGATCTCCGACTCGATGCCATGGGCCGTGAGGATCCCGGACACCGCCGACGCGCTCAGATCAGCGAAACGGGGAACCGCCTCGTACCCCGTCTTCACAACGTCTACGCCGGGCGCGGACAGAAAAACCGGATCGTCCAGCCATTCCACGGACGCGGTTTTTTCTGTACGGTTGTAGACGGATTCGATGATCTCCGTGTGGGTCCGGGCGGTCAGGGCGGGGACGGCGGGCAGATCCGGCTCGTCGGCGGGCAGAAGGGACCCGCGGCTTTCCACCGGCTGCTGCTCGTCGAAAAACTCCATGATGTCCCCCCATTCCGCGCGCAGCAGGGCGATCTGGCTGTTCTCCCCGCCGCAGCCCGCCAGCAGAAGAGCCAGCGCGCAGACAAGGACCCAGCGTGTGAGGCGGTATTTCAAGTGATGCTCCCGGTTTGATTCGACAGTATTCACGTTTATTATACCATGGGCGGCGGCGGATTGCAAGACGTGGGAAAAACTTCCGCACGGAAGCGTCTTTTCCAAAAGAGACGGGCCCGGAGCGGAATAAAACCGCCCTCCCCCCCTTGCAATCGGCGCCGGGACTTGGTATAATGAAATCAAGAAACGTCACGACGGGGAGCATACCATGGACTACGAAGAGGAAAAGAAACCGATTGCGGGGAAAATCGCGCGGATCACGGCTACGGTCATCATTTTTCTGATTATCGGCCTGTTTGTTTTCCGCTGCTGGATGGTGGCGGACAAGTCCCGGTTCTCGAAACCCGCCGTCACCGACGCCCTCCGGTCCGCCTGGGCCGACGGGGAGAGCGAGATGCTGACGGTGAAGGTGGAATCGGAGCTGGCGGACGACGGATATTTTGCCGCCTACGGTTTTTACTACAACCCGGAGAGCGGGGAGGTCCAGTTTGCCGTCCGCTGGAACCGCAGCGTCTACGAATACACCGACATGACGCCCGGCCACGAATTCAGCTTCTATCTGCTGAACGAGACCACTGGCGAAACCTGGCCCGCTGAGGCAACGGAGCAGGGGAGCATGCTGATCTACCAGTACCGCCGGATGAAGGCGGAGGGCGTGTCGGTCGGGGATGAGGAGCAGCTGACGGCGGTCATGGAGCTGCGGGACGGCTTCGAGAGTCGCCAGGTGCTGAAATACGCCGAGCAGCCCTTCAAGCCCTGCAAGCTGAGCGGGAAGCTTCTGAAGGAGCTTGCCCCGTGACGGTGAGACCCGGCGGCGCTCAGCCCCACCACCGGTATTTTTCTCCCGTCCTTCTTTTGCCGCAAGCACTGCCGGACCTGTCCTCCTCTTTCCGGGGAGGCCGGGGCCGGCGTTTTTTTCCCCCTCTCTTTTCAGAGAAGATAGGACAAGTTTCGCGCTTTCCTCCCCGTCCGCCTTGACGCGGGTCCCGGCTCCATGGTATAATACATCCGGTACCGATCATCCGGAGGTGACGGAAAATGATTGATATGAATAGAATTATCAAACGTTTCCTTGCCGCCGTGCTGATTCCCGCTCTCCTGTGGATGATCCCACTGCCAACTCGTGCGGCGCAGGGCGGCAAGCTGATTGCCCTCACTTTTGACGACGGACCGGGAAAGCCCACGGGTGGACTTCTGGACGGCCTGAAGGAGCGGGGGATCCCTGTCACCTTCTTCATGCTGGGGAACTGCGCCGAAAGCTGGCCCGCGACGGTGGAGCGCGCTTACCGGGAAGGGCACCAGATCGCCAACCACAGCTGGTCCCACGCCAATATGATCTATCTGTCCGGGGAGGACGCCGCCTGGGAATTCCGCCGGACCAACGAGGAGCTGAAGAAGAACTCCGGCGGCGCGTCCGGCTTTCTGGCCCGGGTGCCCTATGGGAATTACAACGATACAGTCCGGGCGGCGGTGGGAATGCCCATCATCGGCTGGACCGTGGATCCTCTGGACTGGAAATACCGCAACGCGGAGACCGTGCGGAAAAACATCGTCTCCTCCGCCTTTGACGGGGCCATCGTCCTGGTCCACGACATCCATCCCACCAGTGTGGAAGGAGCGCTGCTGGCCGTGGACGATCTGACGGCGGCGGGCTATGAGTTCGTCACCGTGCGGGAGCTCTTCCGCCGTCGGGGCATCGACCTTCAGAATGGATCGGTCTACCGCAGCGCGCCGCCGAATGGAACGGACAAGGGCCCCGTCGCCCCTCCCGTGCTTGAGACAAGTGTCACAGACGGTGTGCTGACGGTGACGATGTCCGCAGGGGAGGGCGCTGAGATCCGGTGCACTCTGGACGGCTCGGATCCGGTCTTTTTCGGATGGAAATATACCGGACCCTTTGCGGCCTGGCCGGGGCTGAACGTCCGTGCCGTCGCCGCGTACTGCATGAACGGGAGCCGGAGCGGGGAGATCGCCGTCACCCTGACCTGCCCCGAAGCCCGTCCCCCGAAAATGACGGTGGAGGACGGCCGCCTGATCCTCACCTCCCCCGATCCGGGCGCGGCGGTCTTCTATACCACCGACGGCGGCCGGCCGGGACATGATTCCGTGCGGTATGACGCCCCCGTTACCCTGGATCCCGGATCGGTGGTCCGTGCCGTCTCCGGCGGGGAGCATTGGCTGGACAGCGGGGAGAGCTGTGGGTGGTATTCGCCCCTGGGGGTCTTCTTCCGGGACGTTATGCCGGAGGACTGGTTCGCCCGAGCCGTGGATACGGTGGCCGGAGCGGGGTGGCTGCGCGGGGTGGGGGACGACCTCTTCTCCCCGTCCACGCCGCTGTACCGGGGCCAGCTCGTGACGATCCTTCATCGGATGGCGGGAGAGCCGGACGCGGAGGCGCTCACCTTCCCCGACGCTTCCGAGGGAGATTATTTTCTGCCCGGCGCGCGGTGGGCCGTATCCGCCGGGATCACGGAGCGCGATGAGGACGGCGGCTTTTCACCGGGTGAGACCGTTTCCCGGGAGGAGCTGGCCGTGATGCTGCACCGGTATCTGGCGGCGACGGGGACGGAGGCAGGCGGGGACAGTCCTCTTCCGTTCGCCGACCGGGACGAGATCTCCCCGGACGCGCTTTCGGCCGTGGACGCAGTCAGCGCGCGGGGCATTCTGATCGGGGATATGGAGGGCTGTTTCCGTCCGAAGGCCTTCCTCACCCGGGCCGAGGCGGCGGTGATCTTTGCGCGGCTCTTGCCCAACGACGCGGAATGAGAGACCCCGTCCCATGGTATGGAATATCAAATCAGTGGATACTGGAGGAATACAGACATGGCAAACGCACGTACAATCGAGCTTGCGGGACGGATCGATTCCGGAAACGCCGCCCGGGTCGAGGAGAGCATTCTCGCGCAGCTGGAGGGCGCCGGGATTGTTCCTCTCGTTCTGGACGCTGAGGGGCTGGAGTACATTTCGTCCGCTGGCCTGCGCGTGCTGCTGCGGCTGAGAAAGACCTATCCGGACATCACTGTTACCGGGGTCCGCTCCGAGGTCTACGAGATTTTCGAGATGACCGGCTTCACGGAGATGATGAACGTGGAGAAGGCTTACCGCGTGGTGTCCGTGGAGGGCTGCGAGGTGATCGGGCAGGGCTCCAACGGCACCATCTACCGCATCGACCGGGACAACGTGGTGAAGGTGTACAACAACGCCGACGCCCTGGCGGACATTCAGCACGAGCGGGAGGTGGCCCGCCTGGCGCTGATCCTCGGCATCCCCACCGCCATCTCCTACGACGTGGTGAAGGTGGGGGACAGCTACGGATCGGTGTTCGAGCTGCTCAACGCCCGCTCCTTCTCGTCGATCCTGGCCACCGAGCCGGAGAAGATGGACTGGTGCGTAAAGGAATACGTGAAGATGCTGAAGCGGATCCACGCCACCGTCGTACCGGAAGGAAAGCTGCCGGACATGCGGGAGACGGTGCTCTCCTGGGCACGCTTTGTCCGGGATTATCTGCCGGGGGACGCCGGGGACAAGCTGGTCTCCCTGGTAGAGGCGGTGCCGAAGGACAATCACATGCTCCACGGGGACTACCACACCAAGAATCTGGAACTGCAGAACGACGAGGTCCTGCTCATCGACATGGATACCCTTGCGGTGGGCCATCCCATTTTCGAGCTCGGGTCCATGTTCAACGCCTTCAGGGGCTTCTCGGAGAGGGACCATGCCCAGATCAAACGTTTTCAAGGCTTCGACTTTGAGACCGGCACCGCCTTCTGGCACAAATCCCTGGCGGCCTATCTCGGCACGGACCTGGAGGCGAAGGCCTTCGAGGTGGAGGACAAGGCCCGCATCATCGGCTATACCCGCCTGCTCCGCCGCACTATCCGCCGGGGAGGCCTGGATACGCCGGAGGGAAAAGAGGCGATCGGATTCTGGACGGAGCGGATGGAGGCCCTTCTGGAGAAGACGGACACCCTGCTCTTCACGGTGAACGAGTTTGAGGCGGACGCGGGACGGCAGACAGGAGCAGCAGTATGAAACGATTCAGCATTGATCTGCATATGCACTCGACGGTCTCCGACGGTACCGACACCCCGGAAGCGCTCCGGGACCTCGTGAAGGCCGCCGGGATTTCGCTGTTCTCGCTGACGGACCACGACGCCATCCATGGGTCCGCGCTGCTCGGACAGCTTCCGGAGAAAACCCCGGCGTTTCTGACCGGTGCGGAGTTTTCCTGCAGGGACGAAGAAGGAAAATACCACATCCTGGCCTACGGATACGATCCGACGGCGGCGGACATCCGGGCCCTGGCGGAGAAAAGCCACGCCTTCCGGATGGAAAAGCTGAGGACGCGCCTCGATTTTCTGGAGTCGGAGTTCGGCTTCACCTTCCCGGAGGAGGAGCGGGCGGCGCTCTATGCCATGAGCAATCCCGGCAAGCCTCACATCGGCAACCTCATGGTGAAATACGGATACACCCCCACCAAGGAGGAGGCCATCGTACGCTATATCGATCTTCTTCATGTGAAGAGCGGCTATTTCCGCCCGGAGGAGGTCATTGCAGAGATCCTTTCCTCCGGCGGAACCCCCGTTCTGGCCCATCCCAGCTTCGGCAGCGGAAACCAGCTCATCACCGGCGAGGCGATGGAGCGGCGCGTAAGACGGCTGACGGAATACGGCCTCAGAGGACTGGAGGCATTCTATTCTGGCTTCGGAGACGTTCTGCGCCGGGAGAATCTGACGCTGGCGGAGCGGTACGGCCTCTATGTCACGGCGGGCAGCGACTATCACGGGACGAACAAAACGGTGCAGCTCGGCGACACGGGCCTGACCGACGTTACAGAGTGGCCCGACGGCCTGCGCCGGTTCCTGCGGGAGGTCTGTGGGATCCCGGAGCGGTCCTGACACGGAAGGCGATCCGCCATAGATAAACCGAAAACGGAGCTGCCCGACGGCGGCTCTTTTTTCGCGGCGGTGGAAATCCAGGGGGAGAGGCAAACTGTTCCTTGCATCCCCGGGCCATGTGTGCTATAATGAAGAAGGGATTTCACCCGCTGAGGAGGCCGTACCATGGAGATCATCGAAGCCGGCGCGGACCGGGGAGAGACGATGCTGTTTCTTCACGGCGGCGGTCTGTCCTGGTGGAATTACCGGGAAGCGGCCGCTCTGCTTGAGAGTGATTATCGAGTCCTGCTGCCGGTTCTGGACGGACACGCGGGGAGCGGGCGTCCCTTCACCACGATAGAGGACAACGCCGAAGAGCTCCTTGCGTATATCGACGAGCACTGCGGCGGCTCCGTCCTGCTCATCGGCGGCCTGTCCCTGGGCGGACAGATCCTTCTGGAAATGCTCACCCGGCGGAGGGACGTCTGCCGGTATGCCCTGATCGAAAGCGCGGCGGCGATCCCCTCCCCGGTGACGAACGCCCTCGTCGCCCCGGCCTTCGGATGCAGCTATGGCCTGATCCGGAGCAGGACCTTCGCCCGGATGCAGTTCCGTTATCTCGGCATGAAGGACGCGCTTTTTGAGGACTATTACCGCGACACCTGCCGGATCGGGCGGGCGGATATGATCGCGTTCATGAAGGCCAGCACCGCATACGCCCTGAAGGACGGGATCCGGGAGACCGACGCCCGGGTGCATGTCTTCTTCGGGGAGCGGGAGACGGGTGTGATCAGAAGGTCGGCAGAGCGGATCCGTCAGGCCCTCCCTTCCTGCACGGTCCACCCCCTGCCCGGCCTGCGCCACGGGGCGTTTTCCATGAACCATGCCGGGGATTACGCGGAGGCGGTGCGCCGGATCGTCGGCGGCAAATGAAAGGAGACTGGAGAATAGCTATGCTGTCCCTTGAGGAATACCAAAAAATCGTCTCGGAGCTGATGGACGAGCTTCCGGAGGAGTTTTACCGGGATTTAAACGGCGGCGTCATCGTGTCGGAGGCCTTGGTCATCCCGGATTACGCCCGGGGTAACGACCTCTATGCCATGGGGCAGTACCTGATCTATTCGGGCATGCGGCAGATCGTTCTGTACAAGGGCTCCTTCGACCGGGTCTATCCCAGGGCGGACGGGGAGGAGGCGCGGAATCTTCTGCGGGGCATTCTGCGCCACGAGTTCCGCCACCACCTGGAATCCCTGGGCAACGTCCACAACGCGGCCTCCCTCGAGGCGGAGGACAGGAGAAGAAAGGATGCCTATCTCGCCCGGCACGCAGGGGAAGAGAAGAAGGCCGATAAACAATAACCCGAGCCCGCCGCGACGGTGTCAGACGGAATCCCGGAAAAAGCGCGTCCCATCCCTTGCAATTTCATCCCGTCCGTGGTATAGTGAAGCGGGGGATATCCGATTATAACAGGAAGGATCGAACATGAAAAAACGCATCATCGCCGCGCTGCTCAGCGCACTTATGCTTTCCTCCCTCGCGTCCTGTTCGGAAAATGCCGCGGACAGTGAGGATGAAACCGGCGCCGCCTCCGCAGGGACGACTGTGACTGCGGAACCCGCCGAAACGGAGCCGGAGGAGGAAACCGCCGTGACGGACGATGTGCCCCAGATGGACTTCGGGGCGGAGACGAACCTTCTGGTGTCCAATATCAGCTGGGCCACCCGGAACATCATCGCCGACGAGATCACCGGAGACCTCATCGCCGACGCCCAGTTCAACATGAAGGCGCAGATGGAGGAGCGCTTCCATACCGTTCTGACGGAGACCTATACCGACGATATCTGGAGCACCGCTTACGTCAGCCGTCTGGTAAAGGCCGGGGACGACACCTTCCCGATCTGCTTCGTCCTGGACCTCTATGCCCCGGGCTATGCCAACGGCGGACTGGTCCTCTCCCTGGAGGAGGTTCCGCACATCGATCTGTCGAAGCCCTACTGGGATCAGAGCCTCCATCCCTGCGTCACCATCGCGGGGAAGACCTGGTTCGCCTTCGGCTGCTTCGATCTCTCCTACTACGATCTGACCCACATCCTGACCTTCAGCAAGGGACTGACCGCGGACCTCGGCCTGGAGAATCCCTACGACCTGGTCCGGGAGGGCCGCTGGACGGTGGACGCCTTTGAAGCCGCCGCTGTGACCGCCGTCATGGACGTGGACGGGGACGGCAGCATGACGAGTGCCGATTCCTACGGCTTCACCAGCGTCGCCAAGCAGATCCTCCCCTGCTTCTGGATGGCGGCGGGAGAGCAGAGCATTGCCAAGGACGAGGCGGACATCCCCTATCTCAACGTGATGGGCAACGAGCGCTTCCTGAGCGTCTTCGAGCGGATGTACGCCGTCATGTGGGACAACGGGGTGTGGTGTCCCAACACGGAGGATCAGAACTTCTGGTCGGGAACCGTCGGTATGTTCGGCAGCGGACGAGCGCTGTTCTCCGCCTCGACCTTCTACTACCTGAACGAGTTCCGGGACGTGGAGGTGGATTTCGGCATCCTGCCCTATCCGAAGTTCACGGAGGACCAGGACGGATACCACAGCCGCGTGGAGGGCGGATGCAAGATCGCCGTGATCCCGGTGACGAACAAGAATCCGGAGAACGCGGGCGCCCTGCTGGAGGCCATGGCCTGCTACGGCTTCAACGAAATCATCCCGAACTACTACGAAATCGCCCTGAAGCGCAAGAACTCCCGGGACGAGCAGTCGGCGGAAATGCTGGATCTGATCTTCTCCACCCGGAGTTACGATCTGGGGGACACGTGGTGGTGCAACGAGCTGCGGGACGGCATCTTCAAGCCCATGTTCCGGGACAACAACCGGGATCTCGCCTCCGAGATCAAGAAGAAGAGCAAGCTCATCGACAAGACCATCACCAAGGCCATCTCCGGACTGGCTGGCTGACCCGCCCCGGCGGAGAAAATAAGACCATGCAGGATTTCACATACAGGCCGCTTGAGAACGGCACGCTCCAGGTCACCGGCTACGAGGGGGACGAGGTGGAAGTTTATATCCCGGACCGTTGCGGCGGACGGCTCATCACCGTGCTCGGCGACAGGCTCTTCCGGGACCACGCCGAAATCACCTCCGTCCGGATCCCGGATGCGGTGACCGATATGGGCGAGTTTCTCTTCGACGGCTGCGTCAATCTGCGGCATATCGCGCTCCCGCCCTCCCTCGTCGAACTCTGGGGCTATACCTTCGTCCGCTGCGGCATCGAGGAGATCGTCCTCCCGGATTCGCTGACGGGGATCCCGCCCTTCGCCTTCAAGGACTGCAAAAATCTGAGAAAAGTGGTCTGCGGCGCGGGGATGAAGAAGATCTACTCCTGGGCCTTCGGCGGCTGCGACCGGCTGGAGGAATTCCTCTGCCCGAAGGAAGCCGTCGTCAGCCCCCAGGCGTTCCTGTCGAAGGAGCTGAATACGTAATACAATCCGAACCCTCCCCCAGAGTCTGCGTCGGCGCGAGCACGGGGGAGGGTTCGGTTTTGCGCGTCCGATCAATCCTCACCCGACCTCCACGAACAGATCGGTCAGCGCGCATTTGACGATCTTCGCGGGGTCGGCGGCGGGATCCGTCCACAGCTCCGCAAGATCGGAGGGGAGCATCACCGGCATGCGGTCGTGTACACCTCTCATGTCCCCCGCGCTGTCCCGGGTCAGGATCGTGAAGGCCGGATAGGTGAGCCCGCCCCGGGTTTCGGTGTGATACAGTCCCGCCAGCCAGGTGACGGACGCGCCCCGGGGCTGGATGACGTACCTTGCCTTGCCGTTCTTCGCCAGGGTGACGGGCGTGTCCGGCTCCGCGGGCGGCGGTCCCCATTCAAAGAACCAGCTGGCGGGGATGGCGCAGCGGTGGGAGGACCAGGCCTCGGAGAAGGAGGGCTTTGCGGACGCCGTCTCCACCCGGGCGTTGAACAGCGGCGTGCTGCGGCGTGGACCGTTCTGCCCCTCGCCGAAGGAAGCCGGCGCGAATCCCCACACCATGGGAAAGGCGCGGACCGTCCCTTTTTTGTCCCGGGCGATCACCGGCACGATGTCGCTCGGATTGATTTCCCCGGCGGTGCGCAGGGGCTTGCCGATCCGCGCCACCATCTTTTCGGTCAGCGGGGACGCGGCGGCCTGCTCAAGGTAGGCGGCAAATTCGTCCACCTTGTCGTCTATGAAATAGCGGCAGCACATATCGCATTCTCCTTCGCCCTCTCCGGCTTCCGCTCCGTCGACGTTTCCGGGATCCGGCGCGGCGGGGGCGTTTTTTTCATATTGTAGCATACCCGGATGCCCGGCGTCAATACGGGGCGGGGAATCGGCGTCCGGAACAGCCGGCGCGGCGGGGGACTGGGGCAGAAAAACGGTCAGCAGCCTCTGGGAGAAGGTGAGGTGGGCCCCGGACCGCTCCAGGGTGATCTCCAGGGGCTCGACGAACCCGAAGACCCGGAGCAGCGCCAGCGCCTCGTCCCGCTTCAGACTGTCCACCGTGCAGACGATGTCCAGAAAGCGCTCCCTCTCCGTAATATACACCGTGACGGGAAAAACAGACCGGTAAATGAACCGCTGCATGCCGCCCTTCTCCGCCGTGGTGGGAATGAGGTCACGCATAGGAACTCCCTCTGCGGTCCGCATCCCGGTCATCGTATGACGTGTCATCGTATGACGTGTCATCGTATGACGGGTCATCGCATGAAGGGTCATCGCATGACGGGTCATCGCATGACGGGGCATCGCATGACGGGGCATCGCAAGACGGGATCGCATGACGGGGGATCGAAAACCGCTGAATCCAGGGAGCGGATCGCCCCGAACAGGAGCCGCTTCTCCCCCACCAGCAGGGAGCCCTCCCCCACCTCCCAGACGATGCCGCACAGGGTCCTGTAACTGCCCCGGCCCTCCCGGAACGCGTCGTTGTGCCGGTCCGCGCAGGGAACGAAATACGAGACCGTCACACGGATGCGGCGGCGGCGCGCGTTTTTCCCGGTCCGCGTCAGCTCCGCCAGAATCCCCAGCCTCCGGTTGAGCTCCGCCTGCTCCTCCTCGGAGAGCGCGCTTTCGGGATCGTAAACGACGTTCTTCGTCTCCAGCGTGTCCTCGAATCCGTCCAGGGCTGCAAAGGGCGCGAAGATCTTGGCTCTGTGCCCCCGGTCCATGGGCGGATGCTTTTTCAGAAAAAACGCGTCGTACCGCGGCGGCCCCGCGCGCAATGCCTTTTCATACGGAAACTCATACGCTGCCATAACCATAATCCTCCCACAACGACGTTGTGACCGTTATATTATTCTCATCTAAAAATAGTGTGTTCATACTATGAGGAAAGAAACGCTGCGCGTTTCAGATCTCATTGAATCCCGTTGCGCACGGGAGGCGCCGGGGAGGGATACCGGCTCAGGCCGCAGGTACCCCTCCCCGGAGGGTCCCCCTGGGCCGTATGGCATAAGGCGACAGCACGGACCTGTATCCAACATTGATCGTTTATCCCACGTTATTGCGCGGAC
>CACWLT010000039.1 GCA_902761695.1 uncultured Ruminococcus sp.
CTCGCCCCCGCCGGTGAGGAACAAGTCATCGACGCCGCGGGCCTCAGAGTCTATCCCGGCCTGGTGGACGCCCACAGCCACATCGGACTGGACGACTACGGCATCGGCCAGCCCGGACAGGACTACAACGAATACAACGATCCGGTGACCCCCCAGCTGCGGGCGGTGGACAGCTTCTACCCCGGCGATCTGGCCATTCCCCACGCGCTGGCGGCGGGCGTCACCACGGTCTGCGCCGGACCCGGATCCTCCAACGTCATCGGCGGGACCTTCGTTGCCGTGAAGCTCTTCGGAAACTGCGTGGACGACATGCTCATCAAGGAAGCCGCCGCCATGAAGTGCGCCTTCGGCGAGAATCCCAAGCGGTGCTACGCCTCGAAAGGTGTGGCCGCCCGTATGACCGTGGCCGCGAAGCTGAGGGAGACCCTCTTCAAGGCGAGGGAGTATATGGCGAAGCTGGACGCCGCCGGGGACGATCCCGCAAAGAAGCCGGGCTTTGACATGAAGTACGAGGCGCTGCTGCCCGTTCTGCGGGGGGAGATCCCGCTGAAGGCCCACGCCCACCGCTCCGACGACATCTGCACCGCCATCCGCATCGCGAAGGAGTTCGGCGTGAAGCTCACCATCGAGCACTGCACCGAGGGCCACCTGATCGTGGAGGAGCTTTTGCGGGCGGGCTATCCCGTGGCCGTGGGACCCTCCCTGACCTCCGCCTCCAAGTCCGAGCTGCTCTACAAGACCTTCGAGACCCCCGGCATCCTGGCCAAGGCGGGACTGCAGGTCAGCATCATCACGGACGCCCCGGTCATCCCCCAGGAGTACCTGCCCCTCTGCGCCGGACTGGCCGTGAAGGCGGGCATGGATCCCTTCGACGCGCTGCGGGCCATCACCGTCAATCCCGCCCGGCACATCGGTGTGGAGGACCGCGTGGGCTCCATCGAGACCGGCAAGGACGCGGACCTGGTCCTGACGGAGGGCGACATCATGGATTCCTCCACCCAGGTGAAGGCCGTGCTCACCGACGGCATCGTGCGGGTGTCCCAGGGAATCTGACAGGAAGCCGAAAAAAGCAGAAAAACGCCGTCCGGAACTTCTTCCAAAAGTCCCGGACGGCGATTCGTTCTGCCGGTAGCGGGGGTCGAACCCGCACGCCTTGCGGCAACGGATTTTGAGTCCGCCTCGTCTGCCAATTCCAACATACCGGCGTCCTTTCTATTATACAGGATCCGCGCCGGATTTGCAAGAGGTTTTTTTCGATTTTTCACCCTCTTTTCTCCGCGCTGATTTTTGTGAAAACGCTTGCAAATCTCCCCCGGTTTCCGTATAATGGAGGCATACCGTCATACGGACACGAAAGGACGAAATCATGCTTCTCTCCACCCAGACCGACAACCTCTTCCACCGCTTCGGCCCCGACGGCGGCATTCCGATTTTCGCCGAAGCCGGCTTTGACGCCATCGACTACTCCATGTTCCAGATGACCGCGGACGACTGCCCCCTGAATACCGTCGATCCCGAGAAATACGGCCTCGAGCTCCGAACAAAGGCGGAGGCGGCCGGACTCCGGTTCAATCAGGCCCACGCGCCCTTCCCCTGCTGGCGGAACGGCGACGAAGCCTACAACGCCAAAATGCCCGCCCGGGTCGCCCAGTCCATCCGCATCGCCGGGGTGCTCGGCGCGAAGGCCATTGTGGTCCATCCCATCGCCTATGTGAAAACCGGCGAGGAGCAGAAGAAGATCAACTTCGATTTCTACCGGACCCTGGAGCCTGTTGCGCTGGAATACGGCATCAAGATCGCCATCGAGAACATGTGGGGCTACGACAACCGGCGGAACTACATCATGCCTAACGTCTGCTCCTTCGGCGAGGATCTGGCGGAATACTACGACGGGCTGAACAATCCGGACGCTTACACCGTCTGCCTGGATCTCGGCCACTGCGGTCTGGTGGGCGACGAGCCGGACCACGCCGTGCGGGTGCTGGGGAACAAACGCCTGGGTGCTCTCCACGTCCACGACAACACCTACAAGGCCGACAACCACACCGTCCCCTACGACTACGGCATGAAGATGAACTGGGACGCCATTACGAAAGCCCTGGGCGAGATCGATTATCAGGGGGACTTCACCTTCGAGGCGGACGCCTTCCTGGGCCGGTTCGACGCGGACACGATTCCCGAGGCTGTGAAGTTCATGGCGGGGATCGGACGCCGTCTCATGGCGAAGATCGATGCCGCCAGACCGGTAAAGTGAGAGAGGCGCCATGAGCAGGAAAAACAAGCCTGATAAAAAGGCCGCCGCCCTGGCGAAGCTGCTGGAGGACGTCGGAAAGGCCGGGGGACCCATGGAGGCCGCGAAGGTGGTGGACGACCGCGCCTACCGCCGGGGGGTGAAGGACGGCAAGCGGGCCCAGAAGGCAAAGGATTTGCCCGTGACCCTCATCGCTTCCGGAGCCGCCGCCGTTCTCTCCCAGATCCCGCATTTGATCCTGTTCCTCAATCGCAGGAAGAAGGAAAAGGAGGCCCGGGAGAGGGAGGAGAAGGCCAGGCAGGACGCCAGGCTGGAGAAGATCCGCCGCGAGCTGGCCGGAAAGCTGCGGAGCGAATAAGCACCCGCGATCCGCCGTCCCATAAACCGGAAGACAAAGAAAAAACCGCCGCGTTCCCTTTTCGGGAGTACGGCGGACTTTTCGTTATCGCGGTGGACCGGAGCTCATTCCCCGCTGTCCCCGGTGTTGTCCTCCAGGGTGTAGATCACGGGCTCCACGTCGTCGTAATCCTCGTCCGGAACGGTTCTGGTGAGAATGCCGGTCAGGAAGTTCTCCAGGATCCCGGCGGTGGTCTTGTCCGTGCCCTTTAAGACGTTCATGGCGTTCTTGCGGGTTTTGGTGTCCGCCGCCCGGTAGGCCTCCACCAGCTTTTTCTCCGTGGCCGTGAGCTTGACGGAGGAGGTGGACGATGAGGAGGACGAGGTCTTTTTCTTGGCTGAGGAGGTGGTGGTCGCGGTCTTGGCCGATACGCCGGACGGAGCCTCCAGAAGCGACTTCTGGGTCACGCCGAGGATTTTCGCGATGCTCTTGAGCTGTTCCTTGGTGAGCTCCTTCTCGCCCCGCTCCGCCTTGGAGACGTCGGAGGCGGTTAGCCCCTTTATCTTGTTCGCGAGGGCGGTCTGGGTCAGTCCTGCCGCGGTGCGGGCTTCCTTGATGAGTTCGCCGACTTTTTTCTTGGCTGCCATAGCTTCCTCCGGTTGATCTGAAAATTCGCGGTGCGCTTGGTTCTATTGTACCCGCAAATCCCCGCTTTGTCAAGGAAAAACGCGGGAAAAGCGGAAAAATCACGGATTCATGCCTGCATCGGCAATCTCCCCCGGTCTAACCGGATCAAAGGCGGTCAGAGCAGGGTGGCCGGTCAGCGTCCGGACGATCCGCCAGCCCATGGCGCTGTGCAGGGCGTTCTCCGGGATCGGACGGCAGCCCAGATCCAGATAGACCTTCACTGCCAGCCAGGTGTTGGTCTGGGTGGGGATCACCGCACGGGTATAGCCCAGTGATTTCATAACCCGGAACGCCTCCGTGACGAGCGGCTTGGACAGTCCCCGCCCCTGATGATCCCGCCGGACGGACACCCAGTGGAGCCAGGCCGAACCGGATCTGTCCCGCCCGAAGACGTCGTACATCGCCGTGGCCGTAGCGACCTTCTCCCCGGATTCCGTCTCGATGAAGAGCATCCGTCCGGGGAGCTCGTTCTCCCGGTCCCCGTAATACCGCGCCCAGGCGGCCTCCCCCTCCCCGAACGACATGAATTCCTTCGCGCTCTGCTCGATGCGGATCCATTCGTCCCGGTCCCCCGGCCTGTACCGGACGAAGCGGTATCCGGCGGGCAGGGGGAAGTCCGGGATGTCCTCCAGGGACCGGCACAGCATCAGCTCATAATGGCGGATCCGCCGGTCGTTGTTGTCAAAGTCCATGGAGCATTCCTCCCCTCTGCTTATGTCCCGTCCCAGCCGGAGACGGAGAGATCGACGCGGCCTTCTTCGTCAAAGCGGACGCCCTCGGCCAGAAGCAGCTTCTTCTGCGTGTCCTTCTCCCATACGTCGAAGGCCGGACAGGTGCCGCCGAACCGGTTCACCACCCGGTGGCAGGGAACGGAGGGATCCCGGCAGGCCGCCATGGCGAATCCCACGGTCCGCGCGCCCCGGTCCATGCCCAGAAGAAAGGCGATCTGCCCGTAGGTGGCGGCTTTCCCGGCGGGGATGCGGCGGACAAGGTCGTAAATCCTCTCGTACAGCGGGGAAGACATGGCGGGATCCCCTCCTCTCCGTTCCTGCTCATTTGTTTTTTTACCCGCATTATAGCAGATCACGGACGCAAAGTCAACGGGAGCGGTCTGCGGAGAACGGTTGACAGGCGGGACAAAATATGATAGAATGTTGGCTGGATATTTCATTCGGTCAACATTTTTACATTTCCGACGAAAGGAACTGCCATGAAACGGAAAATAACCGCTCTCCTGCTGACCGCCGCCCTTCTTGCCGCCTCCCTCGTCTCCTGCGCGGGGGATACCCCTGACGTGCCCGCATCGGACAATGTGCATCAGGATCTCTCCGTCACAGGGGACCAGAGTGCCGACGCGTCCGAGCCGGAGGAGGAGAGGCTTACCTGCGCTGTTCCGGCGGATCTTGATCTCGGCGGGCTGGAGATCCGGACTCTCTGCTTCGCCGCCCGGGAGGGATTCACCGTGGCCGTGGAGGAGCTGAACGGGGAAATGCTCAACGACGCTATGTACGCCGCCAACCGGCAGACGGAGGAGGACCTGAACTTCGCCTTCCGTTTCCTGGAGAACGGCGGCATCGAGACCACGGACATCGAGAACGCCTTCGCCGCCGGGGACGACAGCTGGGAGCTGATTTACGGCACCCAGTGGAAGGTCGCCCAGCTGGTGCCCCGTCATATGTTCGCCAATCTGAATCCCGCGGCGGGGGGATATATCGATCTGGAGAAACCCTGGTGGTATTCCGGCTATATCGGGGAGACCGCCGCGGACGACACCCACACCTTCCTTCTGGGGGGAGACGCCGCGCCCAGCGTGTTCCGCCGCTCCACCATGCTGGTTCTCAACACGGATCTCTTGCGGGATACAGGCGGGGATCTGAACGAGGTCTACGACACGGTGCTGGCGGGGGACTGGACCGTGGACCGCTTTGCCGACATGGTGAGCCGGGTCTACCGGGACGCGGACGGCAGCGGAACACGGAATACGGAAGACGTCTACGGCTTTGCCACCTGGACCAGCAGCGACCTCGACCACTTCATGGTGGGATCGGGAATCCGGGGCTGCTCCCGCGATGCGGAGGGCGTGCCGGCCATCACCTTCAACAACGAGCGCACCGTGAAATTCGTGGAGCTGTTCAACGACTTCTTCTGGAACAACCCGGGCACCTATTACGCGGAGAACGCGCCCACCACGGAGATGTTTTCGGCGGGGAACGTCCTGTTCCTCTGCGAGAAGTTCGACCGGCTGGACCTGATCCGGGACGTGCAGGCGGACTACACCGTCATCCCCCTGCCGAAGCTGGACGAATCCGTCCCCGCCTACGGATCCCTGGTTCACGACGACGCCCATATCCTCTGCGTGCCCGCGATCTGCCGGAACATCGTCCCCGCCACCGCCGTGATGGAGGTCATGTCGCATCACTACTATTACGACGTCATGCCGAGCTACTACGAGATCATTCTGAAGAGCAAGTACCGCCGGGATTCCTCGGAGGCCGCCTCCCGCATCATCGACATCATCCACGACGGCATGACCACGGATTTCGCCTATATCTACAACTACGGCATCTCCAACATGATGTGCTCCGTCCGGGACCTCATCGGCATCTCGAAGAGCGCGGACTTCGCCTCCGACTTCGCCTGGAACGAGAAGGCCTATAACAAGACCTTCGGCAAGCTGGTCAAGGCCATCCGGGAGGAGGAATGAGGGGAGAGGGGGAAAACGCTTTTCCTCCCGCAATCTTCCGGTTATGGAAACAAGGAAAAACCCACGGAGGAACGAATCCTTCGTGGGTTATCTGCTCCGGAGAAGGAGAGATTTGAACTCTCGCGCCGGTTATCCCGACCTACACCCTTAGCAGGGGCGCCTCTTCGGCCTCTTGAGTACTTCTCCGTATCAAGTGAACGCCATAACGGCGGCAGGCGCGGCTTTGTCATCACACCATGCCTGATTATTATACTCTGCCGGGGTGCGTTTGTCAACCCCCGGGGCAGAAAAAATAAAAAAATTGCGAATCCGCCTCGCGCCCCGTTGACATTCCCCGGGAAATGGGTTACAATAGATACAATCCCAAGCTGTGCGCAGAGAAGTCCTTCCCGCGCCGGCGGAGTATTCACGAAAGGCATGGAAAACTATGGACACCAAGAGAAAAACCGAACTCCAGGAGATCGCCCGGCAGATCCGCGTCGGCATCATCGACGCAGTCTATTCGGCGAAGAGCGGCCATCCCGGCGGATCCCTATCCATCGCGGACGTCCTCACCTATCTCTATTTTGAAGAACTGAACATCGACCCGAAGAATCCCGACTGGGAGGGCCGCGACCGCATGGTGCTGTCCAAGGGCCACTGCGCCCCCGGCCTGTATTCCGCCCTCGCCCACAGAGGGTACTTCCCGGTGGAGGACCTGAAGAGCTTCCGCAAGACCTCCTCCTATCTGCAGGGTCATCCCGATATGAAGCACACCCCCGGCGTGGACATGACCTCCGGCTCTCTGGGCCAGGGCGCGTCCACCTCCTGCGGCATGGCGCTGGCCAATAAAATCGACAACACCAACGTCCGCGTCTACGCCATTCTGGGCGACGGCGAGACCGAGGAAGGCCAGGTCTGGGAAGCCGCCATGTTCGCCGGCCACTACAAGCTCTCCAACCTCTGCTGGCTGGTGGACTTCAACGGCCTGCAGATCGACGGCCCCATCGCCGAGGTCATGAATCCCACTCCTTACCCGGAGAAGTTCTCCGCCTTCGGATGGAACGTCATCGAGTGCGACGCCCACGACTTCGACTCCATCGAGGCCGCGTACAAGGCCGCCAGAGCCTGCACCGACAAGCCCTCCGTCATCATCTCCCACTCCATCAAGGGCAAGGGCGTTTCCTTCATGGAGAACAACGTTGCCTGGCACGGCGCCGCTCCCAACGACGAGCAGTACGAGCAGGCCATGAAGGATCTCGGCGAGAGATAAGGATACCTTCATAATATAAATACAGACCTGATGCGAAGGGAGGCCCCCATGGAACAGTTTCCCAGAACCGTCGTCGGCGGCGTGAGCCTGCCGAGAATGCTCATCGGCACCAACTGGCTTTTGGGCTGGAGCCACACCGGAGCCGCCGCGGATGCCGCCATCCGGGAGAAGTTCGCCCGGCCGGAGGATTTTTACCCCGTCATCGCGACCTTCCTCTCCGCCGGTGTTGACGCCGTCATGGCGCCCATCAGCACCACCCCCATCGCTGCGGAGGCCATCGACTACGCCGAGCAGAAGGCCGGGCGGAAGATCATCCGCATCGACACCCCCGCCATGAACGTGGACGACAGTCCCGAGGCGAGGCGGGAAGCGGAGCGGACGGTGAAGCACAGCCGGGAGATTGGCGCGGACTTCTGCCTCATCCACCACACCAGCGTGGAGCAGTTGGTCAACAAGAACCTGAAAGCCATCCCCCGCCTGCCCGACTACCTCTCCATGATCCGGAGCGAGGGCATCCTCCCGGGCCTCTCCGTCCACATGCCCGAGGTGCTCCAGTATACCGACTGGAATGAGTACGACGTGGAGACCTACATCCAGATCTTCAACTGCATGGGCTTTCTGATGTAGGTGGAGGTGGAGAACGTGGCCCGGATCATCCACGCGGCGAAGCACCCCGTCATGACCATCAAGCCCATGGCGGCCGGACGGTGCACCCCCTACGTGGGCCTGACCTTCTCCTGGAACGCCATCCGGGACTGCGACATGGTCACCGTGGGCACGAACAGCGCAAGGGAAGCGGAGGAGGACATCGAGATCTCCATGGCCGCCCTGGAACACCGGTTCCCCGACCTGGAGGCCCGTTCCAGCCCCTTCCGTCAGGCCGTTCTCGGACACAAGGACTGAAAGCAGCATATAGATAAACGCGAAAAACACGAAAGGACAATATACAATGGCAGACAAGATCGCAACGCGCGAGGCCTACGGAAAGGCACTTGCGGAATTCGGCGCAATCTACAAGAATCTGGTGGTGCTGGACGCGGACCTGGCGGCGGCCACCAAGACCGGCATTTTTAAAAAAGCGTTCCCCGAGCGCCACTTCGACTGCGGCATCGCGGAGAACAACATGATCTGCGTGGCGACGGGCATGTCCCTCTGCGGCAAGATCCCCTTCGCCTCCTCCTTCGCCATGTTCGCGGCGGGCCGTTCCTTCGAGCAGATCCGCAACTCCATCGGCTATCCCCACAATAACGTGAAGATCGGCGCCACCCACGCGGGCATTACCGTCGGCGAGGACGGCGCGACCCACCAGTGCTGCGAGGATATCGCCCTCATGCGCACCATCCCCGGCATGGTCATCATCAACCCGGCGGACGCTGCGGAAGCCAGACTGGCCGTGAAGGCCGCCATCGAGTACAAGGGCCCGGTTTACCTCCGCTTCGGCAGAATGGCCGTTCCGGTCCTCTTCGACGACAGCTATGATTTCCAGATCGGCAAGGGCGTGAAGATGGCGGACGGCACCGATGTCTCCATCATCGCCACCGGCATCGAGGTCGAGCAGGCGCTGGCGGCAAGAGAGCTGCTGGCGGCCGAGGGCATTTCCGCCTCCGTGGTCAACATGGCCACCATCAAGCCCCTGGACGAGGAGCTGGTGCTGGCCGAGGCCGAAAAGTGCGGCGCCATTGTCACCTGCGAGGAGCACACCATCATCGGCGGTCTGGGCGCGGCGGTCTGCGAGTGCCTCAGCGAAAAGCGTCCGACGCCCGTCCTCCGCGTGGGCATCAACGACGAATTCGGCCGCTCCGGTCCTGCCAAGGAGCTGGTGTCCTACTACCACCTCGACGCCGCCTCCATCGCCGAAAAGGCCAAGGCCGCCATCGCGCTGAAGAAATAAGAGAATAAAAGCAAAAACAGGAAGAAATGGGGATAAAAATCTTCATTTCTTCCGTTTTTGGGTGGAATTACCTATCGGTGAATGAGAGTAGATATGAAATATGTCATAATACTTATTTGCGCTTCTATCGGAATACTGATCGCCGATGTTATCATCAGGGAATGCTATGCAAATCAAAAGATACTGCTGTCAAGGTTGAGCGCTCAACAGATTAGTAAACACATCTATAGTTATGCAATTTCTGCGGAGCAAAAAGACTTTTCTTGCCAGGGGAAAGAAGTATTTACGAAGAAAGGTGCTTACAGAGCGGATTTTTCAAAAAAAGCAAATATGAGGTATTCCGAACTGAACAAGCTGATTGCTCCGAACGGTGAATTATCCGGTAATTTTCTGGATTTTGCAATGCATAACTACCCATCTATCAGAAGGAAAGATATTCCTACTGTCATATCAGGATATATAGCTGAGGTAGAAAGAAACAAGAAGCATATGCATGATCAAATATTGCAGGAGCATCCGTTTATAACTGTGGATCAGTTTCAGGAATTTCGCAAACGTGAAAGCGGTGATTCAGTAGGTGTATATGTGATATATAATCAATCAAAGGATAAGTATTATGTCGGTCAGGCTAAAAGGCTGCTCTTTCGCGTGAATCAGCATTTTACGGGTCATGGCAACGGTGATGTGTACGCGGACTATGTGTATGGCGATGATTTTCTTGTGCAGATGCTCCCTCTTTCGAGTAGTGAGTTTTCAGATATTGATGAAATGGAACGTGTCATGATAAAGAAATATAACGCTTATACTGAGGGGTATAACAAGACCGGCGGAAATAAATGATATATTTTTGCTAAACGCAGCAGCTCATTGAAATAATAGATTGCATTGTTTGTGGATTGTGTTAAGAGATATAAAATATGAGGAGGAATACCTGCGAGAAAGTACTCCTCCTTTTTTTATCTCATCCTTAAATGAGAGCTCTATTGATTTTGAACGGGATGCCCGGCTCTCATGCACTCCGCTCCAGCTCACCCGATCCCCGCCATCTCCCTTGCGGTGTCAATCATGGCGCAGAGGTTCTCAAACGGCACGTCCGCCTGGATCTCCTGGGAGGGTGCTGTGATGTAGCCGCCGTTCACCGAGAGGGCGCGGGCGATCTTCTCCGTCTCCCGGGCGACCTCCTCCGGCGTGCCCATGGGCAGGGTCCGCTGGGTGCTGATCCCGCCCCAGAACGCGATTTTCCCGCCGTATTTCTCTTTCAGCTCGTAGATGTCCATGCATTCCGGCTGGATCGGATTGAGGGCGTCCACCCCCATGCCGGAGAGCTCGGGGAGGATCTTCCGGATGTCGCCGCAGGAGTGCACCCATACGTCCAACCCCGCCGCATGGATGAGATCGTATTCCTTCTGCTCCCCCGGGGCGATCATGGTCCGCCAGCAGTTCGGAGACATGAGCAGATCGCGCTGAGATCCCCAGTCGCTGCCCAGAAGAATGCCGTCGATGCCGGGGATGTGGACCATATTTTCCAGCATCACCAGATTCTTGCGGATGATGAGGTCCAGCAGGCTCTGGGCGTATTCCGGATCCCCCGCCAGATCGGCCAGGAAGTTCTCGATCCCCCGGGAAAAGTTCGCTTTTTCAAAATGGCTCCCCCAGATGGTCACCAGCACGTAGGCGTCCGTGTTCTCCCTGATCTGCCGCACGGTTTCGGCAAATCCCTCGTAGCTGCCGTACCCCATGGTCTTCGGCAGGTAGTCCGGCGTCTCCTCCGCGAAGTATTCCGCAGGCAGATCGTACCACCCCCACCAGGGACATCCCACCGCCAGAACGTGGTTGCCCATGCCGTAATACATGGCATGCTGGCGGGAGAGGATCCCGGCCTCTGCCAGAGCGCGCAGCTCCGGGTTCGTGTACCGCTCGTACAGCCGGTCCCCGTAGGCCTGCATCCCGTCCCCCGCCAGATGGATGCACAGGGGGATCCTGTCCGCGTTCCGATGGGCAAGGGCGTTCTTCACCAGCTCCCGTCTTGTCATGGAAAATGCCTCCGCAATGTGAACTCTCACCTGCATTATACCTCTTCCCGTCAGGAGTGTCAAGGCCGGTGGCCGATATACGGCGCTCCCCTTGACAATCCCCTCCGAAATGTGTATCATACAAACAGCCGGGTTTCGACCGCCGAGATTCGGGTGAATTATGACTTTACGGGAGGATCTCCCATGCAGACCGTCAGCGGACTGAATTTCGTTCCCTGTGACAAGCCTTCTCCGGTGGTGAAGCCCGGGGAGTTCGTCTTTTCCGCCGTGGGACTGGATCACGGCCATATCCGGGGCATGACGGGCGGACTGCTGGACGCGGGAGGGACCCTGAAATACGTCTGGGATCCCGATCCGAAAAAAGTAGAGGCTTTCCTGCGCGTTTATCCCCAGGCAAGGGCCGCCCGCTCCGAGGAGGAGGTCCTCTCCGACCGGGAAACCGCCCTTGTGGCCGGAGCCGTCGTCACCAGCGAGCGCTGTGCCCTTGGCCTGCGGGTCATGGACGCCGGGAAGGACTATTTCACCGATAAAGCCCCCTTCACCACTCTGGACCAGCTGGAATCCGCCCGGCGGAAGGTCCGGGAGACGGGGCGAAAGTACATGGTCTATTATTCCGAACGGCTCCACGTGGAGGCGGCGGTGCTGGCGGGATATATGATCGACGCGGGGCTCATCGGCAGGGTGATCAGCGTCTCCGGCTTCGGCCCCCACCGCATCGGCCCCCCGGAGAGCCGTCCCGACTGGTTCTGGATCAAGGAGAAATACGGCGGGATCCTCTGCGACATCGGCAGCCACCAGATCGAGCAGTACCTGCATTACGCCGGTGAGGAGGACGGGGAAGTGACCGCCGCCCGCATCGGCAATTACGGCCATCCCGACCATCCCGAGCTGGACGACTTCGGCGACTGCGCCGTGACGGGGAAGAACGGCACCGCCAACTATTTCCGGGTTGACTGGTTTACCCCGGACGGGCTGCGTACCTGGGGCGACGGACGGACGCTGGTACTGGGAACCGGCGGCTATATCGAGATGCGGAAGTTCATCAACGTGGCGGCGGAAAGCCCCGGCGGGAACCACCTCTTT
>CACWLT010000040.1 GCA_902761695.1 uncultured Ruminococcus sp.
AAAAATCAAGGCAAATTGACAATAATTTTGATTATACAAGGGAATAAAGAAAACCCCGAAAAGCCTTGATTTTTCGGGGTTTGTTGATGTCTTGAATTTTGTTCCCTTGGATAGTTGAATTATCGCTTCGAGAACTGCGGTGCGCGACGAGCTGCTTTGAGACCGTACTAGGCCAAATTCGGACTTCGGGAGCCTTATTTTATGCGGCTTCCGGGGCTTTTTTTCTGCGCTCTTCCATATCATCCGGCCTCGCTGTGCGGCAATATACCCTTTAAACTGTTTCCCTTCTATGGAGCTGTCTGTATGGGTTTGATCGCAAGATGTAGAAGGCGAACAGCTCTGCTGTGAGCTCGCGTGCAATAACTCTGATAAGGTTGGATAACTGTATTGGTGTGCCAAAGGTTCAGCTTTACTCCACTGATTCAGCCTATCCCATGTCCCCTTTTGAAAGCTCTTGCCAGGCTTCTTTCAGGAAGCCGCGTAACCCCCTCGAAAGGATTTAGTATTATTATACCAGAGACGGGTGCCGAAATCAAGGAGCGCGGGTTGAAATCCGGGGGGAGCTGTGCTATAATAAACAAGATCAACAAAAGCGGAAAGAACCGGAGGCGAAGCACCATGCCGGATGACCGGACCCCGAAAAATCGGGGAAAAAAGGAACACGCCGTCCCGAATGAGAAAAAGGCGGGCGGCCCCTGCGAGACCTGCCTGTACTACGACGTGCTGGACGAGAGCGGGGAGATGGGCTGCACCGTGGATATCGACGAGGACGAGGCTTACCATGAGCGCGCCGACTCCCGCCGGGGCTGCCCGTACTATCACTTCTATGACGAATATAAGCTGGTGCAGAAGCAGAATTGATGAAAACTATTCCGGAGGATCATGAGCAAATGAACGTGAGAAGCTCCGATAAACCCACCCTGCTTCCTCTGTCGGAGCGGAGGCAGATTCACATCGCCAACCCGGCGGCCGGGGGCGGAAAGCATCTGGCGGCGGCGGAGGAGGCGGTCCGCAAAACCGGCGGGGAGCTTTTGAAAAGCGAACGCCCCGGCCATCTGACCGAACTCATTGCCGAAGCCCTGGTGAAGGATCCCACGGCCCATGTCGTGGTGTACGGCGGGGACGGGACGGTATACGAGGCGGTAAACGGCATTATGGCTTCCGGAAAAAACGGGACGGCTTCCTTCTCCGTGATCCCGGCGGGCAGCGGCAACGACTTCTCCGCCCACGTCAACGATTCGGGCGCTCTGCCGAAATACGAGCTGACCCGGGTGGACGCGGTGAGGACGACGGCAGGGGGCGAGGTCCGGTATTTCGCCAACATGATGAACATCGGCTTCGACTGCGCCGTGGTGCGGCAGACCATTGCCCTCCGGAAAAAGACGCCCCTTCGCGGCAGCGCGGCCTATATCGCGGGCGTCGCGAAGGAACTGGCCGTCAAGAAGACCACGGACGCGAAGATCCTTCTGGAACGCTGCGTGTCGCCGGAGACGGGGGAGATGCTGCCCGACAGGACGTACGAGCAGAAGATCCTGCTGACGGCGGCGGGGAACGGCTCCCACTGCGGCGGCGGATTCAACGCCCTGCCCCTGGCGGATGTGTCCGACGGCTATCTGGACGTGCTGGTGGTGAACGACGTCAGCCGGGTCACCTTCGTGAAGCTGGTAGGATACTACCGGGCGGGGACCTACATGGACGAAGCGGGCAATCTGAAGGACAAGTTTCAGGGGGTCCTGGAGTTCAGCCGGTGCGCCCGCATGACGGTGAGCGGCCCCGCGTGGTTCTGCCTGGACGGGGAGGTCTTTCCCACCGGGGAGGACAGGACCGTGACGGCGGAGGTCGTTCCGGGGGCCCTGTGGTATGCCGCGCTCTGAGGAAGGGGAGGACTATGGAAATCAAGCGCTTTACCAAAAACGACGCCGGATTCGTGTGCGAGAACTGCGGATACGACGTGCCGCCCCTGCGGTACACCTCCCGGAACCACTGTCCCCGCTGCCTCTGCTCCCTCCATCTGGACGTGAATCCCGGGGACCGTGCGGCGGACTGCGGCGGCGTCATGGATCCCGTCCGGGCCGATCCCGATCCGAAGCGTGGATTCGTCATCACTCACCGCTGCCGGAAATGCGGCGCCCTCCGTCGGAACAAGGCCGCGGAGGACGATGACAGAAGCCTGCTCATCCGCCTTACGGCGGGGGAAGGGTGAAGTTCAGCCTGAACTTCAAGAAGGGAACGCAGTCGGCGTTCCCCTTTTCGAAGTTGGGATTAAACTTCATCCTTCTTGCCAACGAAGTTGGCAGGCCGTCGGAGCAGGAATGCTCCGTCGTGGCTGACTCCGTGCAGCGGAAGGTTTCGCAAAGACGAAGCCTTTGCTGTATAAAAACCGGCTCCGCGTACACGGAAGAAACCGTGCGGGCGGAGCCGGGTTTTATTCTGTTCGGATCGGGTTACGCGATGCCCTTGACCTCGTATCCCGCTTCGGTGACGGCGGCGGTGAGGGCCTCGTCGGATACGGCCTTCGACAGCTCCAGGACCGCCTCGGCCTTCTCGTGGCTGGGCGCGGCGGAGATCACCCCGTCGACGGCCTCCAGCGCCTTCTTCACCCGGGCTTCGCAGTGCGGGCACATCATGCCCTCGATTTTCATAACCTTCTTCATGTCTGAATCCCCCTTTTCGGTATTGACTTTTTCGTCCGCGGCGGCTCCTGCTTCGAAGAGCGGACCGTGCACGGCGTTTTTCATTTTTCTGTCCTTCGACGGATCGTGGATCTTCACCAGATTGAGGCGCAGGGCGTTGGTCACCACGCAGAAGCTGGAGAGACTCATGGCCGCCGCGCCGAACATCGGGTTCATCTGCCAGCCGGTGACGCCGATGAAGACGCCTGCCGCCAGCGGGATCCCGATGCAGTTGTAGAAGAACGCCCAGAACAGGTTCTCGTGGATGATCCGCAGGGTCGCCCGACTGAGGCGGATGGCGGCGGGGGCGTCCCGGAGGCTGTTCTTCATCAGCACCACGTCCCCGGCGTCGATGGCCACGTCCGTTCCGGCGCCCACCGCGATGCCCACGTCGGCGCGGGTCAGGGCAGGCGCGTCGTTGATGCCGTCCCCCACCATGGCGACCTTTCCCTTTTCGGCCAGAGTCCGGATCACCGCTTCCTTGCCGTCCGGCAGCACGCCCGCCGCCACGTCCTCCGGCTCGATTCCGGCCTGACGGGCTACGGCGCGGGCGGTTTTTTCGTTGTCCCCGGTCAGGAGCACCGTCCGGATCCCCATACCGTGGAGCTCCCGGATGGCCTCCGCGCTGTCCTCCCGGATGGTGTCCGCCGCCGCGATGATGCCGAGGAGCGTCCAGCCGTCTTTTGCTTCCCGAGCAAAGAACAGGGGCGTTTTTCCCTCGTCCGCCAGCATATCGGAAAGGGTGTCGGGCATTCCGTCCGTCCTCAGACCGGGCAGGGAAGCGATGAACCTTCCGCTGCCGCCGGCGATCTTCCGCCCGTTCACGACGCCCTCCAGGCCGCTGCCGGGAAGGGTGCGGAAGTCGGCCGCCTCGGGAAGCGTCAATCCCTCCGCCCGCTTCAGCACGGCTCTGGCCAGGGGATGCTCGCTCTTCTGCTCCAGCGCCGCCGCCGTGAGAAGCAGCTCTTCCTCTCCCACGCCGGGTGCCGGATACAGTCCCGTGACCTCCGGCTCGCCCCGGGTGACGGTGCCGGTCTTGTCCAGAGCGACGATTCCGATGCGGCCGCATTCCTCCAGCGCCGCCGAGGTCTTGAAGAGGATGCCGTTTTTCGCCCCCACGCCGCTGCCCGCCATGATGGCCACAGGGGTCGCCAGTCCCAGCGCGCAGGGACAGCTGATGACCAGTACCGAAATGCCCCGGGCCAGGGCGAATCCCACGCTCCGCCCCAAAACGAGCCAGACCGCCACGGTGAGGGCCGCGATGCCGATGACTGCGGGAACGAAGATGCCGGAGACCTTGTCCGCGATCCGGGCGATGGGGGCTTTGGTGGCCGCCGCCTCGGAGACCATGCGGATGATTTTGGACAGGGCGGTGTCCTCCCCCACACGGGACGCCTCGCAGCGGAGGAAGCCGGACTGGTTGAGGGTGGCGGCGGAAACGGTGTCGCCCGCGCTCTTGTCCACGGGGATGCTCTCGCCGGTCAGGGCCGCCTCGTTGACCGCGCTCTCCCCCTCCAGCACGACGCCGTCAGCGGGGATGTTCTCCCCCGGCCGCACCACGAAGACGTCGCCCTTTTTCACCTGCTCCGCCGGAACGGTGATCTCGGCCCCGTCGCGCACCACATGGGCGGTTTTTGGCGAGAGGGCCATGAGGGAGCGGAGGGCGTCGGTGGTCTTCCCCTTGGAGCGGGCCTCCAGCATCTTGCCCACGGTGATGAGGGCCAGGATCATGGCGGCGGACTCGAAGTAGAACTCGTGCATCAGCTCCATGCGCTCCCCGGCCGTTTCCTTCATGGTCATGAGGAAGAGCACGACGGTGGAATACCCGAAGGCGGCGGCGGATCCCATGGACACCAGCGTATCCATGTTGGGCGCGCCGTGGAGCAGGCCCCGGAAGCCGTTCACGAAGAATTTCTGGTTGATGACCATCACGGCGGCGGAGAGGAGCAGCTGGATCAGGCCGTGGGCGATGTGGTTCCCTTCCAGGAAGGACGGGATGGGCCAGCCGAACATCATGTGCCCCATGGAGAAATACATGAGGACGGCGAGGAAGCCCAGGGACGCGATGAGGCGGCGGCGCAGCACGGGAGTCTCCCGGTCGGCCAGCGGATCCTCACCTGCGGCGGAGCCCGGCGATTGGCTCTCCTCCGCTCCCTTGATTTTCGCGCCGTAGCCCGCCTTCTCCACCGCCGCGACGACGGCCTCCGGGGACGCGGTACCCTCCACGCCCATGGAGTTGGTCAGAAGGCTCACGGCGCAGGAGGTCACCCCCGGCACCCCGGACACGGCCTTCTCCACCCGGGCGCTGCAGGCCGCGCAGCTCATGCCCGTCACGATATACTGTTCCATGAATGGCCTCCGCTCATTTCATCAGCTTCCGGAGCGTTTCGAGCAGCTCGTCCACCACTTCGTCCCGGCCCTCCCGGATGTCCCGCGTCACGCAGCCCTTCAGATGGGCTCCGATCAGCTCCCGGTTGAAGGCGCTGAGGGCGGCTCCTGCGGCGGCGGACTGAACCAGCACGTCGTTGCAGTAGGCGTCGTTCTCGATCATCTGGCGGATCCCCCGGATCTGGCCCTCGATGCGGTTCAGCCGGTGGATCAGCTTTTTCCTGGCTTCCTCCGAGCGTTCCGTGCGGCGTTCAGGGCTTCCCTCCGCGCTGCCCTCACGGCAGCAGACCGGCTTGTCGGATCCGTCCGCCGTTTCTTCGGAATCGGGACAGGCGTCCGCTCCGTTCATTATGTCCTTTTCTTCCGCGTTCATACACGTACCCCCCATATACCCCCATGAGGTATGCTGCATCCGCATTATATACCCATGGGGGGTATTTGTCAAGGCACGGGCGGGGGAAGAATGTAAATATTCCGTGAACGGACGGCGCAAAAAAGGGGGCGTCCCCTGCCGTCTTTTCGGCGGAGATGCCCCCGGATCGTTTCCGGATGATTACCGTTCCACTTCTTCCATAATGTAGGCTTCCAGAATGTCGCCCACCTGGATGTCGTTGCACTTTTCCAGACCGATACCGCATTCGTAGCCCTGGGCCACCTCGCGGACGTCGTCCTTGAACCGGCGCAGGGAGGAGATTTTGTCCTCCATGATGACGATGCCGTCCCGGACGATGCGGATCTGGGACTGACGGGTGACCTTGCCGTCCTGCACGTAGGAACCGGCCACGATGCCCACGTTCGGCACCCGGATGGTCTGGCGGACCTCGATGTGGCCCTGCAGGACCTCCCGGTACTGGGGCGCCAGCATGCCCTTCATGGCGGCGGTGATCTCCTCGATGCACTCGTAGATGATGCGGTAGGTCCGCACGTCCACGTTCTGCCGCTCGGCGGAGTCGATGGCGCTCTTGTCGGGCCGCACGTTGAAGCCCACGATGATGGCGTTGGAGGCGGCGGCGAACATGACGTCGCTCTCGGAAATGCCGCCTACCGCGGCGTGGATCACGCGGACCTTGACCTCGTCGTTGGATAGCTTCTCCAGAGACTGCTTCACGGCCTCTGCGGAACCGCCCACGTCCGCCTTGACGATGATGTTCAGTTCCTTGACGCCGGCGGCGATCTGGCTGAAGAGGTCGTTCAGGGAGACCTTGGAGGACGCCTTGAACTGCTCCTCCTTGGCCTTTTCGCGCCGCTGATCCGCCAGCTCTCGGGCCATTCTCTCGTCCTCGACGGCGTTGAACTCGTCGCCCGCCGTGGGAACCTCGGCAAGACCGATGATCTCCACCGGAACGGACGGACCGGCTTCCTTCAGGGTGCGGCCCTTGTCGTTGGTCATGGCGCGGATGCGGCCCACGGAGGTACCGGCAATGACGATGTCGCCGGAGTGGAGGGTGCCGTCCTGCACAAGCACGGTGGCCACGGGTCCGCGGCCCTTGTCCAGCTTGGCCTCGATGATGACGCCCTTTGCCCGCTTCTTGGGATTGGCCTTGTATTCCTTCACGTCCGCGATGAGGAGGATGTCCTCGAGCAGGTTGTTCAGGCCCATGCCGGTCTTGGCGGAAACGGGCACGCACATGACGTCGCCGCCCCATTCCTCGGGAACCAGCTCGTATTTGGTCAGCTCGGTCTTGACGCGCTCGGCGTCCGCTTCCGGCTTATCCATCTTGTTGATGGCCACGATGATGTCGACGCCGGCGGCCTTGGCGTGGTTGATGGCCTCAACGGTCTGCGGCATGATGCCGTCGTCTCCGGCCACCACCAGGATGGCGATATCCGTGCACTGGGCGCCGCGCGCTCTCATGGCGGTGAAGGCCTCGTGGCCGGGGGTATCCAGGAAGGTGATGTCCCGGTCGTTGATCCGCACGCGGTACGCGCCGATGTGCTGGGTGATGCCGCCCGCCTCGCCGGAGGTGACGTTGGTATGGCGGATGGCGTCCAGAATGGAGGTCTTGCCGTGGTCCACGTGACCCATGACCACCACGACGGGGGCCCGGATCTCCAGGTCCTCCTCGGAGGTCTGTTCCTCGCTGCCGAAGAGCTGTTCCTCGATGGTGACCTTGACTTCCTTCGTCACCACCGCGCCCATCTCATCCGCCAGCAGGTAGGCCGTGTCGTAGTCCAGCACCTGGTTGACGGTGGCCATGACGCCCATGAGCATGAGCCGCTTGATGCAGTCGGCGGCGGTGATCTTCAGGCGGGAGGCCAGCTCGGAAACGCTGATCTCGTCGGGAAGGGAGATCTTCAGGGGCTGCTTGCGGGCCTTTTCCAGGTTGGCCTTGGCCATTCTGTCCATGGCGGCCCGTTCCTTGTCGGTCTTGCGGCCCGTTCCGCGGTTGTCGCCCCGCTGATTCTGCTTCTTCACCTTCTGCTTGGAGGTGGAGTGGTTCTCGTCGATCTCCGGGGTGAAGCTGTCCAGGCGCTCGTCGTACTTGGAGAGGTCCACGGAGGAGGAGGCGGTGCGGGTATCCACGACGCGGGTGGTGCCGGTGCGCTTCCGCTCCACGCCGGTCTCGATCTTCGGCTTGGGCTGGGGCGCGATGGGTCCGCGCTCTCCGCCCTCCTTGTCCCGATTGAAGGAGGACCGGTTCTGGGATCCGCTTCTCTGGCCCTGACCCTGGGGACGGGATCCGCCCTGACCGGAGCCGTAGGAAGAGGAGCCCGTGCGGCCGCCGAAGGAGGAACCCGCGCCGGAGCCATAGGAGCCCGTCCGGTTCTGGGATCCGCCCTGGGAGCCGCGGTCGCCGGAAGAGGAACGGGTGCCGTCCGTCCTCTGCTGGGTCTGCGTGCCGCCGCCCGGAACGTAGCGCACGACGCCGGAATGGGGCGGTTCGCGGCGCTGACCCTGACCGGGCGTGCCGGATACGGGTCTTGTGCCTGCGGGAGTCTGAGGTTTCGCGGGCTGCGCGGCCTTTTTCGCGTCCTCGGCGGCTTTTTCCTCCGCCTGACGCTTTGCCTCGGCCTCCGCCTTGAGACGGGCTTCCTCGGCGGCCTTCTCGGCGGCTGCTTTTTCCGCTGCGGCCTTGTCGGCTGCTGCTTTCTCGGCGGCGGCTCTGGCGGCTTCCTCTTCAGCCCGCTTTTTCGCCTCGGCTTCCGCTTTCACGCGGGCGGCTTCCTCGTCAGCCTTTCTGCGCTCGTCCTCGGCGCGGCGTCTGGCCTCTTCCTCGGCACGGACGCGGGCTTCCTCGGCGGCTGCTTTTTCGGCGGCGGCCTTCTCGGCGGCGAGTCTGGCGGCTTCCTCTTCGGCCCGCTTTTTTGCCTCGGCCGCTTCTCTCTCCGCCGCTTCCTTCGCTTCCTTCGCGGCGCGGACGTCGGGGGACTCGGGCACGGTGATAGCGGTGCGTCCGGCGATATAACCGTCGATATCCCGGATTCTGGCGGAGCCGGACAGCTGCTCGAACAGAAGGTTGACTTCGTCCGCCTCAAGTGTCGCCGAATTGCTCTTCACTGAGACGCCGATCTCCTCAAGACGGCCCACCAGATCCTTGGGCTTGAGGCCCAGATCCTTCGCCAGCTGAGTGATCCTGAACATGGAATTCGACTGTTTCGCCATTAAACATCATCCTTTCTGTCATCGCAGCATTCCGCCTGTGGGCGCGGACACGTCTCGAGAAGCGCACGGCACACGCTTTCCCACGGTCCTTTTCCTGTAAACGCGGCAGCCACGCAGCCTGAACGCCTGCCGAGCATCTCCGAGAGCGCCTCGGAGGAATAGCTTCCTTCAAAACAGGTTACATGGTAATACTTACATTTATCCGAGAGCTGCTTGCGGGTCCGGCCCGAGGCGTCGGAGGCAACGAGCACGAATTTCGCGCGCCCTCCCCGTATCTCGCCGAGCACGGCATCGAATCCGACCGTCACGCCGCCCGCAGCCCTGCACAGTCCTATGAGTCTTTCCGTCATTCTTTTCCTTTTCCGATCCGGGAGGCGGTTTGTCTCCTCTTTCCGCTCTCCGCCGGATTGTGCCGGGCGGGAGGGGCCCCCGGATACTCTATGTTCGGGCGGGGCGGACTATTCCTCTGCCTCGCACAGCCGGATCTCCTTTTCCAGCTCGTCGTAGATCTCCTCGGAGATCTCGCATTCCAGAGCCCGTTTCAGGATCCCGGTTTTTCTCGCTTTCTTCAGGCACGCGCTGTTTTTGCAGAGATACGCGCCGCGCCCGGATTTCTTCCCCGTGAAATCGATGGAGATTTCCCCCTCCGGCGAGCGGACGACCCGGAGCAGGTTCCGCTTTTCGAAGGTGCCCGCGCATCCGACGCAGCGTCTTTCGGGGACCTTTTTCATGGGGGGCGTTTTCCCCTTTTTAGCTGTCTGCGCCACGGCCTGCCTCCGGTCAGTTCATCTTGATGCCCTTGATATCGATCTTGCAGCCCGTGAGCTTGGCGGCCAGGCGGACGTTCTGTCCTTCCTTGCCGATAGCCAGGGAGAGCTGGTCGCCCGCCACATGGACCACGGCGGAGCGCTCCCCGTCGTACTCCACGCTGATGACGGAGGCGGGGGAGAGGGCGGCGGCGATGAATTCCTCGGGATTCTCCGAATACTGGATCACGTCGATCTTCTCGCCCTTGAGCTCCTCCACGATGGAGGCGGTTCTCATGCCGCGGGTACCGATGCAGGCGCCCACCGCGTCCACCTCGGGATCCCGGGAGAGGACGGCGATCTTGGTGCGGGAACCGGCTTCCCGGGCGATGGCCTTCACCAGCACGGTGCCGTCGGAGATCTCGGGGATGTCGGTCTCGAACATCCGCTTGATCATGCCGGGGGCGGTGCGGGAGAGGGTGACCACGGGGGCGCGGTCGTCGTCGGAGTGGTTGACCTCGGTGATGAACACGCGGATGCGGTCGCCCACGGACAGGGTCTCGCCGGGGATCTGGTCCGCCTTGGCCAGAAGAACGTCCTCGGAGGTGCCGGTATCCACCCACACGTCGCCGGTGGTATCGTCCCGCTTCTGGACAATGGCGGAGATGACCTCTTCCTTTTTCCGCTCGTACTCCCGGGTGATATTGTTCTTCTCGGCCTCACGGATTGCCTGCACCACGACCTGCTTGGCGGTCTGGGCGGAAATGCGGCCGAAGGAGCGGGTCTTCAGCTCCTCCTCCACGGTGGTGCCGATCTCATAGCGGCGGCTGATGGCCTGGGCGGCCTCGTAGGAGATTTCGGTCTTGGGATCGGTGACCTCCTCCACCACGGAGAGGCATTTATAGACTCTGAGGTCCTTCTTTTCCCGGTCGATCTCGATCCGGACGTTGACGTTGCCCAGCTCCTTCCGGCAGGACGCCACAAGCGCTGCCTCCAGCTTTTCCAGCATATATTCCGCGGGGATGCCTCTTTCCTTCTCCAGGGCGTCCAGAGCCTCGAACAGCTCGGTCCGGTTCAGCTCCGTGCTCGCCGCGTTTGCGTTCGTCTTAGCGTTTCTTTTCATTGCTGCATAATCCTCACCAGTCAAACACCGTCTCGCACTTGGCGACGGCTTTCTTGGGGAAGCGTTTTTCCTCCCCGTTCACACTCACCACGATCTCGTCCGTCTCCTCGTCCAGGCCCACCAGGGCGGCCCGCAGGGACTTTGCGCCGTTCACTGCCGCGTAGAATTTCAGCATGACGTCGCATCCCGCCATCCGCGCGAAGTGAAAGGGCTCGGTCAGGGTACGCTCCACGCCGGGGGAGGACACGGCCAGCATATAGGCCTCCTCGATGGGATCCGCCTCGTCCAGGACGGGATCCAGCGCCCGGTGCAGCTTTTCGCAGTCGTCTATGGTGATGCCGCCCTCCGCGTCCGTGTCGATGGTGACGCGCAGGATCATATCGGCTCCCTCGCGCACGTACTCCACGTCCCACAGGATATACCCGAACTCCTCGCAGAGAGGTTCGGCCAGATCCCACACGATCCGGGCGACGCCCTGTTTCTGTTTCATAGCATCTCCGCAGTTCTCAAAACAAGAGAGTGGACAACCGCTCGCCCACTCTCCAACATCAGATATCTTACGTTTACTATTATACCACAAAAAGGAACAACCTGCAAGGTCCGCCACATGTCGCCTTGCACAATCTTTTTTGAGCGCCACGGGAAGCGTCATGCTCTTTTGCACAAAAACGGGCGTTTTCCCGCCGTTCAGAGGGGAATATCCATCATCCGGGCAAATTCCGTCAGGCTGTGGGCGGTGAAGTCCATGGCGGTGACGGCGGCGGGGGAGGTCCCGTCGGGGAGGGCGGGGGGATAATTCACCAGGGCTCCGGCGATTCCGGCGTTTTTGCCGCTCATGCCGTCGATCTCCCGGTCGCCGATCATGACGCAGTCGGCGGGATCGAGGCCGTTGCGGGCGATGAGGGCCAGGACGGCGTCGGGCGCGGGTTTGGAGGGGAAGCCCTCCTCGGCGGTGACAACGTCCGCGAAGAGGTCGGTGAAGCCGAAGGACTCCAGGTAGAGGAGGGCGGTATTATTCCGGTGGGTGTAGAGATAATTGCGGCCGCCGTTCTTCACCACGGCGGAGAGGACGTCCCGTGCGTCGGGGAAGGGGACGACGCGGGGCTCGATTTCCTGCTCTCCCATGCGGTGGGCGCGTTCGAGAAAGTCGGCATAGGCGTCGTCCGGCATACCGACCTCGCGCTTCATAGCGCCGAAAGTGACGAGGAGCCAGCGGAGGACGGACTCCTTATCCCAGCCGTCGGCGAGGCCGTTTTCGGTCATGACGTCCCAGCAGCAGCGGAGGGTATGGGGGTAGGAATCGAAGAGGGTACCGTCGAAATCCCAGAAATAATGTCTAAATCTCATTGTATTGGAAAGAAACGCTGCGCGTTTCAAATCTCATTAAAACCCGTTGCGCACGGGAGGCGCGGGGGACTGCGATCTGCGATCGCGGACACCATCTCATGGCCGACTGAGTTCACGAAGTGAACTCGAGTGCCCACTCCCGGAGGTCCCCCTTGGCCGTATGGCATAACCTGACAGCTCGTACCGAAATCGAAAAACGATTGTGTATCCCAGGTCCTCGCCTGAAGAATGCTCTGCATTCTTCGGGAGTTGCTCCGCAACTCCGGCGGACTGTGTTGCGTCAGCTGAAACATGCGATGAACTC
>CACWLT010000041.1:0-9910 GCA_902761695.1 uncultured Ruminococcus sp.
CGCTTGAGGGCGAGGCTGCACAGCAGGAGGCATTTAACTTCGGTCAGACCACCGAGATCAAGCCCGAGGTTCCCCACAGACTTCACGAAACCGCCGAAGCCCCTGAGGGAAAATGCGCGGCGGCCCTGTTCCCGGCGGAAAACCTCCTCGCTTACCTGCCCTTTGACGGGGACATTGCGGACGCCTCCGGCAAATGCGCGGCGGAGCGGGGCGGCAAGCTCTACTTCGTGGACGGCTGGTTCGGCGCGGCCGCGGAGGTGCAGGACGGATACGTGACCCTGAAGGGCTTCGATCCCGGCGCGGAGAGCTTCACGGCGGCCTTCTGGATCAAGACCGACAAGCCCAATTCCGACCCGGTCATCCTGGGCAACAAGGACTGGCGCAGCGGCGGCAATCCCGGCTTCGCCCTGAACATCACGGGGGGCATGATCTCCTTCAATGTCTCGGACGGCGCGCACCGCTCCGACGCAGGCACCCTCATGCCGAAGGATTACGCCACCGGCTGGATGCACGTGATCGCCGCCGTGGATAGAGAAGCCAATGAAGTCCGGTATTCCTTCGACTTCGGTCCCATGAAGGCCGTGAAGCTGCGGGACGAGCTGAAAGGCGCGTCCTTCTCCACGGACATGCCGGTGAACATCGGCCAGGACGGCACGGGGACCTACGGCGCGAAGCTCCCGGCGGCTCTGGACGAGTTCCTTGTGCTCCGCAGCGCCCTGACCGACGCGGACGCCGCGAAGCTGAAGGCCTTCTATCTGGGATAAGCCGCAAGGTGAGACCCGTTTCCTCTTCATAACAGCAAAAGCCCGCCGCGGTTCTCCGGCAAAGAGAGACTGCGGCGGGCGCTTTTGCCCTGGATCGAGGGAGGAATTCAACGGACCGTTTACGGCGGCATACGCGCCTTCAGCTCATTCCCTTTCCATCACCCTGACGGTCACCCCTTCCGCGCCGACGGGGACGGGGGTGCCCCAGGTGTTGGCGGGGGACGGGGTGAAGGTCAGCTCCGCCTTGTTCTCCCCTTTCCGCACGTGCGCGGTGATGTCCAACTCGTAGGGGCGGAAGAGGAAGGTTCCCGCGTCCTCCCCGTTGATCTTCACCGCAGCGGCGTCGTGAACGGCTTCTGCTGCCAGCACATAGCGGCGGTTCTCCGCGGGGGACGCCTCAAAGGTCATCCGCTCCCCGCCCAGGGCCGCAATCTCCACGGTCCTCTCGACCGGGCTCTCTCCCAGCGCGGGCAGGCCGTCCGGATCCAGTCCGATCACCGCAGCGCACCGGCCGGGGATCCGCACCGGGTAGGCAAATCCGCCCTCCGCCATGGATCCGGTCAGCGGTTCGGTCTTGCCCGTGAAGGGATCGAAATCATAGGCTGCGCCGGTCCTGTCCGTGACGAGAGAGCCCCGGATCTCCTCACATCCTTCGTTGATCATGAGGAAGAAGTCGCAGCCGCTCTTGCTGTAGTGGGTGAAGCGCAGGTTCCCGCCGGTCTTTCCGTCGAAGTACGAGGTCCGCTTCACATGCTTCCGGACATAGCCGAGGAAGTCCGAGCCCCGGTATTCCATGCCGCCGTGGACCTCGAAGTCCCCGATCTTCCGGACGATGTCGGCGTTGAGGCGCAGGCGTCCGTCGATGAGGAGCATGTTGTACCGGTAGCGGTCGATGTGAATCTCCCCGTCGTGGATGTGGGCCCGGTTCATGAAGTCCTCCACGGACAGGTAGTTGAAGGTGTATCCCTCCCGGTACAGTCCCTCCACGGGCTTCACCGGGGTATGCTCCGGCGAGCAGAGGACGGCGCAGCAGGGGTTGTTCGTCCCCACCGCTCCCAGCCAGGACATGCGCTTGATGTATCCGGCCAGACGGCGGTAGTCCTTCCACCAGACGCTGTGGGGCCCCACGTCCGGCGGTCTCTCCCCGGTCTGCAGGGAGGAGGCCACCGAATAATAGAACGCGTGGGGAATCACCAGGGAGGTTCCCCGGGCGAAGAGGAAGTTGAGATACCACATCATCTCGTCCGGCGGCAGGTTCCAGGGATTGCCCCGCTCTCCGCAGACGCCCAGCACCTCGTTCGAGGACCGCTCCTTTCCCTGATGGCGCGCGGCGTCGGCGGCCAGCTTCGCCATGACGGAATCGGGGGCGCTCAGCTCGGTCCCCGGCTCCACCATGCGCCAGACCAGATCCTGCCCGGGGATGTCGAAGTACTTCAGGGTGTCCGTATCACCGCTCTCCGCCGGATGGCCCATGAGATTGACCTTGTGTTCCCGGCACCAGGCGGAAAGGGTGGCGTAAAAGGAGCGTCCCAGACGCTTGCGAAGGGCTTCCCGGTAAATGAACTCCGCGTCCTTTTTCAGCTTCTTGTCCTTGGTGCCGAAGAGGAGCGCGCCGAGATGGGGGAAGTCGCCGCCGGCCTCGAAGAAGTCCTCCTCCATGCCGTAGCTCCAGGAGATCCCGCCGTCCAGCCTGCCGCCCCGCCCCGTCACGGAGGGCTCGTCCGTGAAGAAGCCGATGACCGTGGTACCGAAGTACTCCGACAGGACCGCGTAATACCGCTCGTGGGTATGGCGCACGAAAGCGTCCACCGCCATGGGGTTCAAGAGGTCGGCGGCGGCGGGGGCGTTCGGCTGTCCGTCGTCCTCGTCGGGGGTCAGTCCCCGGATGGTGCCGCCGGTGTAGCCGAGGATCAGATAGTACGGCCGCCACGTCATGCCCTCCTCCGGATCCCGGGGCTCGTCAAGGGCAACGGCGGCGCAGTCTCCGTCCCCGTCCAGCGCGGCCCAGAGCATGAACTGGGGATCCTCGCCGGCGGGCACGGGGGCGTCGGCGGGGGCGGCATAGAGGCGGCGGGCGGCGAACCGGGGCTCCTCCTTCACCACCAGGCCGTGGGCGGAACCGGAGGGATACATGCCCTCGTCGTAGAGGATCACGTTCATGAACCGCTTCTTCGCCTCTTCGCAGACCCGCTTCACCAGGGCCAGGAATTCGTCGGAGAGGTACTCGACCCCCGCCATGCCCAGCCTCGGATGGATCACCACGCCGTCGATGCCGTGGCGGTGAAAATCGTCCAGCTGCCGGACCAGCTCCTCCTCGTCCAGCCGGTCGTTCCAGAACCAGAAGGGCATGGGAGAGAAAGCGGGACCGGGATTCTTCCAGATATCTTTTATAATGTCGAACATATGACCTCCCAGGCGGCGGGGAGTTTTATCCGGGGCGCCGCAGTGCAACGCTGCATGGTTGCGTGAAATTTATTTTGGAGAAATGCCGTATACGGTTCCTCAGCCGGTCTCCCGGATCCGTTCCACGGCGGCGCATTTTCCGGTCTTCTCGTCCAGGGTGAAGAGAACCCCGTGGATGGCGGGATTTCCCTCCGCCGGATCGAAGCGGACGGGGGTGCGGACGGTGAACTTGTGCACAACGGCTTCCGTCTTCACACCCAGGATGCCGTTCATGGAGCCGCACATGCCCGCGTCCGTGATGTAGCCGGTTCCCCCGGGGAGGATCTGCTCGTCGGCGGTCTGGACATGCGTGTGGGTGCCGAAGACGGCGGAGAGCTTCCCGTCGAAATACCGGGCCAGGAACAGCTTCTCCGAGGTGGCCTCCGCGTGGATATCCAGCACGGACAGGTCGTAGCTGCCCCGCTCGCTCTTCAATATCCGGGCAACGGCGTCGGCCGGCGGGGTAACGGGATCCATGTAGACCACTCCGGCGGCGTTCATCACCAGCACCCGGACGCCCTGCACGTCGGCGATGAGATACCCCATGCCCGGCGCTTCGGGGGGATAGTTGCAGGGGCGGATCAGGGCGTCCCCGTCGTCCAGGAGGCGCACTGCGTCCCGCTGCTTCCAGGTGTGGTTGCCGCCGGTGATGACGTCCGCTCCGGCATCCAGCAGCCGCTCGGCGGAATCCTTCGAGATGCCGTTGCCGGGAGCGGAATTCTCCCCGTTGACGATGACGAGATCGGCGCGGCGGGAGGAGACCAGCTTTCTCAGACGCCCGTCCCGCTCCAGGAACCGGACGCCCTCCTCCCCTACCACGTCTCCCAGGCAGAGAACACGGATCATAGTACCTCCACAGATTGTCGTTGTGCATAAAAAATGTCTCCCGCGACGGCTGCAGACGGGAGACGGAACGGCGGGGCGGCCTCCGGGATCAGTAAGTCAGCCCCCGGCGGCGGCGGTTGTAATCGGAACGCGGATTGACGATCTCGCGCCAGTCCAGATCGCCGTGATCCAGGGCGCAGATCAGCACCTCGGCCGTGGCGATGTTGGTGGCCATGGGCACGTTGTGCACGTCGCACATCCGGAAGAGGTTGTGCTCGTTCTCGTCGAATTCCCGGTTGGGTGTGGTGCTGCGGAAGTAGAGAAGCACGTCGATCTCATTGTACGAAATTCGGGATGTGATCTGCTGGGCCCCGCCGTGGGATCCGGGCAGGAGCTTTTCGATCTCAAGGCCGGTGGCTTCCTGAACGTACTTTCCCGTGATGGAGGTGGCGCAGATGTGGTGCTTCGACAGTATACCGCAGTAGGCGATACAGAACTGTGTCATCAGCTCCTTTTTGGTGTCGTCGGCAATGAGGGCAATATCCATGGTACATCCTTTCCTTTCGTTCGTGATAGTTCGCCGTCTCAGAGAGCCAGTCTCCGGCGGCGGTACAGCTTCGGCATTCCCTCGAACAGGGGCACGTCATAGCCCATGATCCGGCGGGCGATGTTGCGGCAGGCGGCGGTGACGGGGGATCGGCGGGGAGGAAGCTCGCCCCTGTCCTGGAACCGTTCCAGGCGCGGATCGTACGGAATGACGCCCACGCACTGCAGGGAGCTTGAATCGATGATCTCGATGACCCCGGCGCGGTTCTCCCTTTTCACGGCGGACAGATCGAAGGAGGTGACGCAGAGCCGCATCCGCCCCGCTCCGCACCTCTCCAGACGAGACGCGGCGTATTCGGCGGCCCGGACGGAGGTCTGGCTCTGCTCGGACACCACCAGGGTCAGGGTGAAGAAGGACGCGGCGGCGCAGGCTGCATCCAGTCCCCCGCCCGTGTCACAGATCAGCATGTCGTATCCGTCCCAGGCGGCGATGCGCTCCACCCCGCTGCGGATCAGACCGCTCTCGTCCGTCCCCCGCTCGGCCTTCATCTCGGAGAGACGCCGGGGGGTGGGGGCGGGTAGGAAGCGAAGCCCGGGCAGATCGCGGAAAGGGGTCAGAAGCGCGTCCTCCGCGTCCATGCCGTCTAAGATATCGGTAAAGGAAAACAGGGCTTCGTTCTGGCATCCGGTCAGAAGGTCGAGGCTCCGGCTGGTGCTGTCCAGATCGCAGAGCAGGACCCGCTTCCCCAGCCGCGCAAATTCAGCAGCCAATCCCAGCGCGGCGGTGCTCTTCCCTACTCCGCCCTTGGACGACGCCACCAGCAGTCTCTCACAGCCCGGCATAGGGCACCTCCCGCCATAATCCGGATCCGTTCATGAAAAGAATCCGGTTGGTACATTATATCACCAAAATCACCACATTGTCAAGTGTTTTTTTGCACTTGTTACTATATAATTCCCAACCGGAGCATCTTTTTTCAAAACCGTATCGCTCATCCCCCGCGGACGAATTTGCGCGATTTGCGTCAAACCTCTTGCAAAACGGCGAACTTTCTTTTATACTGAAAGAAAAACACCGTCAGAATCGAGGACGAAGATGAACGACAATCTACGCTCCGTCACCTATACCGACGCCGAAACGCTCCCCGCCGTGCTCAGCGAAAAGGCCCGCTGGCTCTGGCTCAATCAGGAGAAGCACCCGGGAACCTCGGCCACCCCGACCACCGTTTTCGCCGCCCCGCCGGAGGGCTTCGCCTTCACCGCCGAAGAATTCGAGAAGACCGTCACCCGCCGCGCCTCCCATCCGGCAACCCTCACCCTGACGGTGTTCGCGGATCCGAAGTTCCGGCTGTTCGTCAACGACGTCTATATCGGGACCGGCCCCATGGCGGCGGGCGGGGATTACGCCAACACCCGGCCCATGCCGAAGCAGTACGTGAACCGGTACGACGTGCCCGTGGAGGGGCGGGTTGTCCGGATCCGGGTGCAGGTCTGGAACGGCTGCGCGGTCATGACGGACTATTCCGTGGGCCGCTGCGGCTTCATCCTCTCCGGGGAGCTCGACGGGGCGGAAATCGTGACGGACGGCTCCTGGCGGGTGCGGGTCCTGCCGGGATACCGGAGCATTTCCGCCCTGGATCTGACCGAGGAGCCCGGGGAATGGGAGGTGCCGGACGTCAAGCTGGAGGGGCCGTGGAATCCCGCCGATCCCCGCCTCCCCGCCCTCACGGAGGAGATTATTCAGCCGGAGACCATGCGCCGGGAGAATCAGGCCGGAGAGGTGGTCCTGCGCGCCTCCTTCGACCGGATCTATTCCGCCTATCTCCGCCTGACGGTGAAGAATACCTCCGGAAAGCCCGCCCTGATCCGCATCGGGGCCGCGGAGGGCATGCCGGGAGACGTGGGTACGGCGGAGGTGACGGTCCCCGCTTCAGCCGATCCCATGGAATACCGGAGCCTGCGGATGTACAGCGTGGGAGCCGTGATCGTCCGCGCCCCTGCCGGTACCGAGCTCTCCGTCTCCCTCTCCTACGCCCACTATCCCGTGGATCGGGACAACGAGGGGTATTTCCGCTGCCCGGACGGGATGCTGTGTGACATTTACCGGGTGGGCAAGTTCACCCTGGAGATGTGCCGCCAGAGCCTCCATCTGGACAGCCCTCTCCATCAGGAGACCCTGGGCTGCACCGGGGACTACGCCATCGAGGCCCTCATGACCCGCACCACCTTCGGGGACATGCGCCTGACCCGGGCCGATCTGATCCGGACAGCGGACTACCTCGTCATGACGGACGGGGTCATGTTCCACACCACCTACAGTCTCGTCTGGGTCACCATGCTGCGGGACTACGTGCGCTGGACCGGGGACAGAGACACCCTCCGCGTCTGCCGTCCCGCCCTGGACATCCTTCTGAACCGTTTCAGGAGCTATATCGGAGAATCCGGCGTCATCGAGAATCCGCCCAACTACATGTTCGTGGACTGGGCCAACATCGACGGCTTCCAGCTCCACCATCCGCCCATGGCCCTGGGACAGACCGCGCTGAACGCCTTCTGGCAGGGAGCGCTGAAGGCCGCCGCCGAGCTGTACCGTTCCGACGGAGCCGCCGCGCTGTCCAGAGAAGTCCGGGCTGAGGCGGAGCGTCACCGGGGCGCGGCCCTCAGGGAGTTCTTCGACTTCGACAAGGAGCTCTTCTTCGACGGCTGGAGTAAGGGCAGGCGGGATCCGGAGCCCGCGGACTGGCAGCCCGCCAACCCGGAAAAGCGGTATTACTCCAAGCACGCGAACACCCTCGCCGTCCTCTTCGGTCTGGCGGAGGGGCGGATCGCCAAGACCATCGCCGAGCGGATCCTTACGGAGGACTGGCTGGAGCGGGATACCGTCATCGAGGTCCAGCCCTACTTCATGCACTATGTCTGCGAAATGGCGGTGAAGACGGGGCTGTGGAAAAAATACGGCCTCGGCCTGATGCACCTCTGGGACAAGCAGATCGAGGAATCCCCCAAGGGCCTGAAGGAGGGCTGGGGCGACTTTCACGGCGACTGCTCCCATGCCTGGGGCGGCACCCCGGTCTATCAGCTGCCCACGCGGCTTCTGGGCTTTGAGATGCTGAAATCCGGATTCCGCAAGTTCCGCCTGAAGCCCGACCTGCTGGGTCTGGACTGGGTGGACGCCGGGATCCCCACGCCCTGGGGGCTTCTGAAGGTGAGGGCCGACGCGCACGGTCTTTTCGTCGATGTGCCGGACGTCTTCGGACAGGTCGATCCGGGCCGGGGCGGCGGCGTTGTGTTTGAACTGAAGGAAGGGTGAGCGGATCATGACACTCGCATATGAGACCCGGGGAGAGCTCGTCGAAAACCGCCATGACGGCTGCGTCGCCGTGGTGGACAAAAACGGCCTGCGGTGGAAAGGCGGCCGGTGGAGCGACACATACTTCTTCCGCTCCTCCTCCAAGCCCATCCAGGCCCTGCCTGTGCTCCTTCTGGGGCTGGACCGGCAGTACGGCCTGACGGAGGAGGAAACCGCGATCATGGCGGGCTCGAATGCCGGGGAGCCGTACTGCGCCGAGGTGGTGCGGTCCCTGATGGAGAAGACCGGCGTCGAAGAGGCGGACCTTGTGATGAAGCCCCGGTATCCCTCCCATGAGCCGTCGAAATTCGCAGCCATAGCCCGGGGGGAGGGGCCGAAGAAGCTCTGGCACGGCTGCACGCCCAAGCACGTGGGAGCCATCCTCGTCCAGCGCGCGCTGACAGGATCGGGAAAGGGCTATCATCTCCCGGATTCCGCAGCCCAGCGTCTGGTGCGGCACACGATCTCCCTCTTCACGGACACGCCTTATGAGGATATCCGCATGGGCACGGACGGGTGCGGCGTCCCGGTATTCGGCGTGCCGGGGGATAAGATCGCCCTCTCCTTTCTCCGTCTGGCCCGGCCGGAGCTGATCCCGGAGCCGTATTTCGCGGACGCGGCCCGGCGGATGACGGACCTCATGCACCGCCATCCCCGCCTGATCCGGGGAACGGACTACCTCTGCACCCGCATGAACGCGGATCCCGGCGCGGTGGCCAAGGGCGGGGCCTCCGGAGTCTACGCCTTCGGGCTGAAAAAGGCCGGACTGGGGATCATGCTGAAGCTGTACGACGGCACCGAATCCGCCTGGCAGGCCGTCATCGCCCGGATCCTCTCCCAGATCGCGCCAAAGGACTGCCCGGAGCTTCTGCGGGATCTCAGAACAAAGGAACTTGTCGGGACCGTCTGCCGGGATATCCGCTGCATGACCGGGGAAAAGATCGGCGAGCTGCGGGCGGAGTTTACGCTGGAGAAGGTGTGAATTTGTGACTGTTTCTCACAGATTCACACGGGGCGGTGTGATTTTCTGAGAAAATAGCACTTGACAGCCCCTCAAGTTTATGCTATCATTAATGAAACTTTATCCGGTTCCGCAAGGGGGAGGATCTGCCATGAACATGTTTGAATACTTCGGCTACTTCGGGGAGGAATCCCGGGACGACCGGCTGCTGGAAACGGAGCGCGCGGTTCTGGCCCATCTTTTCGACAAATACCTTCCGAAAACCGGACGCCTGCTGGATTCCGCCGCCGGGAACGGAGAGAACGCCTTCCGCTTTGCCTCCCTGGGCTACGAGGTGACGGCGGGTGACCTCATCGCCGACCGGGTCGAGGCCATGCAGGCGGATCCCCGGGCGTCCTCCATCCGGGAGTTCTTCTGCGCCGCGCCCCGGAGCCTGGGCCGGTTTGACGACGGCTCCTTCGATATCGTGGTCTCCCTGGGAGCCATGTACCACGCCCGGACCAGAGCGGAACGGGAGGCCTTCGTGCGGGAATCCATGCGGGTCCTTTCCGAGGGCGGGATTTTTGCCTATTCCTTCATGACGCCCTTCGCCATGACGGTGGGCCAGTTCATCTCCGCCGCTCTCTGCACCGACAGCCGCCAGCGCCTGAGAGAGTTCCGGACCCTGTCCACGGTGGAGAAGACCCACAGCGTGGAGATGTTCTCCGGCACCACCATGGAGGAAATGACGGACCTCTCCCGGGAGTACGGTCTGGAAATCCTGACGGTGGCCTCCACCTACGGCGCGGTCTACTCCATGGCCGACGACGTGGCCGCCATGAGCGAGGAGGACTTCGCCCGGTTCAAGAACGCCCAGATCGCCACCTGCGAGGATCCCTTCGCCGCCCGCTACGCCATGCGCGGTCTCTTCATCGGGAAGAAAAAGGCGCTGGACGATTTTGACTGATAAGGATATCGGCAATATGAAAAGAAGGAGCCGCATGATAACGGTTCCTTCTCTTTTTTGCGCTTTACGGGTGCCTG
>CACWLT010000041.1:9922-27878 GCA_902761695.1 uncultured Ruminococcus sp.
ATGATGTTCAGCTGCTGGGGACATACGCTCTCGCAGGCGCCGCACTCCCCGCACTTCGAGGCGTCGTGGCCCTCGTCGATGCGGCGTTTATAGTCCCAGTTGCCCTTCATGGGCTCGTTGAACTGGAATTTGTTGTTCCAGATGGAGAAGATGCGGGGAATGTCCACGCCGTTGGGGCAGGGCATGCAGTAGCGGCAGCCGGTGCATCCCACCTTGGTGCGGGACTGATAGGCCTCCCGGACCTTCACCATGAGCTCCTTCTCCTCGTCCGTCATGGCGCCCACGGTGCAGCGGTCGAAGATGGCCAGGTTGTCCTCGGTCTGCTCGTAGTTGGTGACGCCGGAGAGGACCGTGGCGATTTCGGGGAAGTCGCAGAGCCAGCGGAAGCCCCATTCCACGGGAGAGCGCTTCACCGGGAAGGCGTCGTAGAGGGCCTGGACGTTGTCGGGTGCGTACGCCAGCTTGCCGCCCCGCAGTCCTTCCATGATGACCAGCGGAATCCCCTTTTCGCCCGCCAGCTTCACGCCCTTAAGACCGGCCTGATTCTCCACGTCCATATAGTTGAACTGGATCTGGGCCATATCCCAGTCGTAGGCGTTGATGATCTCCTCAAAGGCCTCGTAGTTGTCATGGAAGGAGAAGCAGGCGTATCTGATCTTGCCCTGGGCCTTGGCCTCGTTCAGAAAGTCGATGGCCCCGAGGTCCCGCATCTTGTGCCAGCTGTCTTTGTTCAGGGCGTGGAGCAGGTAGAAATCAATGTGATCCGTCTCCAGATCCTCCAGGGATTCGCCGAGAATGCGCCACATGTCGTCCTTCGTCTGCACGGGCCAGGTGGGCAGCTTGGTGGCGATATAGACTTTCTCCCGGTAGCCGTCCCGGAGCGCGTGGCCCAGGGCGATCTCATTCTTCCGGCCGCCGGAATAGACATAGGCGGTATCGATGTAGTTGACGCCGCAGTCGATGGCATGACGGATGGCGGGAGTGGAAATGGATTCGTCCACCACGTCGGTGCCGTCCTCCAGCTTCTTCATGGGGAAGCGCATGCAGCCCACGCCGAACGCGGACACCTCGATCCCCAGCTTTTCGATCCTTCTGTACTGCATAGAATTCTCCTTTTCAAAAATGTTTTCATCACGAAAAATTGTAACACGGCCGGGCCGGGATGTCAAGACTTTCCTAAATGATCGGGGGAAATTTTATGAATATGCCGCTCTTCTCGCCTTCCGAAAAAGATTTACAATTCCCGGGCTCCTTCCGCATTTGTGCGTCTTGACAATAATTCAAAAACAAAGTATAATGAAATCAGTAATCTTTACCATCGAGGAGTCAAAACCATGAAGAAAATCCTGTCCCTGCTGCTGGCCGCCCTGCTCACTGCGGGAAGCCTGGCCGCCTGCTCCGAAAGCGGAGAAAACAAGGATCCCGCCTCCCCCGCCGCTGACACTCCGGCTGCCGACGTCCAGTCCCCTGCCGAAACCGAAGCGGAAACGGAGGTCGACCGGGCCCACGTGCCGGACAATCTCCCGGAGCTTGACTTCAAGGGAGCCACCACCGTGATCCACTCCCGGGGCGACACGGAATCCGTGGGCGAGGTGGCGGCGGAGGAACTGACCGGCGAGGCGGTGTCCGACTCCGTCTACGAGCGGAACAACATGGTCTCCGAGCGGCTGAACGTTAAGATCGAGGTCTTCGCCGGCGACGGTTGGGAGAACTACAACAGCACCGTCAGCGGCCTGCGCTCCTCCATCATGGAAGATGTGCTGGAGAAGTATCTGCGCTACGTAAGCTCTATTTCATCACCGGCGACATCGCCCGGACCATGCTCTCCGCCATGTGCGTCTACGCCTTCAACCAGAAGGTGGCCGTGGACGAGCAGGTGGAGGACCTCTACAGCGTGGTGAACGAGCGGCGCTGGACCATCGATTATGTGTATGATCTGACCTCGAAGGTCCACGCGGATCTGGACGGCAACGGCAAGGCGGATCAGACGGACTACTGGGGCCTTGTGACCTCCTCCGTCAACGACGCGGACGGATATATGCAGGGCTCCCTCGTATCCATGGTGACCCGGGACGAGGAGGGCTATCCCGTCCTCTCCGTGGATGAGGAGAAGATGGCGGATCTGGTGTCCCGCGTGTACCGGCTCATGTGGGAGAACGAGGGCTGCTACGCCATCACCGGCGACGGCACCAACATCCAGGACACCCTGGCTCAGGACAAGGCCCTGCTGGCCACCACCCGCCTCAGCGCCGTGGTCTCGAGCCTCGGCGACATGGAGAGCGACTACGGCATCCTGCCCTATCCGCTCCAGGACGAGAACCAGCCCGCCTACGGCACCCGGGTGCAGGACGCGGTCTCCCTGTGGTGCGTACCCATCGACGCGAAGGACAGCGACATGAGCTGCGCGGTGATGGAGGCTTTGGCGGCGCAGAGCTGGCGGACCACCACCCCGGTGTACTTCGACATGGCGCTGAAGTCCCGCTACTCCCGCGACCCCGAGACCTCGGCCATGATGGACCTCATCAAGGACAGCGTCCTCATCAACTTCGAGTCCCTGTACAACGAGTCCATCGGCAACCCCTGGTTCGTGCTCCGGACCCTGATGCCCCAGAAGAAGGACAACTTCGCCTCCTACTGGGCCGGCAACAAAAAGGTCATCACCAAGACCATGGAAAAGGCCATGGACAAGCTGAAGGCGCTGGACTGATGGCGCGGAGAGGACCGGACAAGTCCGATTGACTTAATGATCATGAAAAAGGCAGGATGCGCGGTGTCCTGTCTTTTTCGTATGCCCTTCTGCCGGAGAAAGGTCCTCGCCTCCTTCGGACCGGCAGGCCGTTTTCGGATCCGCCCGCCCCGGAGACAGCCCGATGGGACCGACGTGACCGACATGGCGGATGAACGCGCCGCAGAAGCAGGACTTCCTCCGGCCGGGGAAAAAACCATAAACATCCCGGCAGAGTATTGACAACGTGTCAGAATCATGATATACTATGCTTGCTGACACGATGTCAACAAGCATGACCGCATCGGAGGAGGACAGTATGACAAAGAAAACACCCGAGCAGATCGCCGGGCGGCGCGAGGAGATCGTGAACGCCTGCGAAAAGCTCTACGGGACCATGAGCTTCAGAGAAATCACCCTGAAGGAAATCGGAAACGAGGTTCCCTTTTCCCGTCCGACAATCTACAACTACTTCAAGACGAAGGAGGAGATCTTCCTCGCCCTCTTCGCCCGGGAGTACGATCGCTGGAACGCGGATCTTGCGGCGATCCTTAACGGGCGTGACGCGCTCTCCGCGGCGGAGCTGGCGGCGGCGGTGGCCGGATCCCTCGCAAGGCGGGAACAGCTTCTGAAGCTCTTGTCCATGAACAACTACGACATGGAGGCGAACAGCCGGGTGGAAATGCTCACCGCCTTCAAATCGTCCTACGGCGAATCCATGCGACTGATCCGAGCCCTGCTCGGTAAATTCCGCCCGGAGATGACGGGGGAGGATATCGACCGGTTTGTCTATCTCTTCTTCCCCTTCATGTTCGGCATCTACCCCTACGCCGCCGTGACGGAGAAGCAGAAGGAGGCCATGCGGGAGGCGAGCGTGGACTTCACGTACCATACCGTTTACGATCTCACCTATGGCTGCCTGATCCGGCTGCTCGGAAATGCATAATCATAATAGGAGATACAGAAAAATGAGCAAGAAAAACATCGGCGCGGCGCTCGCGCTCTATCCCTGCCCGGTCATCGTGGTCGGCGCGATGGTGAACGGCAAGCCCACCTGGACCCTGGCCGCTCACGCCGGGATCATGGCCCACAACCATCTGATGGTGTCGCTGGTCGCGGCGCACTATATCAATCAAGGCATCCGGGAGGGCGGGAAGCTGTCCGTGAACGTGGTGGACGAATCCTGGCTGGCCGACGCGGACCGCATGGGAACCGTCTCCGGCCATAAGACGGACAAGTCCGGGGCCTTTGCCTGGGCCATGGGAGAAGGAGGCGTGCCCCTCATCGACGAGGCGAAGGTCTCCATCGAGTGCTCCGTGGACGGAAACTACGAGCTCGAGCATTTCGACAACTTCATCTGCAGAATCACCGCGACATACGCCGACGAGGGGGTCCTGAACGAAAAAGGGAAGATCGACTATCACACCTTCAAGCCCGTTCTGTTCGAGTTCCCGACCTACGAATACTTCGTGACCGGGGACAAGGCCGGGGACTGCGGGAAGATGAACAAACAGCAGGAGGCGGCGGAATGAAATACACAAAGCTCGGCAATTCCGACCTGACCGTGTCCCGCATCTGCATGGGATGCATGGGATTCGGCGATTCCGGACGCGGACAGCACAGCTGGACCGTCGACGAGGAGCATTCGAGAGAGATCATCCGGCGCGGTCTGGAGCTGGGCGTCAATTTCTACGATACGGCCATCGCCTATCAAAGCGGCACCAGCGAGCAGTATGTGGGCAGAGCCCTGCGGGATTTTGCGAAGCGTGAGGACGTGGTCGTCGCCACCAAATTCCTCCCGAGAACGCAGGAGGAGATCGAGGGCGGCGTCAGCGGCCAGCGGCACATCGGGGCCATGATCGACGCGAGCCTGAAGAACCTCGCCATGGACTACGTGGATCTTTACATCTATCACATGTGGGACTGGCAGACGCCGCTCGAGGAGATCATGGACGGTCTGAACCGCGTCGTGAAGGCGGGCAAGGCCAGAGCCATCGGCATCTCCAACTGCTTCGCCTGGCAGATCGCCAAGGCCAACGCCTTTGCCGAAAAGGAGGGCTTTGCGAAGTTCGTCTCCGTGCAGGGCCACTACAACCTGATCTTCCGGGAGGAGGAGCGGGAGATGGTTCCCTACTGCGATGAAGAAAACATCGCCCTCACCCCCTACAGCGCGCTGGCCTCCGGCAGACTGTCCAGGCTCCCCGGGGAGGGCGGCACAAAGCGCGCCGAGGAGGACGCCTACGCGAAGTTCAAGTACGACACCACGGCAGAACAGGACAATGTGATCATCGCCCGGGTCGCGGAGCTTGCGGAAAAGCGCGGCGTGAGCATGACGGAGATCTCCCTCGCCTGGCTGCTGACAAAGGTCACCTCGCCCGTGGTCGGCGCGACGAAGCTGCACCACATCGAAGGCGCGGCAAAGGCTGCGGAGCTCACGCTGACGCCGGAGGAGACCGCCTATCTGGAGGAGCCCTATATTCCCCATCCGCTGGCCGGCGTCATGGCGCAGAACAGGCCCGCAGCCGCGAAGGAAAAACACGTCTGGTCCACCGGGGATCAGAAGATCGGCATGTGACGGGAGGAAGACAAAATGGCGGAAAAGATCGTACAGACGGCGGGCCGGAACCAGCTCGGGGAGTTCGCGCCCATGTTCGCCCACCTCAACGACGACGTGCTCTTCGGCGAGGTGTGGAACGAGGCCGCAATCGATGTCAAAACAAAATGCGTCGTCACGGTGGTAGCGCTGATGGCGTCCGGAATCACGGATTCCTCGCTGAGCTACCACCTGCAGAACGCCAAAGCCCACGGCGTGACGAAGGAGGAAATCGCCGCGATCATCACCCACACCGCGATGTACGTCGGCTGGCCGAAGGGCTGGGCGGTGTTCCGCCTGGCGAAGGAGGTCTGGAATGAGGAAACGCCCGCGCTGACGGAGAAGGACCGGTATCAGAATTCGATCCCCTTCCCTGTCGGCGAGCCGAACCCGTACGGAGAATTCTTCGTCGGGCAGAGTTACCTTGCCCCCGTATCGGCGGAGCAGGTGCCGGTCTTCAATGTGACCTTTGAGCCCGGATGCCGGAACAACTGGCATATCCACCACGCGAAGAGCGGCGGCGGGCAGCTGCTGATCTGCGTCGGCGGCCGGGGTTACTATCAGGAATGGGGCAAGGAACCGGTGGAGATGACCCCCGGGTCTCATCTGGCAATCGAGGTCGCAGGTGAAGAAACGTCCAACGAATGGCTGGAGCCAGTATCGCCGGAGGATTACGGCAAACTGAGATAAAGGGATGAGAAAAATGAAAAACAGAACCATCAGACTTCTCACGCTTCTGACGCTGGCCGCCCTGCTCCTTCTGCCCCTCCTCACCGCCTGCGGAAACAGAGAGTCCGAACCTGCGGCGCAGGCATCGGGCAGTCAGACGGGCGCTGAGGCGGGAAGCGTGTCCGTTGCGGGAACAGCGGACAAAACCGATCCCGCAGACACACCGAATGACGAAAGCACGGCGTCCGGCTCCACCCTCGTTGTTGTCTTTTCCGCCACCGGAACGACCCTCGGGGTTGCCGAAAAGATCGCGGCCATCGAAGGGGCGGACCTCTATGAAATCACGGCAGCGGAGCCCTACTCCTCGGCGGATCTCAACTGGAACGACTCGGGCAGCCGGTCCACGAAGGAGCAGAACGACAAAAACGCCCGCCCGGCCATCGGGAGCGATCCCGTTGATCTGACGGGATACACGAAGATCTATATCGGCTTCCCCATCTGGTGGGGCGAGGAGCTGCGGATCATGGACACCTTCGCGGAAAGCTATGATTTCGACGGCATCACGATGATCCCCTTCTGCACCTCGGCCTCCAGCGGAATCGGACGGAGCGGACAGAACCTGGCCCAGCGCGCCGGGAGCGGGACATGGCTCGACGGGAAACGGTTCTCCGGCGGCGTGTCGGAAGCCGATCTCCGGGCGTGGATCGAAGGGCTGAACTGAATACGGACTACGGGAGGACGGAACAATGCATGGCAGCCGGAAGCGTATCGTGAAAAAGACGGTGGACGTGATGATGACCATCCTCCTTCTCTGCCTCATGGCGTATCAGGTCACGGGCGAGGCACTCCACGAGTGGTGCGGGATCGGGATGACGGTTCTGCTGATCGTCCATCACATCCTCAACGGAAAGTGGTCCGCCTCCCTCTTCAAGGGGAAGTACAACGCGTACCGGATCGTCTCCACGGCGGTGAACGCGCTGCTCTTCGTCTCCATCGCCCTGACGGCGGTCTGCGGCATGGCCATGAGCGCGAAGGCGGTGCCGTTCCTCTACGGGATTCTGCCCGTGTCCTTTGCGCGGCGCTTCCATCTTTCCATGTCCTACTGGTCGTTCGTGCTGATGGGCTTCCACCTCGGGCTCCACGTTCCGGCCATGACGGCGGGATGGAAGCTGAAAAGAACGGTAAGAACGATCCTCGCGGCGGCGTTCACAGTGATCTCCGGCCTCGGGTTCATGCTGTTCGTGAAGAGCGGGATCCCGGGCTATCTCTTCTTCCGCTCGCCCTTCGCGTTCTTCGATTACGAAAAATCCGTCCCGACGGTTTTCGCGGAAAATCTCGCCGTTCTCACCGCCTTCGCCTTTCTCGGTGCCTGCTGTGTATCCCTCCTGAAAGGAGAGAAAAAGGGCGGGCAGAACAAACGGTTCACCGCCGCGATCCTGATCCTCGTCTCCCTCCTGATCGGAACGTCGCTGCTGCTCTTTGACGGCGGAAAGCGGGAAGCCGCGCCGTCGTGGGGGACCTCCGATCCTCAGGCGGCGGGGACAGCTGCGGATAAAACGAAGGAGGAGCAGCCCACCCGTTCCCCGGAGGACGACGGCTTTATCCTCCTCCCCGGCGGGACGTTTACGATGGGCAGTCCGGAGACGGAAAACTGGAGGATCGCAGACGAAACCGCGCACACGGTAACGGTGACGGCGTTCCGGATCGATCCCTGTGAGACCACCGGGGAGGACTATGCCCGGCTCATGGGGGAGGATCCGAGCGCGTTCTCCGGGGAAAATCTTCCGGTGGAGCAGGTGTCGTGGCTGGATGCGGTTCTCTTCGCCAACGCCAAATCGAAGGACGCGGGACTGACGCCGGTCTATACCGTCGATGAAAACGGGGTCGCCTGGGACCGCTCCGCTGACGGATACCGCCTCCCCACCGAGGCCGAATGGGAATACGCCTGCCGCGCCGGGACGGAGACCCCCTTCAACACTGAAAAATCCATGGACGCGGACGAGGCGAACTTCTACGGCCACTACCCTTACGAGATCGAGGAAAACTACTTCGACGACTCCGTGCTGGAGGCGAGACCGGGCGTATACCGGCAGACCGCTCTGCCCGTGGGGAGTTTTGCGCCGAACGGATGGGGCCTTTACGACATGCACGGCAACGTGAACGAATGGTGCTGGGACTGCTACGGCGCATACGATCCGCAAATCCCCAATGATCCCTCCGGCCCCGAGAGCGGGACACGGCACGTCTACCGGGGCGGCGGCTGGAACGACTTCGGCAAGAACATGCGGAGCGCGTACCGGGCGGCGGGCCAGTCCGATCTGAAGGCGGCGAACCTCGGCATCCGGCTGGTGCGGAACGCGGAGGGCGGGATTCCGGAAACCGTCACGGCGGCGGAAACCGTGCGGAACACAAAAGCCGGAGGGCGCGTGCTCATCGCCTACTTCTCCTGGGGCAGCAACACCCGCGGAATCGCGGAGGAGATCGAGATGCAGACCGGAGCGGACCTCTATGAGATCACGCCGATCCATCCCTATTCCGACAGCTACAACACGGTCCTCATGGAAGCCCAAGAGGATCAGCACAAAAACGCCCGCCCGGAGCTGGCCGATCCGCCGGAGAGCATCGACGCCTATGACGTGATCCTCTTGGGCTATCCGAACTGGTGGGCCTCCATCCCCATGCCGATCGCGTCCTTTCTCGAATCCTACGATTTCTCGGGGAAGACCATTGTCCCCTTCTGCTCCCACGGCGGCGGGCGGTTCGGGCAGAGTCTCACGGCCATCGCCAAGCTCGCACCGGACGCCGTGATGGGAGACGGGCTGTCGGTCCACTATTCCGGCGGCGCGTCCCTCCCGGACGACGTGGCGGCCTGGCTGGACCGGAACGGGATCGAGAGAAAGTGAGGATAAAATGAAAAGGGCAAAAGACATAAAGCGGCTTCTGCTTCTCGGCTTCGCGCTGCTCCTCTCCGGATGCGCGGGGAGTACTGCAGGATTGACAGCGGGAACCGATCCGAACCCGTCCGCCATGCAGGGTCAGGAAGCCTCACCGCAGACTGCGGTCCACGCCGTGCAGACAGACAGCGAAGACGCACCCGTCGTCTGGTTCACGGCGGACATCTCGGCGGCGGGACTGGTCCGGGTGTATGAGCAGCTCGGCTGGGAGCCTGCGGGGAAAGTGGCCGTGAAGATATCCACCGGGGAGCCGCCCGCCAGCAACTACCTCCGTCCGGAGCTCATCGGGGATCTGGTCAAAAAGGTGGACGGGACCATCGTGGAGTGCAACACAGCCTACGGCGGATCCCGCGCCAGCTCCGCCATGCATAAACAGGTCGCGGCGGACCACGGCTTTCTGGACATCGCGGACTTTGATCTTCTGGACGAGGACGGCGAGGCGGAATGGCCCGTGACGGGAGGGATCCGCCTGACCCGCTCCATCGTCGGCAGTCACGCGGAGAACTACACGGACTGGCTCATCCTCTCCCACTTCAAGGGACACGCCATGGCGGGCTTCGGCGGCGCGATCAAAAACGTGGCCATCGGCATGTCCTCGCCCTCCGGAAAAGTCTATGTCCACACCGCCGGGACCAAGACCTCCGGGAGCATCTGGTACGGCGATCAGGACGCATGGCTCGAGGCCCTCGGGGAGATGGTGACGGGCGTGCGGGACCACGTCGGTGCGGAGCACATCGTGTATATCAACGTGATGAACCGCCTCTCGGTGGACTGCGACTGCGACGGCAACCCCGCCGAGCCGGACATGCACGACATCGGGATTCTGGCCTCCTCCGATCCCGTGGCGCTGGATCAGGCTTGCATCGATCTGATGTATCAGGCGCCGGACAGCGCGTCCCTCATCAGGCGGATCGAGCGGCAGAACGGCCTGCACACGCTGGAGCACGCGGAGGAGATCGGTCTGGGCTCGAGGACCTACCGTCTGGTGAACATCGATGAGTGAGGTCCTCTCCGTACTGCGCCGGGAGGCCGTGTACCTCTGGTACTACTTTGACCTGCAGCTGCGGCAGATCCTCCTCTACTGGGTGCTCGGCATCGCGCTGGGGTCCTGCGTCTCGGTCTTTCTGAAGGGCCGGATCCACGGGCTGCTGCGGCGAATGAGCGGATCGAAATTCGGGATCCTCGGGCTGATTCCCGCCTCCCTCCTCGGGATCGCCTCTCCCCTCTGCATGTACGGCACGATTCCTCTCGCGGCATCGGTCAGCCGCAGCGGAATGCGGGACGACTGGCTGGCGGCCTTCATGATGACCTCGATTCTGCTCAATCCCCAGCTGATTGTTTATTCCGCGGCTCTCGGTCCGGCGGCGCTGGCGGTGCGGATCGTCTCCTGCTTTCTCTGCGGCATCGCGGCGGGTCTTCTCGTGCGGATCTTTTACAAGGACCGGGACTTCTTCGACTTCACCGGCTTCGACGAGCCGCAGTCCCGGGACACGCACCCGAACCCGCTCGTCCGGCTTCTCAAAAACATCGGGCGGAACGTCCGCGCCACCGGGCCCATGTTCCTTATCGGCATCGCGCTCTCGGCCGTGTTTCAGCGGTATGTGCCGGAGTCGCTCATGACGCGGGTCTTCGGCGGGAACGAGGCGTGGGGCGTGCTCATGGCGGCGACGGTGGGGGTGCCCCTCTATGCCTGCGGCGGCGGAACGATCCCCCTGATTGCCTCCTGGCTGGACGAGGGGATGAGTCTCGGGTCCGCGGCGGCCTTCATGATCACCGGTCCGGCTACGAAGATCACCAACCTCGGCGCGCTCAAAATCGTCTTCGGCGTAAAGCGGTTCCTGCTCTATCTCGCGTTCGTGATGCTCTTCGCGTTTCTCACGGGACTGGCGGTGAACGGGATTTTATAAAGGATGAAGTGCATGCCGTCCTCCCCCCCAAAACCGGACGGTTGTAACGGACATGCCTGGCCTGCGAAGTCAGGGGACATTCATAGCATTATAAAAGAGCTGCCGTGAAACTCCCGGGGAAGGAGCGACACGGCAGCGTATTAATTATGGTGAAAAAAACGTCACACGATCTCGAAGCCGTCGGTCAGGGCCTGATAAGCGCGGTCCGCGTCGCGGCGGGGGATGATCATGCTGATTTTGATTTCGCTGGTGGAGATATTGAGGATCCGCACATCGGCGTCCCAGAGGCACTTGAACACCTTGGCCGCCACGCCGGGCTTTCCCTGCATCCCCTCTCCGGAGACGGACAGCTTCACTGCCGAGGGGTCGATTTCGATCTCCGTATCCGGGCTGGAGGCGAACTGCTTCGTCAGAATCTCCCGGGCCCGCTCGCTGTCCTCGGCGTGGATGGTGAAGATGAGGTCGTTCCCGTGGCCCACGGAGGCGGTCTGGATGATGATGTCCACATCCACCTCCCCATCCGCCAGGGCGCCGAAGGTCATATAGGCCACCGCCGGGTTCTTGGGGGGGCGGCGCACGTACACCACCGCAATGTTGTCGTCTCTGGAAATAGCGTGAATTCCGTACAGCATGGCACTCACCTCAGTATACGAATGATGCGGGCGTCGGGAAGCAGGCGGCGGATCTGGCTGACGGAGGCGTTTTTCACGATGAACTCCGCTCCCTCTCCCTGCAGCCTCTCCGCTCCGTCCGCCGCCGTCATGAGGATCTCCTCCGCCTCCGACGCGGGCTTTCCGGTCCGCACATAGGCGTCGCAGGGCAGCGAATCAAAGGGGACGAGGGTCCCGGCGGGCATTTTCTCGAAGGCCGGCATCCGCTCCGCCCCGGCCGCACCGGACAGGACCGCCGTCAGGTCGGACACCAGCGCCGCCGCCGTGGGAAGCCGTCCCGCTCCCCGCCCGTAATACAGGATATCCCCCGTGGACGGAAGGGTGAGGGAAACGGCGTTGTAGACCCCGTTCACCGAGGCCAGCGCGTTTCCGTTCAGGACGATCATGGGGCAGACCCCGGCGGACGCTCCTTTCTCCGTCATGACGAACCGGGCGATGAGGCGCAGAGTCCCGCCGGTTTTGATAGCCCCCTCCATATCGGCGCGGGTCATGGAGCGGATTCCCTCGGCATGAACGTCCTCCGCGGCGGGCAGCCAGCCGGAGCAGAGGCCGGTGAGGATCATGATCTTGCGCTGGGCGTCAATGCCGTCCACGTCCGCCGAGGGATCCCGTTCCGCGTATCCCAGCTCCTGGGCCTCTCTCAGGGCGTCGTCGTAGGACTTCCCGGTCAGCATGGCGGTGAGGATATAGTTGGTGGTGCCGTTGACAATACCGGACACCTCCCGGGGCCTCTCCCCGGCGAAGGAGGTCAGGAAGGGACGGATCAGGGGGATGCCGCCGCCCACGCTGCCCTCGAAGAGATAGAAGCATCCGTTCTCCCGCGCCAGACGCAGAAGCTCCGCGCCCTTCTCCGACACCAGCTCCTTGTTGGAGGTGACCACGGATTTCCTGGCGGAGAGGCATGCGGCGGTGAAGTCATAGGCCGGCTTCAGACCGCCCATGGCCTCGCAGACCAGGGTGATCTCCGGATCCGCGAGAATCGGGTCAATGGAATGGACGACGCGGTCCCCGAGGGGCGAATCCGGGAACTCCCGCAGATCAAGAATATAGCGGATATGCACGTCCTCCCCGACGGTGCGGCGGATCTGCTCCGCGTTTTCCTCAAGCACGGTGGGAATGCCCCCGCCCACGATTCCGAAGCCCAGTATGGCGATCTCTTTCATGACGTCCTCGATTCCAATCCGCGCGCGGCGTGTCCGTCACCGGAGCATCCCCCGTGCGCCCTTCCCGAATAATAATCAATCATACCACAAACGGCGGCCGAAATCAAGCCGTCCGGCGGCGTTTTGGATAAGTTTTCCCGTTTTCTGCATTCTTTTTCAGTCCGCGTCCGGCGTCTCCCCGGAGAAGGACAGGGCGAAGAGTTCCCGCACCCGCTCCCCGCGCCCCATCAGATGGAGCCAGCCGAAGAGGCATTCCAGTCCCGTGGCGGCGCAGTACTCGGCCAGAGTGGCGGATTTGGGCAGGTTGCTGTGGCCCACATTCCGTCCCCGCCGGTAGACGTCGGCCTCCTCCTCCGTCAGTCCGGGAAGGAGCTTCGCCACCGCCCGGGCCTGAACCTTCGCGGTCACGTAGCGGAGGGCCTCCACGCTGGGCTGACGGACGCCTCGGTTCACCAGAGTCTCCCGGACGCACAGCTCCCAGACCGCGTCCCCCAGATACGCCAGCTTCGCGGGGGACTGCTGGGAGGGGGGAAGTTTTGCGTTATTATCAGACATATTCACTCAAATGAAGGCGGGACTGCCCTCGGATCGGATCCGGATTCCCGGCGGCGTCCGCGGCAGTCCCGCGCAGATTCTGTTTCGGTTTGCTTTTTTATACCACGTTCATGAAGTACCGCATGCGGACCTTCTCGAGGAACGGCAGAGCGGCGTAGACGGAGCTCTGGATTTCCTTCAGGTATTCCGCCAGGGTGCCCAGCGCGCGGAAGCTCAGGGTGCCGCCGAACTCTTCCTTCTCGATGAGGTCCATAACGTCGGTGATCCTGTGCTTGGAGATATCGGCGTAGTCCTCGTTGATCCGGACGGCGTATTCCGTGGGCAGCTCGCCCGTCTGCGGAGGAACGCCCAGACCGGAGAACACGTCGAAGATGGCGTCGGTGATGGCTCGGGCGGAAGCGTGGATGTCCGTCTCACCCGCCTGATACCTCTGCTCGGAGGTGGCGTCCTCCACCAGCTTCTGTCTCTTGTAGGAGGCCTTGTCCGCCCTTACCTTCAGCACCGTCCAGATCACGGCCAGAAGGATGACGGCGCCCAGGATCACGGAGCCGGTGATGATGAGGGCTGTGTAGTCCGCTTCATCGCCCGTGCCCAGGCTGATCTCGTCCAGAATCTCCGTGTCCGTGGTGGGACGGACGGTGATCTTGGAGCTGTCCAGACCGGAGGAACCCGTCGAGGATTCCGTCACGTTGGGATCGTACATCTCTTCCATGTAGGAGGGCGTCACCTCGTACATGATCCAGCCCATGGAGGGGTAGTACACCTCGATCCAGGAGTGCGCGTCATAGTCGCGGACGGAGCTGCGGTAGGTGGATACGGCCTCGGGATCGTAGGTGCGGTTCCAGCTGTCGCAGATGTAGCCCTCGTCGTACCGGACGGCGAAGCCCAGCTCTCTCAGCAGCGCGATGGCGGAGGTGGCGAAGTGGACGCAGTACCCCTGCTTCACCTCGAACAGGAAGGCTTCCAGGTTGGAGGCGGACTCGACGTAGTCCTCCGTTACCTGATTGCCCTCCTCGTCCAGCACGGGATTGCCCTCCTCGTCGTACACCGGCTGCTGCTCCACCTCGGGATCGAGGGTGTAGGTGTAGTTCTCCCGGAGGTAGTTCAGCACCGCCATGATGGCCTGATGGCGCGGGATGGTCTCCCCGGTGGCGGCGTCGGTGAACCAGGAGGTCGTGACGTTGCCGTACTTCTCCAGGTTGGTCATGCGCTTGATCTGGTTCTCGTTCTTCGTCTCCAGATAGGACTTGTCATGCACGTACTTTTCGCCCATGACGATGCCCGCGTCGGAGAGGATCTGCTGCGCCAGGTCCGCGATGGCCTCGGAGCCGAAGGTGTTCCGGTAGGTGCTCTCGGCGTAATCCCGGTAGTCCAGCTCCTTGTCGAAGGCGTTCATGAAGGTCTTCCGCTCGCCGTTGGTCATGTTGATGTACCGCGCCACCAGGTTGTCGAGCACGGGCTCCTCGTCGGCGGTGACCGTCTGGGTGGATTTGTACTTGTAGCCTCTGTCCGCGCATTCCGCCTCGAACTGCTCCGCCAGGAAGGAGAGGTCGGAGCCCGTCAGACGGATGGTGCCGAGGGGCGTGTCGTACTCGTATTCCTTGTCTTCCTTATAAAGGAGGTTTCCGGCAATGCCGCTCTGGATGGCGTCCACGGTTTCCGCGTAGAGCTTCGCCCGGTTGTAGTACCAGATGGAGTTTTCCATGTTCACGGCCAGATCCGGGTGCTTCATGACCGGGTTGAAGGAGGACACGGAGTAGGTGGATTCCTCGTCGAAGAACCGGGAGGAATAAATGCCGTCGTAGTATGCGGAATACTTCTTTCCCGTGGGTTCAAGGGACCCGAAGTCCATGATGCCCAGCCCGGCGTTCATGATGGAGGGAACGAAGAGGATCTTGGAGGTCCCGCTTCTCCGGCGCACATGGACCTGGAAGACGCGGAAGCCGAAGTTGTCCAAATTCCGGTACTGATCCACCTTGTTCACATCCAGGGCGTTGGGATAGACATACTTGGCGAAGAAATAGGAGATATTGTCCGGCGTATAGGCGGATCCGAACCGTTCGCGGTAGGCAATGACCTCGTCCGCGTCGGCGGAGGACCAGAAGTCGGTCTCCAGGTCGTAGTCGGAGCCGATCCAGCTTCTCATGTAGACCGGCGCAGCGTAGCTGGCCTCGCAGGTGAAGAGACGCTGTCCGGTGTACTGGGGCGTGTTGAAGTCCACGTTCCGGGGGTTCAGCTCCGCGACGCCGCCGTACATGGCCAGGGAGTTCAGGTCCACGTCGTCGCCCATGAGGTAGGCGGTGACGTAGGTCCGCACCAGCTGCATGCGGTTGTTGATGACGTCGATGATGGGGAAATTCTTCTTCGTGGCCGTCAGGGGGACCCAGATGGCCAGGAAGGCAATGATCATGGCCATGACACCGGCGTATCCGGAGGCGGCGCGGGTCTTGAAGGCCTTGGTTTCCCCGGCGTTCCGCTCGATCCGGGCGGCTTTTGCGGCGGCCTTCATATCCTTCTTCAGGGCGGATACGGCGGCGGCTTCCTCGGCGTCCGGCTTCTTGGCCTTTTTCAGAGCGACGGAACGGGCGCGGAGAGCCTTTTTCTGCTCCTTTGCCGCCAGCTTCGCGGCCTTCTTGGCTTCCTTCTCGGCCTTCTTCGCTTCGATCTTCGCCTGCTTTTCGGCGAGCTTGGCGCGTTTCGCGGCCTTCTTCGCGTCCTCGGCTTCCTTCTTGGCCCGGGCGTAGACGGCTGCTCTGGCCTTCTTCGCCGCGGCTTTGGGAGCGCCGGCCGCGATGGTTTCGTTGTAGGCGGCGGTGGCGGTGTTCTTCAGATTGCGCTTCGCGTCCTTCTTTGCCTTCTTCGCGGCTTTTTTCGCTGCCTTGGCGGCTTTTTTCGCGTCCTTCTTCGCCTTACGCGCGGCAAAGACGCCGCCGTAGATGCAGTCGAAAAGGCAGAGAGCCACGGCGCCGCAGATGAAGACCAGCACACAGGCCAGGCCCTTGTTGGAGCGGGTGATATTGAACATGAACACGGGGATCATGTACACCGCGCAGATCAGCGCAACGCCCCAGGCCCGCACCCGCTTGGCCATGAAGAGGCCCAGCAGAAGCCCGGATACCACGATCACCGCGGCCACGAAGAATTTCAGAAGCTCCGTCCGGTTATAGGCGAAGGGCTCCTCCGAAATATACTGCATGTAGGTGGTGTATCCGGCCGAGGCCATATTGGAGAACACCAGATCCCGGGTACAGCGGAAGGACTCCAGCAGGTAGCCCAGAGGATCGGTATAGGTGGCGAACATATACGCCGCGATGCCGCCCAGCGCCAGAACCGGGGACAGGGCCCGGCTGATCTTGTGCAGGGACACCGCCATGACGAACAGGGTCACAACGGCGCTCCACAGGGCGATGAACCAGGGGGACAGGGTGATGTCCTCCGCCTTCGCACCGTTGAGGATGACGATCTTCGCCGCGTCGCAGAGGAACAGATTCAGCCCGAAGACCCCCATGAAGAGGGTCAGCGTGCGGAACACCATGCCCACCGCCGTGTATGCCTTTGTCATGGAGGGAGCGGGGGATACGGTGACGGGCTCCAGGGTGGTTTCGGCCCTTGCCCTGGCCTGCTTTTTCTGCGCGGCGTCTATTTTATCCTGCAGGGTTTCGCCCTTCCGCTTTCCGGAGAACAGGCCCGACAGAAACGATGGTTTTTTTGTTGCTTTATCCATGGGAACCCCTTCTGTTTATTGTGAAAGTCCCGGATTGGCCCGATGCTTCGTCACCGGCTCGCGCGCTGGAGGGTATAGTGATTGCTCTCGTCCTTGACGGCGACAAGCTCGGTGAGATCCACGCCCTCCTGGGCCAGCCGGATCCGGCTCATTTCCACATATTCGCGGCGGATCTTCACGTCCTCGTACCGCTCCTCGGGATTGAAGAGCAGAACCTCCGCCACGCAGCCTGTGCCCGCTCCGCCGAAGAGGCCGGGAATCGCCGCGTATTTGTTCAGGGACAGCGGATCCAGATTGGAGGTGCAGATGCGGATGGTGACGTTGAGGGATTCGGTGATGAGCGGCAGAAGGCTCGTGACATTCTGCTTCTCGGAGCAGGGAGGCGTCGTGGCGAACACCGGATAGATGGCGTCAAAGTCCTCGGGGCAGGTCAGCTGAACGGCCGCGATGCCGCCCTCCTGCCGCCGGTCCGCCCAGATCATGGTGACGTCGTTGCCGTTGCGGAGCTCGTTCAGCACCGCCGCGATGGACATCTCCACCACGCCGTCCGCGCAGAACTCGTCCATATCGGGGGCGTACTGGGGCTTCACGATGCCGCCGATGGCCAGAGCGGCCTGGGTTTCGGCAGCCGCGCGCTTCCGTTCGTTCTCCTCCGCCATGGCAGCGGCCGTTTCGGGATCCAGGACGGGCTCGTCCTTCTTCTTCCGTCCGAAGAGGGGCTTTCTCTCCTTCTTCGCCCGGGCAGCCTCGGCCGCCTTGGACGCCGCAGCGGCATCGATCATGTCGTCGATCATGGCCGCCGTGTCCACACCGCCCGCGCTCATGCCGGCCCTGGCCCTCTTCGCCGCCTTTTTCGCCGCGGCCTCGGCCTTTTTCGCAGCCTTGTCGGGCTTGGCGGTCTTCAGCTTGACGTGCTTGTCCTTAGGCTTTCTGGCGGCTTCACGCTCGGCTTTTTCACGGGCCGCCCGGGATTCCTCGTCCTCGAAGACCTCCGG
>CACWLT010000042.1 GCA_902761695.1 uncultured Ruminococcus sp.
CCAGCTTTCCGCTTTCCGGGTGATCCGGTACGTGAGGCCGGTTGGGGTGACGGTATCCTTCAGGACCTTGAAGCCGACGGGGGCGGAGTCTCCGCAGCCGGAGAGCAGGGCGGGGAGCGCAGCGAGGGAGACAAGCAGGAAAAGGATCGCGCGGATATATCTCATCATGACGGTCCTCCTTTGTTATCCGTGGCAACGCTTGCACCATACGTATCCCTGGGCCAGCATCTCCTCCGGATCCTCGCAGAAGCCCCGGTTGGACTCCTTCATCTCGGTGACGGAGGGGCAGTCCGGCAGGTGGATCTTCTTCGTGTGGGTGTTCAGCACGTAGGGAGCGGCGACGGCCTCCGCTTCAGGTGAGGGATAGGGTGAGACTGGTTCCGCATCGAAGGTCCGGTCCGACTGCGGAGCGTCAGCCGGGATCGGTTCCGCCGGGGGATCCGCCGTTGTCTCCGGTTCGGTGAGTTCCGGAATCGTCCGCTCCGGCAGGGGATCGGCGGTGAGGGTGCCCTCGTCGGAGAGCGTATCGGAGAGGGTATAGATCACCGTCTGCGCCTCGCCGCCGTCGGCTGAACGGACGGGTTCCGCGCCTCCCGAGACGATCCGGGGCCAGTTCAGACCGACGATCCAGACGGCCCCTATCATGAGCCAGGTGACGGTCAGGAGGGCGATCCGCCGGGCTTTGCCGCTCTTCATGTCAGTCCGCCTGCGGGGCGACGGTGTACTGCACGAAGCGGTCGGACAGCTCGTCGCGGGTCATGGGGGCTTTCCGGAACAGGATGCGGAAGCGGTAGGTCAGGCTCTCCCCAGCAGGGATGGTGAGGCCGCCCTTGAAATAGAGGTTGTTGGCGGCGAAGAGGCCGTACGCCCGGATGTGCCATGCCGTGGGGAAGCGCTCGTTCTTTTCGTTGTCGAAGACGGTGATGCCCATGAAGCCCGCCTCCGGCACCTCGCCGCAGTAGTCGCACCATTCGGCCGAACGGCTCCAGCACTCGCCCTCGCCGACGCCGCCCCAGGAGTTGGACAGGGTACCCGAGCCGATGTCCGCCCGCAGCTCGTCCCGCACGCGGATGCCGAGAGGTCCGGCCTCCTTGGTGGGACCGAAGGCCACCTCGCCGAAGTCCGCTTTGAAGGTGACGGTGATATCGAGGGCGCGGCAGGTCTCGGACTGATTGTAAACGGTGTATCTCGCGGATTCCCGCAGCAGGGGCTTTCCGCCGTGGTCCGTCCAGAGGTTGCGGGCTGTGAAGGCGGCATAGGCGGAGGCGGATTCCACGTTCGTGACGCTTTCGTTCCGGACAAAACCGTGGTTCGGAGTCTCGTTCCAGCAGTCCACGCCGTTCACGTCGCCGACCGCGATGAAGACGGAGCGCTGATGGGGATGCTCCTTGACGGCAAGGTCAAGACGGGTGAAGGGGTGGCCCGCGTCGTCCTTCACCTGTCCGAAGAAGGGCTTCGGAATGGACGGATCAAAGACGTACTCGGAGAAGAGGGTTTCGCCTATTCGGACCTGCGCCTTCTTTTCGTCGGGCAGCAGGGTCACGGAAGGCGCGCCGGGAACGGGCTCGGTCCCGAAGGTGAGATGAAGGGTCTCCCCGGCCTTTGCGGTCAGGATGACGACGGCGCCGTCCGCATACGAGGAGGCAGGGAAGAGGCGCTCACCGCACCGGGCCGAGGTCACATCCGGAGGAACCGTTCCGCCCTTGACGGGGACGTAGACGGGCTCCTCATGGCAGTCCCGGACCGGGGTCACGTCCGCCTCGGAGCAGAGGGCGAAGATCTCGCGCAGATAGGCCAGTCCCCGCACGGCGTCCGCACGGAAGTCGCCGAAGCCGCATTCAATGCTGACCGCGCCGTCGTAGCCGGAACGGATCAGCTCCCGGGCAAAGCGGCGGTTGTAGGAGAGATCCTTTCCGTCGTCGGAGCCGGGGACGGAGCGCTTCGGGGATTCGGCGATATGGCAGTGGTCGAGCAGATCGGCGTATTCCCGCACGCAGGAGAGGTCCGTGCCCTCCTCCGCCATGTGGAAGGCGTCGTACAGCAGGCGCACGTCCGGATCGTTCAGGGAGCGGATGATCTCGCCGGTCTCGGGAACGGTGACGAAGATGTTGGATTCCGCCCGGCGCAGGGGCTCGATCACCAGGGTGAGGTGATGGGATTTAGCCAGGCGGGCCAGATCCTTCACGAAGGTGTAAAGGGTCTCCCGGCTGTTCTCTTTGTCGGCGATGAGAGAACGGGCTCCCCCGCTGCCGAAGACCGCATAGGACGCGCCGAGCTTTTCCATGACGGAGAAAATCTTGTCCGCCCGGGCCAGATAGGGCGCGTGGTCCGCGTCGGGATCCGCCAGCTTCCAGTCCCAGGGGAAGAGGCTGTTGACGGCCGCGAGACGGAGGGGCTCCTTTTCGTTTTCCCGGACCAATTCCTCTGCTTCCTCGTCCGAGAGGCCCGCCAGCATGCCGCCCGCGCATTCGGTGCAGTCATAGCCGACGGAGAGCAGGTACCGGCATTTGGAGACGATCTGGCCGACGGGACCCTCCGGAACGCCTGCCACGCCCTCCGGCATCAGGGATCCGCCGGGAATACAGCAGCTTATCTTAATCATGTCATGTCACTCCGTTTCGTTTGGATTGGACGGGTTTACCAGCTTTTCATGTGATTTACAGCCATGACAGCTGACTAAATGGGTTTCGATCGCAGGATGTAGAATGCGAACGGCCTTGCTGTGAGCTTGCGTGGGATAACTCTGATAAGGTTGGATGGCTGTATTGGTGTGCCACAGGTTCAACTGTACATTATTGGCACAGTCTGTCTCCGACTATTTCAGAAGTTCTTGCCGAGCAGCTTGCTGCTCGCGGCTTCCCTTTCAAGAAGCCGCGTTTCCCTTTTCGTTAGCAAAAATATCAGAGGAACGAGCGGTCCACGCCGATGGCTTTGATGAACTCCCGGGCGATGATGAGGGAGCCGATGTGGCCGGGATGCACGCGGTCCCAGGAGATATAGGACGAATGGCGGTACTGGAGGTACTCGTCGAAGGCGGACTGGAGGTTGATGTAGTGGCAGTTGTACTTCTTGGCCACCTCCTCGCAGATCTTCACATAGCGGTCCGTAGTCTGGCGCATCATGTCCTCCCGGCAGGGCTCCATGAAGAAGGGGGACATGAGGATGACGCCCTTCACCGCGGGGAGGGTGCGCTCCATCATCTCGCAGAGGTTGTCCCGGTATTCGTCCGCGTAGACGTGGCGGTTCAGCACGCCGGGGGAGTCGTACTGACGCCAGATGTCGTTGATGCCGATCATGACGCTGACCCAGTCCGGGTTGAGGTTCATGACGTCGTTCTGCCATCTCGCCTTCAGGGCGCGGCTGGTGTCCCCGCTGTTGCCGGTGTTGGAAATCCAGAGGGCCCAGTCGGGATAGAGTACGTTGAGGATGTTCTCGATCTGCCGGACGTAGCCGTCGCCCACGCCCTGATGCAGGCCTTCTCCGACGGGTCTGGCCCGTCCCGCGTCCGTGGTGGAGTCGCCGGTGAAAACGATCCGGTCTCCGTTCTGCAGCAGCATATTGACCTCCCTGTGCTCCGCGCTGTCCGTGTCCGCGCGGTGTGGTTTGCTTTCCTTCATCATATCATATCCCGTCCCCGAAAACAAGCGATTTCGGAAATCTTTTTCATCTCCGCTCCCTCCCCGGGATTTTTTCATTCCGCGGCGGAGATGAAGAATAATGCGCGTGAGCGGACGGGAGCCGGAAGAATTTCCAAAAATAAAACCGATTTTTCAGCTAATTCTGCCCAATATGTCGTGAATGGCCGGTGAGAAAACACAACCGATGCCGAAACAGCGGAACAGTTGAACGGATAAACCGATTCGGGCCTGAAAATTCATATTCGGGCCTCAGCCGGTGATATCATGGGGGCACAGTCTGAAAACGAAGGGAGGCAGTGAATCATGAGGATGGGAAGAAGGGATCCCGTCGTTCTGGCGGTGAGGAGGGAAACGCTGCCCGGCTTCCGGCTGGTGTACGTCCTGTACCGCACAAAGCTGAAAAGCAGCGCGGGGTACGCCTATTCCGTGACCGTGTCCGTCACGGGGGAGTACGGCAGCGAAACGGCGGCGGTTTCCGATCTGACCCGGTCAAGGGAGGAGGCGGAGCGGCTGTTCTGCCTGCTGGCGGATGAAACAGTCACGCCCTGCGCCCTGGAGGACGTGCTGGAGGAGATTCTTTAATAATGGAGGGGCCCTCTGTACATTTCGGGCGGGATATGGTAAAATAGAAAAAACGACGCCGATCCCGGGAGGGCCGCCATGAAGCTGTTCAGAGCCAGACCGCTGACGCTGCTGTTCCTCTGCTTTTTCACCGCCTCCTGTCTCTTTGCGCAGACGGGATTTTTCGTCCGCATGGGTGCTGTCACGGTTGCGGTTTTCGGGATCACGCTCATTGTGACCGGGTCGGCGGAGAAGGCGGGGCTGTTCCGGGATCCGGTCGTGCGGCAGCTCTGTGTCATGGGGCTGGCGGGCCTTGCTGCGGCAGGGCTGGTTTCGGCGGCGGCCTGGGATTTTGCCGTTCCGTGGTACGAGAGCCGGATCGGGACGGAGGAGAGGGCGGTTTTCCGGATCACGGAATGCGAATACACTGCGGTCTATGCCTCCCGGTACCGGGCGGAGGTCATGGAATCGGACTGCCTGCCCCGGGGAACGAAGATCGTTCTGGAGACGGGGCTGTCCGGGCTGGGAGAGGGGACGCTTCTTGAAGGAGACGCGGTCTACGGGTCCCTCGCGGATCTGGGGACGGACACCTGGAACGCGCGGCGGACCTATCTGGCGGACGGGTACGTTCTGCGGGCGGAGGGAAGTTTTACAGAGGCGGGTATGCGCCATTCCCTGAAGCCCTCTGTGCTGTTCTCCCGGCTCAGGGACTGGTTGAGCGCCGTCTTCATCGCCAGGGCGGGACGGGACGCCGGGGGATTCACCTCGGCCATCCTGCTTGGGAACCGGGATCACCTGCCGGACGGGGTGAAGCGGGATTTCCGGCGGCTTGGCCTCTCCCATCTGCTGGCGGTGAGCGGTACTCACTTCGCCGTGATGATCGGCCTTCTGACCGGGATCCTTGGGCGGCTGCGGCTTCACAGGAGATACCGGGCGGTTCTGTCCATGGCGGTGATCGTTCTGTTCATGCTCCTGACGGGAGGCAGTCCGTCGGTGGTGCGGGCGGGGATCATGCATCTTCTGATCCAGCTGTCGATGCTGGTGAGTCGGAAGGCGGACACGGTTCACTCCTTCGCTCTGTCCGGCGTGCTGATGGTGCTTTTCCGGCCCCTGTCCGCCGTGAGCTGCAGTCTCCAGCTGTCCTATGCCGCGACCTGGGCCTGCATCGTGTGGCTGACGCTCCGCGGAGGACGCCTGCCGGAGAAGCTGAGGGAGACGGCGAAGCGGAAGAAGGGCTTCATCGCGAAGCTGATCCGGGGCGGATTTGAGACGGTGATGCTGACGGTCATCGTCACCACGGCCACCATGCCCCTGAACTGGGTGTATTTCGGGGAGCTGCCCCTTTTGTCGGTGCCGGCGAACCTGCTGTTCGCGCCGCTTTTGACGGTCATGCTGTATCTCGGCTGGAGCTGTCTCATCTTCTCGCCGCTGCGGGCGGTCTCCGCGCCGTTTTTCGCGCTGCTGGGACCGGCTTACCGGCTGCTGGCCAAAGCGGCGGAGGCGGGGGCGCGGATCCCCGGGACCGTGGTGTCGGTGCGGTACGCCTTCGCGCCGTTTCTGCTGATCCCGGCCGCCGTCTGCCTTTTCGCCGTTCCCCTGTTTGAGAACCGGGGGAGGCTGCGGGCGGTCTTCTCGGCGGCGGTGCTCTGCGCCTTGCTGTTCACCGGAATCGGGTGTGCGCGGCTGATCGGACGGGGGGACGTGGTGCTGATCCGGGCGGGGATCAAGAAGAACGAGGGCTTTCTGCTGGAGGCGGATAACCGGATCCTGCTCTGCGACATGACGGACGGTTCCTCTGCCGTATCCGGACGGCTGCTTTCCGCCATGGAGGAATGCCATGCCTGCGAGATTGACGCTGTGGTCCTCACCCACTTCCACAATAAGCACGCCCAGCTTCTGGGAAGGCTCTGCACCCGGGAGATCGTCCGCTCCCTGTGGCTCCCGGAACCGGAGACGGAGGAGGAAGCGGCGATTCGGCGGACCCTGGAGGAACTCTGCGCGGAGAACGGCGTGGAGCTGCGGGTCCTTCAGAACGGGGAAGCGGCGGATTTTCACGGGGTCCCCGTCACGATCTTCGGGCGGACGAAACTGTCCCGGTCGTCCCATCCCGTAAGCGGGGCGGCGGTGGAAATGCCCTCGGGCGGGGTGTTCTTCGGCTCTTGCTCCTTCAACGAATCGGAGGAGCTGCTCCGGGCGGCGGGTGAGGCGGACGTCGTGATCCTGGGCGGCCACAGTCCGGTATACAAAAAGACCTTCGCGCTCCCCGGTGAGGGAGGGACGAAGGTTCTGGCCATGTGCGCGGACGCGGAGGAGCACGCGGATCCCGGGTGGCTGGCGTCTCTGACGGAGCGCGATTCCGGATGCCGTGTCGTTTCGCTGGACGGGAACGTCATATTCGCGCTGCGGGACAGGAAGAAATAATACTCAGAACCGGCGCAGGAGCCAGAGGACGAGGGGGATCTGGAGGCACAGGATGAGGGGCAGGCCCAGCATGAACTTCGGGTGCTTCGTCTTGTGGCGGATAAGCAGCATTACAAGGAGCATAGCCGCCGATCCTCCGAGGGCTGCAACGGTGAAGAGGGCTGTCTCCGGGATCCGCCAGGCATGACGGCGCGCGCGGCTTTTGTCCGAAACGGTGAGGACGGCGGCCACAAGGGACCAGAGACCGATCCAGAGAAGGAGGACGGACTCGGCTGTGGGAGTGAAGGAAAAGCTGTTCATGAGAGGTCGTGCTCGTGGGCGCGGGCCTGGGCCATGGCGTCGCACCGCTCGTTGTAGGGGTGTCCGGCGTGGCCCTTGACCCACACGAAGGTGACCCGGTGGACGGAGCAGAGTCTTAGCAATTCTTCCCAGAGATCGGGATTCAGGGCGGGCGTGTTGTCCGCCTTTTTCCATCCCCGGGCCTCCCAGGATTTCGCCCAGCCCTTGCCCATGCCGTCGCAGAGATAGCGGGAATCCGTGGTCATGGTGACCTCGCAGGGAGCCTTAAGGGCCCGGAGCGCTTCGATGGCTGCGGTCAGCTCCATGCGGTTGTTGGTGGTGGCGTTCTCCCCGCCGGACATCTCCTTCTCCAGCCCCTTGTACACGAGCACCGCGCCCCATCCGCCCGGCCCCGGATTGCGCAGGCACGAGCCGTCCGTATAAATCTCAACCTTCTGCATGTTCCTCTCCCGTCTTGTAGTGAAAAAACATCCCCATCAGTATACCACATTCCGGGCCGGTTTGCAAGTCCCCGGGACCGGTGGCAGGGTGAGGCGGGGGCGCATATCCTGCCCGTGAAGGGGGCGCAGATTCCCCTTCAGTCAGAAACGGAGGACATCGGAAGATGATGGACACGAGAAACAGCTGGGCGGCGCCCCGGGAGCTTTACGAGAGCATGCCTCCCCGGCGCGGCCTGCGGGGAATGCGGAGAGACGTTCCGACGGGGCGGTTTCAGAATTACGCCGTCGGCATGAACGGGGCAGGGATCACGGACCGGGCGTCGGAGGAGGGCGGGGGGATCGGGACCCTGCAGTACGAGCCCGAGGACGGACGCGTCGTTCCCATCGCGGATCCGCCCGCCCCGGACGAGGTGAGAATCACCGGGGAGGAGAACCCGGATTCCGGCGCATGCGGAGGCACGGACGCGCTCACGGGCTGGCCCCTCGCTATGGTATACGCGCCGGATCAGGTCTGGCGGGAGCTCTACGAAGACGAGGAAGCGCTTTCGGCGGGGACGCTGTTCCGGGAACTGAATCTCCCCTTCTGCCCGGGATGCAGAAAGAACGGGAGGTAAGGGATGAACGAACAGCAGAAGCTCATGAGGAGCATTCAGATTCAGAATTTCATTCTTCAGGAGACCGCCCTCTTCCTCGACAGCCATCCCTACTGCCGCCAGGCGCTCCGGTACTACCAGAAGCACCGGCGGATGCGGGAGGAGCTGGTTGAGATGTACGAGGCCAGGTACGGGCAGCTCACCATCTACGGGGGCACGGCCTCGGGAAGCTGGCATTGGGTCACGGAACCGTTTCCGTGGGAAGTGTGAGGCGCGGTTATGTGGATTTATGAGAAGACCCTGCAGTACCCGGTGAAGATCAGGAAGCCGGATCCGGCCATGGCGAAGCTCATCATCACCCAGCTGGGCGGTCCGGACGGGCAGCTCGGTGCGTCCATGCGGTATCTGAATCAGCGGTTCTCCATGCCCTACAGGGAAGTGGTGGGAATGCTGACGGATATCGGGACGGAAGAGCTGGCCCACATGGAGATGATCGGGGCCATCGTGACGCAGCTGACGCGGAATCTTTCGGTGGAGGAGATCAAAAAATCCGGGTTCGACGCGTACTTCACGGACCACACCGCGGGGGTCTATCCGGTGTCCGCGGCGGGAGTGCCCTTCGACGTCAAGTATATCGGGGTGAAGGGGGACGCCATCGCGGATCTGAATGAGGACCTTGCAGCAGATGCTGCACATGTGCAGGAGCAACCTTCCCAGGGGCACGCTGTTCGCCCTTCGGGATGCTTCCCGTAGGGACTGTCACGCGCATCCGGCAGCACGGCGCGGAGGCAAGCCGGACGGGGAGGGAAACACCTCAGCGCCGCTCCGGGAGAGCTATTCACTCTTGACAAATTCCCCGGTTCTGTGCTATCATAAGACGATAACAATTGAGACAATATCAAAGAGCGGGACATGCTTCCGGAGGTGCGGGGGGCGTCTGACGGGGGGCCGGATCCGGGACGCACGCCGTTCATGGGATAAGCCCGGCGTCAGTCCGCGATTTTGCCGTACCAGAGCAGACAGCAGGGGGTATTTGCCGTGAAGGAACAGGATTCCGCCACAAGAGGCGCTGCGGGACTGCAGCCGTACCTTTCTCCGGCGGCGGTCTGGGCTTTATCCGTCGGCAGCGCTATCGGATGGGGCTCTCTCGTCGTTACCAGCCATTCCTATCTCTCCATGGCGGGGCCTCTCGGGTCCATACTGGGACTGCTGATCGGTCTCTGCATCATGCTGACGGCGGCGTACCACTATCATTTTCTCGCGGAACGGTACCCGGGCTGCGGCGGTCTTTACGATTATGTGAAGAGCGTCTTCGGCTATGACCGGGCCTTTCTGGCGGCGTGGTTCATGTTTCTGGTCTATATCGCCATTTTCTGGGCCAACGCCACGAGCATTCCGCTGTTCGCCCGGTATTTCCTCCGGGGCGTGTTCCGCGTCGGCTTTCTCTGCACGATCTTCGGCTACGACGTGTATCTGGGCGAGGCTATTGTTACCCTTCTGGTGATCGTTCTGGTGGCGCTGCTTTCCATGACGAGCAAGCGGGCGGACGGGCTGATGTACGAACGGAAGATGCAGCTCAAGCAGATGGGCGCCGTCACCCGGGACTGAGACCGGGCGAGCCTGAGGAACGGAGGAACCTGACATGAGAAAGATCCTGAAAATCGCTTTGCCGGCCGTGCTTCTCGTCCTTTGCCTGGCGGGCTGCGGACGTTACGTCTCCCACTACCGGGCCACGGGCTTCGTCCATTCCAACACCTCCGGTTCAGCCTACATGACCTTCTCCTCCTTTGACGGGACGATGGTGTTCACGCTGAAGAGCGGAGAGGGTGGACGGATTCAGTGCAGGGGAGCGCTGGGGTCCGGGAGCACCGTTGTTTACTATGACGCCGACGGGACGAAGAAGGCGCTTTTCGCGGTTCAGGGAGACGGATCGGAGGAAGCGGACCTCGGCTCTCTCCCCGGGGGAAAAGTCTATATAATCGTGGAAACGGACGGGACCTGCCTTGACGGCGATTTCCGCTTTGCCGTTGAGAAGCCAGGGTAACACGGAGGATGTGAGCTCATGAAAGCGGCGCTCAACTATTTCATGGCATATGCCGGGTGCGTGCTGATGGCGGTCAGCATATTCCGGTACGCGCGCTTTTCCGGTCACGTCCGCCGGTACAGGAACTGGAAGACCGAACGGAATCTGCTGCGGGTCCCCATTGTGCTGCTGGTCCTGTTTCTGGCGGGATATGTCAGCATCGCCGTTTTCGGGCTTCCCACGCCGGTGGTCTTCGGGATCCTTTTCGGCGGGAGCGTTTTCGTGCTGGTTATGCTGTCCCTCATGCAGCGGCGGGCGGATCGAGCTGGATCCCGCTCCGGCCAATCTGGAGGACTGTGTCCGGGAGGCGGCGGAGGCGATCCGGTCCCTGGAGGACGAACGGCGCGCCGGGGTCCCGATCATCGCCATGACGGCCAACGCCTTCGCGGAGGATATCCGAGCTGCGGAGGAGGCGGGCATGAACGGGCACATCGCCAAGCCCATCGACGCAGAGGTCATGATGCGGACCATCGCCGGGGTGCTGGCCGGTATGGCGGGGCATGCGCGTCCGTTCCCGGATAAGCCAGACTGATGATTGCGGGGCTTTTGAGATGAAGGACAACTTCGCGCGTTTTGACATGTCGATCCGTCCCACGAGGACGAAATGGTATCTCCATCCCCTGACTATCGCTATGAGCCTGCCGGACGTGCTCCGCCACAGGACCGTTCTGACGCGGACCGGCACGGAAGGCCTTAAGCCGCCCTATCTGCTGCTGTGCAACCACAACGCGTTCTTTGATTTCAAGGTGGCGACGAGGGCGATCTGGCCGTCCCGCGCCAATTACGTGGTGGCCATCGACGGCTTCATCGGCCGGGAAAAGCTGCTCCGGGACGTGGGCTGCATCTGCAAGCGGAAGTTCACAAACGACATCTCCCTCGTGCGGAACCTGCAGCGCACCGTGAAGAACGGGGACGTGATCGTGCTGTACCCGGAGGCGCGGTATTCCCTCTGCGGCACGACAGCCGTCCTTCCGGAATCCCTGGGGATGCTGTGCCGGCTGTTGAAGGTCCCGGTGGTGACGCTGATCTGTCACGGGCATCACATCAACTCCCCCTTCTGGAACCTGCACGACCGGCATGTGGCCCCCACGGAAGCGGAGTTCAGCCTGCTCTTCTCCCCGGAGGAGCTGCGGGCCCTGCCGGTGGATGAGATCAACCGCCGCATCGTGGATGCCTTTCAGTACGACGACTACCGCTGGCAGAAGGAGCGGGGGATCCGGGTGACATACAAACGGCGGGCGGAGGGGCTCCACAAGGTGTTCTACCAGTGTCCGACCTGCCGGGAGGAGTTCCGGATGAGAACGGAGGGAGACCGACTGATCTGCTCGGCCTGCGGGAAGCGCTGGATCATGGAGGAGACCGGGGAGCTGACGGCGGAGAACGGGGAAACGGAATTTTCCCACATCCCGGACTGGTACGAATGGGAGCGGGCCAACGTCCGGGACGAGGTGGAGCGGGGCGTCTATTCCAGCGGGGAGCTGACGGTTCACGTGGATTCCCTGCCCAATGCCCGGGGCTACATCCGGCTGGGAAACGGGGTCATGACTCACGACATGAACGGATTCCGGGTCGTGGTGACGGACGCGGACGGGGATGTCCACGAGATGACAAAGCCTCCGGCCTCCCTCTATTCCTGCCACATCGAATACGAATATCTGGGCAAATACGGCGACTGCGTGGACCTCAACACGCTGGAGGACACCTGGTACATCTATCCGCACGACTGCGATTTCGCCGTGACGAAGATGGCGCTGGCCACGGAGGAGCTGTACTTTGCCCATCGCCGTGCCGAGGGAAAGCCCTGTCCTCCGGGACTGGCCTGAACATACGCCGTTCTATGGAGAACACGCGGGAGAGAAGAAAGTGGACGAGAAAAAGGACAAGCTGATACGGGATCTTACCACCGGCAGCGTGGCGGGGACCCTTCTGCGGTTCGCCATGCCGCTGGTTCTGTCG
>CACWLT010000043.1:0-3537 GCA_902761695.1 uncultured Ruminococcus sp.
TTCACGCGGAATCACCGCATATATTCCAGCCGTCCGTATCCTGAGTATAAGGGAGCGGTTTCCATTCACGCGGAATCACCGCATATATTCAAATTATGAAATCGGTCTGGTTTCAGACTCCGCCAGCTCCGGCGGCAGCTCCTTCCCCAGCCTCTTATACATGGTTTTCTTTACGGCGCGCAGTATCCTGAGGTCCTGGCTGCGCTCGCCGTTGAACTGCAGCACAGCGTCAACCATGTGCTCGACTATCCTCGGGCCGGCAAGCTCGCCGCTCTTGGTGACGATGGCCTGCAGCTGGCCGGCCTCGTCCGCCTGCAGGGAGGCAACGCTCTGCCGGAAGACCCGCGGGTCCTGTCCGAAGAGAGCCTCGGCCTCCTCCTGGGCATAGTCCCGGGGCAGAGAGTAGGTTTTGTTGGCGATAAGGATGCCGTCCACGTAGGTGACGCCGCCGATGGTCTCGATGACATGGCCTTCCGGGACGGGCTGCGCGTCCGCCGTCATGGAGAAGGAGATCCGCGTCTCCGGGAACATCATGCGGGTAAGGATGGCGGCCACCTCGCAGCGGCGGATGGGGGAGGTCGGCTCGCAGGCGTGGGACGCTCCCGTACCCTGGGCGACGCCGGCCCGGTAGAGGGTATAAATGGCGTCATATTCGCCGGAGGTCACGGATGCGAGATCGGGAACGGAGCCGTCCGGGATGTCGTTGACGGGGGAGAGGGCTTCCGGAGGCAGGGCGGCGGCGAAGATCTCCATGTACCCGGCCCGGTCGGCGGGGGCATTCCAGTTGTAGGCGGCGGCGACGATCCCGGCGGATTCGCAGTACCGGATGTAGGGCATGTACCAGTCCGCGCCGCTTCCCGCCGGAATAGACACGGCTCCGGTTTCGTAGAGCTGGTTCATGCAGGCGGCCAGCTTGACGGCCTCGGCCCAGGTCAGGGAGTCGTTCGGTGCGAAGACGGTGTCGGATTTCCCGCTGATGAGGCCGGAGGACCAGGCGGTCTTCACGTCGTCATAGAACCAGTCGGCGGGGGCGACGTCGGCAAAGGGCAGGGATCCGGACGCGCCGGGGGAGAGATCGGAGGCAGCCCGAACCGCGCATCCCGTCGCCAGAAGGGACAGGGACAGCAGGGTCGCCAGCATGCGGAACAGTTTGCGTTTCATGGTGAGCTCCCGAACCGCGCCTCCGTTTTCCGAAGGGCGGAGTTTTTTTATTATTATACCATGTTTTTCCCCGGCTTTCAACAGCGGAGGCGGATTTTTATTCGGACTTAATAAAGAACGAGCCGTACAATTTCACTGAAAGGACTTGCAAAACAATAGAAAAACCTGTATAATAATACCGAAAGCCACATCCGCCATACAATGCCGAAGAACGGAGGATATGAAATGAAACGGAAAATCGCGCTGCTTTTGACCCTTTTGATGCTGACGCCCCTTGCCGCAGCCTGCTCGGAGAGCGCCCAGAACGGCGATGAAACGGGAACCTCCCAGTCCACCCCCGTGGCGGCGGACAGTGTGGAGGAGGCCGTCCCCGACGTGGAAACCAAGATGAAGGACGACGTGCCCGCGGATCTGAACTTCGGCGGCGCGGACGTCCGGGTGGCTCACCGGGAGGGCGAACGGGGCCAGCAGGAGATCTACGTGGAGGAGGACACCGGCGACGCCCTGGATTCCGCCATCTTCGCCCGCAACCTGGCCGTGGAGGAGAGGCTTGGGGTGAAGATCGTGCCCATCGCGTCCTCCGACACCCAGGTCCTGCTCCGTCAGACCGCCCAGTCCGGCTCCGACGACTTCGACCTCTGCGCGGCCTATCAGTACTATGCCATGGGTCTGGCCACGGAGGGCATTCTCCGCAACTGGAACGAGATTCCCTATGTGGACACCTCCAAGCCCTGGTGGGCCTCCCAGTTCACCACAGCCTGCACCATCGGCGGCCAGCGGCTCTACTTCATCACCGGCGACGCGGCCCTGACCATGTTGAAGAACATGGCCACCATGTATGTGAACAATAATATTTACGTCCAGTACTTCGGCCCGGTGTCCGACCTGTATTCCGTGGTGCTGGAAGGCGGCTGGACCTTCGACAAGATGTCCGAGTACTGTGAAAACGTCTACACCGACGTGAACGGCGACGGCGCGACGGACGGCGGGGACATCTATGGCTACGGCACCACGACGCTTTCCATGCTGGACTACTCCGTGGCGGGCGCGGGCCTGCGCTGGTGCGAGTACGACGCCGACGGCTACCCCTACGTCACCATCAACAACGAGCGCACCGTCAACTTCGTGGAGAAGCTCTACCACCTGCTCTATGAGAACATCGGCTCCTACATTGCCGCTCCCTCCGTGGAAGGCGAGGAGGATCTGATCAACAAGTTCAAGTCCGACACCCTCATGTTTCTGCCCTTCCGCGCCGACGTGTCCGAGAAGCTCCGTGACATGGAATCCGACTACGCCATCGTGCCCCTGCCGAAATATGATGAGAATCAGGCGGAGTACAGCACCGGTGTCCACGACTCCGTTTCCGTCTGGTGCGTGCCCATCACCAACAGCGACAACGCGGAGATGACCGGCGCGTTCATGGAGGCCTTCGCTTCCCAGAGCTACCGGGACGTGACCGATGTGTACTTCGAGACCCTTCTGAAGGAGAAGTTCGCCCGGGACGAGGTGACGGCGGAGATCTTCGACATCATCAAGAGCGGCGTGTATTTCGACTTCATCCTGCTCCATTCCAGCTCCCTCAGCAACATCGGCCACATGATCCGCACGGTGATCTCCTCCGGCAGCCCCGACTTCGCTTCCGCCTACAAGCGCTCGGAGAAGGTCATCAACAAATCCCTGGAAAAGCTCATCAAGGCCTATGACAGCGTAGGCTGATCGACCCCGTCGGCCAAAATCCAAATAAACAGAACCCGGACCGCGGAGCGAAAAACTCTGCGGTCCGGACTTTTTGTTTTAGGTAAGCGGAGAAAGGGAGGTTCAATCAAGTTATGATCGCCGTTGGCAAGTTTATGGTTATGATTGCCTTCGGCAAGTGATGAATGCCTTCGGGGCACATTGGGAAAACGCGCGTCGGCGTTCATCACGCGGCGCAGCCGTTCATCACTGGTAACGCGCCCAGCGCTCATAACTTGTTTGCCCGATCCCTCTTCCGTCAGCTTAAACTTCCCTGTGGCACAGCCATACGTCGCAGCGGACGTCGGTGTTTTCCGGATCGCAGAGCAGGGCGGTGAGGGTGACGGCCTTTCCCGCGTCCTCGGGCTTCAGAGGGAGGAAGAAGGTGTGGTTCGAGTCCCGGCGGGTGACCAGGTGCTCCCAGACGTTGGACTGGTAATCCGGCGCCCGGCGGGGGAATCCGACCGGCTCCCGTCCCGCGAATTCAGCCGTACAGAGAACGCTCTCCCAGCCGTGCTTTCCCTCAACGGCCAGGGCGAGGTAGTCTCCCTCTTTCAGGTCCGGCAGGGTCAGGGTCATGCGGCGGGCGGCGGCCACGGTCTGCTTTGACGGATGGGGTTGGAGGTTGCTGATCCTGGGGTG
>CACWLT010000043.1:3609-15956 GCA_902761695.1 uncultured Ruminococcus sp.
GAAAGCGGACGGCATAGATCCGGTCCATGGGCGCGGCCAGCCGGAACCGGCGCAGGGCTCCCACGGCATAGCGCACCGTCAGCAGCCTGCCCTTCACTTCCTCGATGCTGTGGACGGAGAAGCGGACGGCGGGAGAGACAAAGTTTTCTTCTTTGACCCGGATATCCGCCTCGCCGGAATTCTTCCAGCCGTCCAGTCCGGTGGAATACTCGCCGGCGCGGGGGATCTGAACTGCGGGGGCCTCGGGAATGGGCTCGTCCGGGGCGAAGCAGTCGATCTCCACGGCGTCGCAGTCCAGCACCTCTCCGCAGTCGATCCGCAGGCATCCCCCGAGGATCCGCAGTCCGCCGGCGTAGGTGCGGGACATGCCGTCGAAGAAGGTGTCCGGATTGCCGTCGAAGGCGAAGGCTCCCTCCGTGCCCCGGGCCTTGTAGGTGGCCTGAGCGAAGAAGGCGTCCCGGCAGGCGTTGACAGCGGGTATGGCGGACGGACCGGAGCGGCGGATGGAGCGGGCCTCCAGGGAGTCGTTGTCGATGGAGAACTGCGCCGCTTCATAGAGCATGGCGGTCGGAAGGGAGGCGGGATCGGCGTCGGCCAAAGTCCCGAGTTTTGCGGGCGGCGGGGGCAGGACGGCGTCCTTCACTTCAGTGGGATGACCCTCCGCGTCCTCGTGAATCACCCGGTATTCCCGGGTTTCCAGCGCGGGGAACGCCTCGGCCGGATCCGCCAGCTCAAAGAGGTACGCCCGGAAGGGATCGAGCTCCACGTCAACGGCCGCGTCGGCGGGGAAGTCCCCAAGGACCTTTTCCGTGGGGTAGCGCCGGATGAGCCGCACCGTGCTCACCCCGTCCATGCCGCATTCCCTCAGATTCAGGGTGACGGTCCGGCGTTCCCATGTGTTGTTGCCGGTGACCACGAAGCGGTGGCTGCCCGATCCGCGGCTGACGGCGCCGGGACCGTAGGACTCCGGCAGGGGGAATCCGTCCACAAGCAGGGGAGCGGCGGCGCGGTGGAGATTGAAGACCCGGGCCAGGGCGGGGTATTCGTCGTCCCGCAGGAACCACGGATTGCCGTAGATTTCCGGGGCCAGGATCATGCTCCGCCCGAAAGCCTGATAGATCAGATCGTCCGCGAAGTAGTCCAGGGAGGAGGAGAGGCAGACCCCGTGGTCCTCCGCCAGCCGCTCAAGTCCCTCCTCCGTGACGGGAAGGCCCCGGTCGAAGAGGAAGCAGCGGTTGTGCATGCCCGTGTGATTGTTGGCGGAATGGACGTCCACATAGGTTTCCGCCCCTTGCCAGAGGAAGGTGGTGACGTAGCGCTCGGCGGAATACAGGTTCAGCCGGTGGTTCAGGACGATGAGGTCCGGGGAATACTGCCGGCACTCCCGGAGCATCCGCCCGAAGACGTCGGCCTTTTCCTCCCGGAGCGTGCCGCAGACGCCGTCCAGCTTGAAGAGGGCGAAGCGGTATTTCCGGCAGAGATCCACCATGAAGCGGTACCGGCGCTCCTCCTCCTCGGGGGTGTCGCCGAAGCCGTCCGGGGAACCCCAGAGCCCCAGCCGGATGCCGGATTCCGCCGCCTTCTCCGCGATGGGACCGTAGCCGCGGGGATACTGGGAGCGGAACTTTTCGCCTTCCGGATCTCCGTAGCCCTTGGACGCTCCGTCGAAATTGCCGGCGTCCCAGGCGTAGATTCTGATCTGCATGCCGTATTCCCGCTTCAGCCAGGCGAAGAAGTCGAGGTTCAGCATGGTCTGCCCTTCCGTGGAGCCCTCGTTGGTGTTGTTGACCCAGGAGAAATACTGGGGTATCGACGGGGTGCGGCTGTCGGCTCCCGCTTCGGACGCGATTTTCTTGGACATGGGTGCCTCCTTTTCTGGTGCTTGCAGAATGATTCTGCTCTATTTTACCATCCCGGCGGCCTCCCGTCAAGGGCGCGGAGGGGTTCCCGTGGATAGAATCACCAAATCGGAGGGCCTTTTTTCGGCGCGGCGCGGATTGTATTCCACCGTTTTTTCTGCTATAATGGCATCATACCCGGTGGAATGAAACGGTTTTTTCAAGACCGACGAAAGGAATACGCATCATGAAACGAAAGCTGACCGCTCTTCTGCTGGCGCTTCTGACCGCGTCGTCCGCCCTTCTGTCCTGCGCCTCGAATCCGGAGGAGGAGAAGACCAATGACGCGCCGACATCCTCTCCCTCCGCGGAGGTGCAGGAGACCGAGGCGGAGACGGAATCCCCCCTGGCCATGGACGATCTGGGCGAGGCGGATTTCGGCGGGGCCTCCTACATTATCGCGGGACTGAGCAACCGCACCACCACCGCCGTCACCTCGTCCGAGCTGAACGGGGAGGTCATCAACGACGCCCAGTACAATTCCGCCCGGACCGTGGAGAGCCGCTTCAACGTGGAGATCTCCTATGAGGATCTGGCCACCGACGACGGGGGAATGGCCACCGCCATCCGGAACATCGTCTCCGGCGGCGAGGAGAAATACGCCGTCACCTTCAGCCAGGACACCAACGCCATCACCCTGGCCACGGCGGGACACTTCCACAACCTGCGCTCCATTCCGGAGTTCAACTTCGACCAGCCCTGGTGGATCGCCTCCACGGACACTATCGGCGTGGGGCAGAAGGCCTATGTGGCGTCCTCCTATCTGTCCTACTACTGCCTCTACTACATGCGGATGTTCGTCATCAACAAGGGCATGGCGGCGGATCTGGGACTGGAAGTGCCCTATCAGAAGGTCTACGAGGGGACCTGGTATCTGGACGACGTGATCTCCCTGGCCGAGGCCGCTACCCTGGATCTGGACGGCGACGGCAAGATGTCCGGCACCGACCGCTACGGCCTGTCCTACGAAGTATTCTACACGCTCCAGAACTCCCTGGGCATCCCCGTGATCTCCAAGGACGCGGACAACATGCCCTACATCGACTTTGACGTGGATCGGGCGGCCCTGTATCTGGAGAAGATGGAGAACCTCACCGGCAACTACGGCTATTACGAGACGGGCTACGGCGCCACCATGTTCTCGAACGGCCTCTCCCTCATGTGCTACTGCAACCTCCGCGAGGTCTGCAATGTCATCCGGGATACGGATCTGGACTACGGCTTCCTGCCCGCCCCGAAGCTGGACGAGCTGCAGCCGGACTACATGACGGTGGCCACGGACGTGTACTGGGGGATCCCGATCTCCTGCGTGTCCGAACTGCCCATGATCGGCACCGTCACCGAGGCCCTGTCCTGCCAGCACTTCAACTTCGTCCGCCCGGCCTTCTTCGAGACCACCATGAAGACCAAGCTCTCCGGCACCGAGGACGACACCAATATGCTGGATCTGGCGGCCTCCAAGCTGAGCATCGACTTCGGATACGCCTACCAGAGCGCGCTCTCCGGCATGGGCTCCCTGGACGATCTGGTTCGGGACGGCGTAAAGCACGATACCGTCGCCTCCACCTTCCAGAAGAACCAGAAGTCCATGAATAAGGGCCTCGAAAAGCTGCTCAAGAAGTACGAGGAGCTGCCGTAAAGGAGACAGGTAAGTCAGCAAAGACAAAGCAGAACGCCGATTTAAACTTTCGTAGATGACGACGGACACTCCTTCCACCGCGAGCGGTCCCCCTCCCTCTCAGAGGGAGCTGTCAGCTGTGCTGACTGAAGGAGTGTCTGAAAGGGTCAATATTGAGCCAGAAAACTACGGTCAGCATGCAGATTTGCTGACGTAAAGTCCCCAATAAACCACAGCTGCCGGGCTCCTCTCCTTTACGAAGAAGAACCCGGCAGCCGTTTTTTCCTTGTTCGTCCCCTTATTCCTCATTCACCGCGACAAACGCGAACTCCTCGCCGTGGATGAGGTTTTTCTCATGCCGGTCGCCGATGGAGAGGGGATTGTAGAAGCTGAAATCGCAGTCCCCGGCGGTTTCGTACAGGATGCCGTTGTACCGCTGGGCGTTGATGACGGTGAGGGAGGAATCCTCCGCCCGGATCAGGGGGGCCTTGTCGCCGATGTTGTCCCCGCCGAGGTTTACCACAAGAATATCCTTTGATCCCCGGACCTCCAGCACGGTCTTCACGCCGTAGGCGAAGTAGTTCAGCACCTGCTCGCCCTCGGCGCCGTCCAGGGTCAGGAACACGCTCCGCTCCCGGAGGATGGGGAAGAGTTTCTGGAAGACCTCCCCCTCCGGGATCCAGCCCGTGAGGAAGTTCAGCCCCTGGCGCATCATGACGGTGGCGTTCTGGAGGCAGCCCTCGATGTATCCGTCCCTGCCGCCCGCCAGAATGCCCCGGTCGTAGCAGCAGGCCGTGACTTTTTTGATGTAATGCCGGTCGCAGCCGCTGAAATCAATCCCGGATCCCGCCGCCGCGACGGACACGTTCACGCAGTATACGTCCTCCCCCGTTCCCCGGATCACAAAGGGCGTGGTCTCCGCCGCCGCCGGGCCGTTCTCCCGGTAAACGAACCGGATCCCGCTGACGCCGGAGCGCGGGGACAGGGTGATGAGGGCCGGATCCGTGCCGGGCTGTCCCATGCCGTAGACGGAGGAGATCAGGGTGCCCTTCGACCAGCCGGTCTGCCCCCGGGTGGGAACGGAAGAGGATCCCCGCAGCTCCACGCCCTCCGGAACCGTCACGGGGCGGTCCAGACGGTAGTACCCGGCCGGAAGATAGAGGATGCCGCCTCCCGCCTCCCCGACCTGATTCAGCGCGTCCTGAAGATCCGCCGAAACGTCCAGACTGTTGTCCGAAACGAGGGGAGCGGTGTACGCAGCCGGGGAGGGATCGACATGGGAACGGCTGTAATCCACGGCAAAGGCGGAGAGATCCCCTTCGGACCTGCGGACAGTTCCTCCGATCTCCGTTCCGTCCGGGAAGGTCACGTCCGTCAGCTTCACGGCGGCCCGGGTGTTGTTGATGAGGGGCTCGCCGCAGTCCTCAAAGACGGACCGGGCCAGGTTCATGCCCCAGCGCTGGTCCATGTCGTCGATCAGCAGGCCGGTGGAGCAGCGGCGCACCGTCACATCCGCCATCTCCCCGTTGAAGGTGACCCGGGTACCCCGGACGGTGTGGATGCCCACCAGACAGTCCTCCACCGTGATGTCGGCGAAGTGGTCCCACTCCAGATCCCCCAGCACAAGCCCCTCGGCGTTTTCCCGGGTGTAGGCCGTCAGCGCGTCGAGGGAGGGCGCGCCGGGCAGGGGGGAGTCCGCCCAGTAAGACGGAGAGACGGTGATGGACTTCCAGGTGCCCACGTCCGCCTCGTTGCAGGATTTGGCGGCATGGCAGAGGAAGGTGCCCCGGAAGCGCTCGATGGTGGTTTGCTCGTGGGCGTTGTTCTCAATGACGCAGGCACCGACGCCGCACCAGCCGTTTACCACCAGCACGTCCCGGACGGTCTGGAGCATGTAGCCCCCCTGTCCGTTGCCGGTGACGTAGAAGGTGTAGGGGTAGGTGACGGGCTTGTCCAGGGACTGGTCCGGGTACCAGACGGAGAGGCCCTCCGCGCCGCAGCTGCCCCGCAGAACGAAGAGGGAAGCCGCCGGGGATTTGCCCGTTTTGGACTTCGCCACAATGAGGGTGCCGTAGTCCTCCGCAGTTTCCGGTTTTTCCGCCGCCGCCTCCCCCCGCAGCGTGACGAACGCCGGGATCTCAATGGAGGAGGTGACGAGATACTGCCCGGCCGGGAGCCAGACCGTCCCTCCTCCCAGGTTGGCGCAGGCATTGAGCGCCTTCCGGATGGCTTCGGTGCTGTCCCGCTGTCCCGTGGGATCGGCTCCGTAGGTGGCGTCCGTGGCCACGATGTCCGCGATCACGAAGGCGGAATCTCCGGCGGGACGGAGCGGGGTGATGAGGGCGGGCCGGGTGTCGGCGCTCAGGGCGGTGAGGGACAGCCTTTCCCGCGTCCCGTACTGCCTCCCTCCGGCGGGAACGGAGACGGAGCGCTGGGAGAGCCATTTGTCCGCGAACTCATCCACCGCGGTCCGCAGCATCCCTCCGTCCGTGGCGGTGAGACAGATCTTGTTTCCGTACAGTGCCATAAGATAACCTCCGTTGTTCCCGGGCTCCGTGTCCACCTCAGCCAGAGCGGCGGCGCATTGTCCGCTCTCCGGCCGGACGGTGGAACCGATGAGGATTTCGTAAGCCTCTCCGTCCTCCTCTCCGCTGTCGTCCGTGAGCTTGAATTTCTTCCCGGTCTTTTCGTTGACGGCCTTGACCAGGGCGGAGGCGCAGGCGGCGGTGTCCTCGTCGGCGTCGGCAGGCTTGACGAGGGTGAAGAGGGGCCGTCCGTCCGAACCGAAGAGGGGCAGGGTGACGGGCTCCAACGCCGGGCTTTCTGCCGTGACGTCCGTTTCCGGCTCATTTTCGCCGGGGAGTGCGGGTTCCGCCTGTGCCGCTGTCTGATCGTCGGTTTTTGCGGTCGTCCCTGCGTCCCCCTTCCGGCAGCCGGGAAGAAGGAGGGAGGGGAGCAGAAGCAGGGCTGCGGCTTTGATGAAGAATTGCTTTCCGTTCATGAGAAGATCCTTTGAAAAAGCCGCACAGCCCGTAGCGTTGACTGTGCGGCAGAGGTGCGGATGGGATTATGATTTCCTGCGGGTGAAGGTCACGCCGAGCAGCGCGCTCACCGCAAACAGCGCGATGAAGAAGGAAGCGTCGAAGGTGTTGGGGGAGGGATTGGGATCCGGCGCGGTGGCGGGAGCAAGCACGGGTTCCTCCACCTGGGGCTCCTCCGCAACCTCCTCAACCGCTGCCTCCGGTTCGGGAGCGGCTTCCCCGGCGGGTTCCTCCGCAGGTTCGGCCGGCTCTTCAGCGGGCTCCTCAGCCGTCTCCTCAGCGGGGACCTCCGCAGCCTCTTCCTCCTCCTGCGGCTCCAGATCCTTCGGGATCACCAGATACAGGGGCAGGTCGGTGCCGAAGCTGTCGTTCTCGCCGCCGAAGCCCACATAGTCCAGCTCCATGGAGAGGGGACCCTCCGTGAACATGTAGAGGCGGAAGAAATTGACGGCGGCCCGGTTGAATTCCGCGTCGAAGCTGTCCGGCAGGTCCATATCCAGCTTCAGTTCGTTCCAGCCGTCCTGCAGATCCAGCCCGGTGACGTCCCAGTGGATCTCCTGCTGGTCGGGATTGAGCTTGGAGGTGAGCTCCAGCTGGCCGTTGCCGGTGAAGTGCTCCACGCCGTCCAGGAACAGGCGGATGTAGGCGTAGTCGGTTTCCTCCGTGTTGACGGGGGTGAGCTCCATGGCGGCCTGCAGGGAAATAGCCCCTACGTCGCCCTCGCCGGTCCGCTTCACCTCGTCCTTGGCCACGTGCTCCTGCCGCTGCACCTCGCCCAGCTCCGTAGCCAGGGAGGAGAAGTCCTCGTTCTCGCCGCCGAAGCCCACGTAGTCCAGGGCCACCAGATTCTCGCCGTCGGTGAAGAAGTAGATGCGGAAGTAGTTGATCTTTTCAAAGTCGGGCATGCCGCCGGTTTCGCGGCCGGAGAAGATATCCACCTGCCATTCGTTCCAGCCGGGCTCCATGTCCATGGTCCCCAGATCCCAGTTGTATTCCTGGGCGTCGCAGGTGCCGGAGGAGGTGATCTCGATCTGCCCGTTGTTGGCGTAGGCCTCGGGGTCCTCGATGTAGTAGCGGATGTAGAGATAATCCGCTTCGTCCAGATTGTAGGGCTCGGGGAAGTTCAGCTCCAGCACCAGGGCTCCGGATGCGCCGTTCTTGAAGAACTCCTCGGACCCGCCTCCCTCGTACATGACGGTGCCCGCCGCCGCGGAAACGGCCAGCAGCAGCGTCAGGACGGAGAAGAGGAGGATGACGGACAGCTTTTTCATGTGGATCACCCCTTTCATGATTCGTTCACGGATTTTTACTGATTCATCTATATTATAGCGGAAAGGAATGCCCTTGTCAAGGTTCTGGGGGAGGAAAACGGGACGAAATGACCCGCCGTGTGAGGGGCGGAGACAGCGTGCGGGCATGACCGATGTGTTTTGGATTTATAAACATATTTCAGATTAAATTTACCATCCGTTCACTGATTTCGCAACGGCATGCAATATCCCGCGCCTATAATAGGAGCCGTCAACCCGAGACCGTAACATATGAAAGGAAAAAACTATGAAAAAGAGATGGATCTGCACTGCCCTGGCCGCGCTGATGCTGCTCTCCGCCTGCGCGTCCGACGGAGGGAACGATTCCGGCGCTCCCTCGGCTTCCGGAGATGCGGGAAGCACCCAGCAGTCCGGCGGGGACAATGAAGCGGCTGCCGAAACCGAAGCGGAGACCGAGGCCGAAACGGAGGATCCCGCGACGATCTTCGACCTGGAGGTGAAGGATTTCGACGGCAAGTCCGTGGGCATTCTGGGCACCAACTGGTACAACATCGCCTCCAACTGGACCTCCCCCGAGCTGAAAGTCACGGAGCTCACCGGCGAGGCCATGAACGACGCCGTCTACAACCGGAACCAGAATATCCAGTCCAAGTACAACGTGAAGCTGGTGGCCACGGACGGCGGCGCGTACCTGGATTCCGCCATCCACGCGGAGGTTGTGGCTGCCACTAACGCCTACGACATCGCCTTCCCGCGCATTTCCGAGATGAACGCCATCGCCCAGGACGGCGGCGCCTACGACATGAACAAGATTGAGAGCCTGGATCTCTCCAAGGCCTGGTGGAGCCAGTTCGCCAGAGAGTCCCTGACCGTGCATGACTCCATCCTGTTCATCTCCGGCGACATGAACTTCATGGACAAGTGGACCGCCGTCTGCATGTTCTTCAACAAGAACGTGGCTGCCAGCTACAACATCACCGCAACGGAGCTCTATGACCTGGTGGACGAGGGCAAGTGGACCATCGACAAGTTCTCCGAGTATACAAACGCTGTCACCAACGACTCCAACGGCGACGGCACCCTCGATCAGAACGACACCTGGGGCTGCACCGCCAACGTCCAGTATCTGGGCAACTTCCTCCACGGCTGGGACGATCCCTATACCAAGGTGGTGGACGGCGAGCTGGTGTTCAACCTGAACAACGAGTTCACCTACGGCGCCATCGACCGCATCATTTCCGTCATGAACAACAACGTGATCTTCGCCGGGTCCTGGGATGTGGCGGAGCCCGTGTTCACCGCCGGACGCGCCCTGTTCTTCATCGAGGTCACCCAGAAGCTGGCCAACTTCCGTACCCTGGAATACGACTTCGGCGTGCTGCCCCTGGTGAAGTACGACGAGACCCAGCAGGACTACCGCACAACCTGCGCCACCCTGGCCCAGATGATCTGCATCCCGAAGACGGCCGCCGACAAGGAGTTCGCAGGCTATATGCTCCAGGCCATGGGCTATGAATCCAGCCTGACCATCGCGCCCGCCTACATCGAGAATGCCCTGGAATCCAAGTTCGCCCGGGACGAGCGCACCGCCGACCAGCTGGGCTATATCTTCCGCGGCATGACCTACGACATCGGCTATCAGAACGCCATGGGCGGTGTCAGCGGCATGGTGGACACCATGATCTCCACCCGGGAGAACACCGCCTCCTCCAAGTTCGCCACCGTCAACAAGGCCGTCACCAAGGCGCTGGAAAAGGTCAACGAGGCCTACAAGAACGCCGACTGACCCCCGTCCTTCCCGATAGATATACGGCAAGGCATTCCGAACCCGCGTCCTCTTCCGCCCGCAGAAGGCCGGAGGGGGAAGCGGGTTTTGTCTTTCTCCCCCGCGCTTCCTTGACAGGGAGGGCGGATTGTGCTATAATGGGTTCCGTCCCAGGGAAAGTATCCCGGACGAACAACGATTGTTTTTGGTTGCTGACTTTGTGGAATGAACGCCGGTTTTCAGACGTGCGGAACCCGATTGGGCCGGGCGTCTGTCCGTCGGCGGAGCAATACAATGAAACGGAGAGAGAAACAGTATGACGGAGCTTGAGAAAATTGCCTATGCGAAGAAATTCCTGGATTCCCTGGCGGAGGGCGTGAATCCCGTGGACGGGACGCCGGTTCCCGAGGGCGATGTGGCACGTTTCCCCCGCGTGGTGGGCTGCTTCCGCTATGTGTCGGAGCTGCTCGAGACCACCATTCAGGCGGGCGGCGTCAAGCGGATCCCCCGGGGAGCCAGAGCGCCCTTTTCCGCCACGGTGGAACAGCTGATGCAGTACCGCTTCCCGCCGGAGCCGCGGACCGTGAGCCGGTTCGTGCAGGCGGTGAACGATACCGTGGATCTGAACCGGGTGCGCAGTCTCCGGGTGCGGGATGTGACGGACTGGCTGGTGGAGCGGGGACTCCTTGTGGAAACCGCAGCCACGGACGGCCGGAAACACAGGATCCCCACGGATGAGGGCCGGGCGCTGGGCATTTCCTCCTCCGAAAAGACGGGCCGGGACGGGCGGTATATTTCCGTGGCCTATAACCAGGCGGCCCAGACCTACCTGCTGGATCACATGGCCGAGATAGCCGCAGCCGCCGCGGAGAAGGACCGCGAACAGGAGGCGTCCGGGGATAAGCCGTCGCCGGATGAGGAGAGCTCCGGGGACTGAGCCGTTTCCTCCATCCGCCGTTGCCGGATTTCACTTTTTTGATTCACCGCGCATGATCTGCTCCCCATCGGGTATACTGATCCCGAAGGATCACTGAAACGGGAGGAAGCGGAGCATGCACTGGATATCCTTTATCGGGGGCATTTTCGTCGGCGCGGTGCTGGGCGTGTTTGTCATGTGCCTGTGCGCCATTGCCGGGGAAGAGGACCGGCGGCAGCGGCACAGGGAAGGAACGAACTGAATTCTGCCATATAAAAAGAACAGGTTCCGGTTTTACGATCGGTTCCTGTTCTTTTTCGTCTTATTCGATCAGCATCCCCGTGACGCCGAGATCAACCCGGTGGACGGTGCGGCCGTGCATGTCGACGGGTTCGCCCCGCAGCTCGCCGCCGAGGATCTTCCGCGCGCCTTCGATGAGGGCCGGCACCACGGCGGGGTACACGGGCAGGTCCGCGTGGGAGGGCCAGATTTCGTCCACCTTCTCCAGCATGGGCAGGAGGTTTTCCAGACTCTCGATATACCGTGCGAGATTCCGGTGCTCCCCGAACATGAAGATATTGCCGTTCTGCTGGATGGGATCCCCGCTGATGAGGACCCGGTTTTGTTCATCATATACCCCGATGCTGCCGGGAGTGTGGCCGGGAAGCTCCACGACGGTCAGAGGCCTGTTCCCGAGGTCGATCACGTCGCCGCCCCGTACCGGGAGGATCGTGCCGCCATGGCCGTTCTTCCGGAATACCGGCTCCTCGTCGGGATGCATATAGAACGCGTCAAATTCGTCGTTCGATCCGGTGTGGTCCCGGTCCGCGTGGGTGTTCAGCAGGGAGACGGGCAGGGAGGTGAGGCCCTGTGCGATCTCCTTCGCGTCCCGGACGGTCATGCCGCTGTCGATGAGGAGGGCCCGCTCCGTGCCGCACAGCAGAAAGAAGCGGACGCCGCCGTCATCGATACGCCAGGTGTCAGGGCGCAGGGGTGATATCAAGGGGTTTGTCGTCATTCTTTTTACCTCCGTTTTTGCCCTTCCGGACAGCCAGAATCAGGGCGATCAGATCCGTCAGGGCCTGACAGAACATGAATACGGCGGGGAGCTGATCCTTGTCCAGAAAGGACACCAGCGCGCCGTTGTGGTTGACGGCCACCAGCACGCCGAAGATGATGGCCATCACGGCGGAAATCAGCAGCATCGCCGAAACGGCCGCGCCGGACTGCCGGGAGGTGAAGTACATCTGTGCCTCGTACAGGCCGGCCACGAAGAAGATCGACCCGAAAATGAGCACGCAGGCTCCGATGTGGCCGGTGACAGCTGTTATGATGATCGAGAGGAATATCCCGATGAAAATGATCAGGGCCGAAGAGGAACAGGATGACGCGGGCCACCTTTTCCGGGTCAACGAGAAGCAGGACGCCGGCGGCGATCTCGAAGCAGATCAGCAGGGCGAGCGCGATAAACTGTCTCACGGATTTCATACGGGCCTCCGGGTTTGATTTTTCTCCATTATACATGAACGAGCCGGGGATTGCAAGCCGTTGCCGCAAATTTCGGCGGATCCCTTTCCGCATCCCCCCTTGTCTTTATGAACGCGCTTCAGACAAAAACACCCCCGCCGGAGTTCAGCGGGGATGTTTCATGGGTTATGCGGGTATTATCCGCGATGAGGTCTTACTTTCTCTTGGCGATCCAGGCGGAACCCAGAACGGTGACGAGAACGATGAATCCGCCGCCGATGAAGGAGCCGCAGCCGGACTTCTTCTCGCTGGTGGTTTCGGTAGAAGCGGGCGTTTCAGCCGTCGGGGTGTCCGCAGCAGGCTCAGCCGCC
>CACWLT010000044.1:0-16641 GCA_902761695.1 uncultured Ruminococcus sp.
CATGCCGGCGGATTCGTTGTCCCGGGACGCCTCGCCCTCGAGCGTCACCTCGAAGTAGGCGGGGAGGACGGTGTGGGAGCCGATCTTCGCCATGGCTTCCAGAATGACGGAGGTCCTCTCGGGATCGGCCGCCGTGATGGGCACGATGAAGAGGTTGGTACCCGCGTCCACGTTGGTGCAGTACTCGGAGCTCTCGTCGTACTTGGGCCACGGGATCACGCCGAAGTCCGCCTCCATGGTGCGCAGGGTGATGACGTCGGTCATGTTCATGTCGGTGTAGAGAGCTCGTGCCTCCTCGAAGATCCCGATGAAGCCGGAGGAGTAGGAGACGTCCGCCACGTCCACATAGGCGGCGTCGGAGTCGATGAGCTCGAAATACCGGTTGAACACGTCCACGGTCTTCTCGCTGTAGAAGGAGAGGTAGGGGATGTCGTCCTCGTCCTTGGAGAGCACCCGCAGGCCGCTGGTGGCGAAGGCCTCCATGGGACCCACCCATTTCTGGGTCACGTAGCCGAAGCGGTCGTTGTCCTCGTCGATGACGCCGTCGCCGTTCAGGTCTGAGGAGGAGGACTCCACCTGGGTCTTCCAGAGGTCGTAGGTCCACTTGCCCTCCAGCACCGTCTCATATGGGAATTCCATGCCCAGGCTCTTCATCAGATCCTTGTTGAACAGCATGACGTCCGCGGAGCCCAGGCTGTTGTAGCTCAGGTCGCCGTTCATCACCATCAGCTTGCCGGCGATGGAGAAGCTGGCCCGGGCGTCCTGGCTCCACCAGGGGGAATCCAGGGACACGTGGGGCAGGGCGGTGTTCCAGTCCAGGCAGAGGAGCTGGTTGGCGTAGGAGAAGGCGGCCCGTCCGTGGGGGACCACCAGATCGTAGGCGTCCTCACCGGCCTTGATGGAGGTCACGGCGTCCGTTTCGGAGTTGTAGTGGGAGGACTCCTGCATGGTGATGGCCACGTTGAAGTGGTCAGCGATGGAGGCGTTGCGCTGGAAGATGGCGTCGTTGATGGCGTCGCCGTTCATCTCCTCGGCGTACATGTCGTCGATCCAGCGCTTGTTGGCCCGGATCAGCATATGGAAGTCGTATCCGCCGTAATCGGCGGCAGGGAGGTTTTCCCAGGGATCGAAGACCTCCTCCGGCTCGGGCTCCGTCTCAGCCGCGGCGGGGGAGGCCTGCTGATCCGAAACGGGTGTCCCCGCAGAGGAATCGGCGTCAGCTGCCGTATTGGTCTGGGATTCGCCGCAGGAAACGGCGGAAAGCATCAAAAGGCTCAGAAGAACCGCCAGCGCGCGGGAACCTGCTTTTTTCATGGAGTATCCTCCTCATGACAAGTGGTGTTGCGTATATTGTACCAAAAAAGCGGGACATTTGCAATGCCTTTTGAGAAAAATGACGGTCCGGCAGATCTCTGTTTTTTATTTCATGAATGTGTCGGATCAACGGATCTTCCTGATCTTCAGCCCGTCCAGGATAAAGTGGGAGCAGGCGCCGCGCTCCAGGTCCATCCGGTCGTAAAGGAGCAGATCGTCCACGGAGGGCTTCAGGGGCTCGTCGGGGTGGATATGGGCCGTGAGCCAGCGGATCCGGGGCGGCAGGGGCGGAAGGTCGGCGTTCTCCTCCGGCGTATCGTCGTCGGCGGTATATGTGATTTCCGTCTTTTCCCGGTCCGGCGTGCCGAAGGGATTGAGCAGCCTCCACCAGGCCAGGATCAGGGCCTCGTCTTCGGAATCGCAGGGTTCCTTTTCGTACTCCGCAAGGACGGCGGCCCGGACCGTTTCGAGGATCAGCGCCCGCCGCCATTCTTCTCCCTTGGGGAGCTTGATGTTCTTTTTCACGGTTCAATCTCCTTTATGACCCGGAGCGTTCCGTTCATGGCTCCGCGTCCGGTGAGAACGGCGACTCTCCGGGTGAGGTACCGCTCCACAGAAGCCAGCACGTCCTTGTCAATGCGCTCGCCCGGAACCGCCAGCGGGATGCCCGGGGGATAGGGGGTGATGAAATCTGCCGACAGACGCCCCTCCGCTTCCTCCGCCGGGACATCCTCAAAGGGGGCGTCCGCCGCGTACCGGAGATCAAGGACCGCCTCGGGGAGCACGGGTTCCTCCGCGTCCGGAAAAGGCCGGGACAGAGGGCGGGGCAGGGGGGCCAGCGCATGGATCAGGGCGTCTGCGTGGGCTGTGGTCGTTCCGGCCGTGGTCATGAGCAGCACGTAGTCCGGCGCGGTCATCTCCGGTTCGATACCGCAGGAGCGCAGACGGGCCGCCAGCTCTTCTCCGTTCAGGGAAGGGCTCTGCAGGATCAGCTTGCTTTGGTCGAAGGCGAAGACATCCTCCGGAACAAACAGCAGGGAACCGAGCGCTTCCCGGATCCGTGCGATCCTCTCCCTCCATGCCGCAAACAGCGCGGGATCCTCCATCCGGTAAGCGCATCCGTCGGCGGAGGCCATCAGGGGATAGGAGGGGGAGGAGGTTTCAAACATCGCCAGAGCTGCGGCCACCTCCTCCGGATTAACGAGAGAACCCGTCACGGCGACGGCGGCGGTCTGGGTCAGGGCGGGCAGGGTCTTGTGCAGGCTCATCACCGTCACGTCCGCGCCGCAGGAGACGGGGGAGGGAACGGCGGGATCGAGAAAACCCAGATGCGCTCCGTGGGCGGCGTCCACCAGCAGCGGGACTCCGTGCCGGTGACAGACCTCTGCGATGGACCGGACGTAGCTGACCACCCCGTCGTAGGTGGGGGAGGTGATGGCCACGGCGCCCGTATCGGGATGGGCGAGAAGCGCTTGCTCCACCTCCTCCGGCGTCACGTCCAGGGCAAATCCCAGGGGATGGATGCGGGGGGAGAGATACCGCAGGGGAGAGCGGTTCAAAAGGGCTGCGTGATAGGCAGACCGGTGGGCGTTTCTGGCCAGCAGGAGGGGCTTTCCTCCCCGGCAGAGCGCCCGGACCGCCGCCAGCATGCCCGCCGTGGATCCTCCAACGGAGAAAAAGAGCCGGTCCGCCCCCCAGACCCGCGCCGCGTGACCCATGGCTTCCTTCAGGATCCCTTCCGCTGCGTGGAGATTGTCCAGCCCGTCGATCTCGGTGAAATCGATGCGTTCCAGCCCGCCGAGGTAGTCGAAGGAGCCGCATCGGGCATGTCCGGGCATATGGAAGGGGATCCTTCCCTCGTCGTTCAGCGCAAGGAGCGTATCATACAGGCGCATGGCGTTCCCCTTTCTCCGGTGTGACCGGGCTTGCAAACAAAAAGAAAAGACAGGTCTTTCGAACCTGTCTTGACACCGGTACAGGGATTCGAACCCCGACATGCAGAGTCAGAGTCTGTTGTGCTACCTTTACACAATACCGGTATTCCGCGTCGGTCCGTATCGCTTGGATTCCGCTCTCGTTCCGACGTGTGACATTATAGCAGATTCCTCCCCCGTTGTCAAGGGTTTTTATAAAAAAAGTTGATGCTGTCACGCAAAAAGTGAAGTTCGGACGGGGGCGTGTATTCGGGGCCGGAGGCGTTTGATTCTTGACTGTTGTCCGCCCGTATGCTATAATCAATAGTATCAATCTGTAAGGATCGACCGGCTGCCGTGCGGAATACGGGACGGCGGGAGAGGGGGAGGCCCTGCGGGGTCCGAAGGACATCCTGCCGAGGAAGCGGTGAACGCCCTGTGCGCCGCGCTGGGGGAGCAGTTCTGCCTGCCGGAGGAGGATCTGATCCGGGGCGCGGCGAAGAAGATGGGCTTTGTCCGGATGACCGCAGCGGTGAGCGCGCTCTTCTCCGAGGCATCCGCTCGGGCGGAGCGTGAGGGCAGGATCCGGCGCACCGACAACGGAAATCTGATGATGAAGGAATAACGGCGTACCGGGCAGGGACCCGGACGGATCGGAGGGAATGGAATGGCAAGCACAGCGGCTTATTATGATTTTGACTTTCACGGCGTATCCTGCCGGCTGACCTTTTGCGGCTGTCACCTGTGGCGGCTGCGGACGGCGGAGAACGGATCGTTCAGACCCTACGGCGCAGGGCAGATCCTCGCCCGGGATCTCGGTGAGGAGCCCTGGACGGCGGAGGAGCCTCTGACCCTTGACGGAAATACCCTCACGGCGGGGGACGGCTCCCGGATCGTCGTCGGAGAGGGGGGCATTGAGTTCTATACTCCCTCCGGACGCCGCGCCGTTCTTCTGACCGGGCTTCACGCGGGGGAGGAATCTGTCTCCGTCGAGGGCGTCTTCGGACTGGAGGAGCGGATCTATGGAACGGGGGAGCGCTTCGACAGCCTCAACCGGCGGGGAACGCGGACGGAGATCTTTGCAGCGGACCGCTGGCTGGAATGGCGGGGGAATTCCTATGTGCCCGTCCCGCTCCTTGTCTCCTCCGAGGGACACGGATGGTTCGTCAACCGGTATGAGCGGTGCCTCTTCGATCTGGACTCCGCCGGGGACGGGCGGTACGAGCTGCGGGTGATGGGAAGGGCGCCCATGGACCTCTATCTCGTCGCCTCGGACCGGATGGAGGAGGTTCTTTACGGCTATTCCGTCCTGTCGGGATTTGCCCCCGAACCGGCGGAATGGCTGTACGGCACCGAGGTCTGCAGGTATGCTCCGGATTTCAGCACGCCGGAGGGGATTCTCGCCATGGCCGACGCCATGAAGGAAAACGGCTTCCCCTGGGAGGCGGTTATCGCGGAGGGCTGGGACGCCTACGAGCCGGAGGCGAACGGGGACCTCGCCCACGTGGCGGAAAGGCTCCGGGAGGACGGAAAGCGGGTCATGCTCTACCACTTCTGCGGCAAGCTGCCCGGGGACGCGGACACGGTGTTCGGAGCGAAGCCGGACTATTATGTCAGACGCCGCGCGGACGGATCCCGGGAGATTCCCGAAACCCATAGCTTCAATCCCGCCGACAACCCGCCCGGGGACAGGGAAAAGACCCACCGCTATCTCGACATCACCAATCCCGAGGCGTGGGACTGGTGGACGAAGGACGTCTGGGGGCCGCTGACGGGGGAGGCCGGGGTGCGTGGTTCCAAAATCGACTTCTGCGAGCTGTTTCCGGACGACGAGGAGCTGATTTTCGCGGACGGACGGGAGACCTCCGGAGCCCATCACTGGTATCCCACCCTCTACAATGCGAAGTTGTACCGGTATTTCAGCGCGCTCCCCGGCGGCGGCATGAACTTCTCCCGGGGAGGCGGGATCGGCGCGCAGCGGTATCCCTTCCTCTGGGCGGGGGATCAGCTCCGGGAGTGGTTCTATCTGCGCGTCATCCTGCGGGCTTGTCTCACGGCGGGGCTGTCCGGGCTGCCGTTTATGAGCTTCGACATGGCGGCGTACCGTCCCGCGCGGAATCAGGAGACCGACCCCGAGCCGGAGGTGTTCGTGAGAGGGCTGGAGCTTGCCTGCTTCTCGCCCAACATCCAGACCCACGGCAAGGTCATGCGTCCCTACGATTTCGACGAGCCGATCCGGAACCTCTACCGGATATACGCCTCCCTCCACGACGACATGCGCCCTTATCTCGCCGAGCAGGGGAGGATTTCGTCCAAGACCGGCCTTCCCCTCATGCGGGCGCTGGCACTCTGGGACGCGGAAGATCCCTTTTGTCTGGACTGTGAGGACGAATACCTCCTCGGGGACGCCTTCCTTGCCGCGCCGGTGCTGGAGCGTGCGGAGAAGCGTGACGTCTATCTCCCCCGGGGCACGTGGACGGACCTCGTGAGCGGCGAATCCTATGAAGGCGGCGTCCTTCTGCGGGATTATCCGGCTCCTCTCGGGCGGATCCCGGTTTTTGTCAACGCTGCGTCAGAATCCCATGCGCTCGAGGCGGCCCTTCCCCGGATGCGGGAGCGGCTGGCGGGTCTGGCGTAAAGCGGCGGTCTGGACGGAGAAAAGGAGGAAGAGCATCATGGCGCTGGACGACGAAACCTTCCGCGTGATCACGGCCTACTGCAGTCAGTCCAACAACGGACCGGACGACGCGCGGCGGGCGGACATGCTGGGACTGGGCGGCCGGGACGTGAAGGTGGCTCCGGGAGCGGTGATCCGGATCCCGAAGGAGCAGATCGGCAGAAACGTGTATATCGGCCTGTACAGCTATCTCAACGGCAACGTGACCGTGGGGGAGAACACCCTCATCGGTCCCCACTGCTCTCTGGCGGCGGGCAACCACAAGTTCGATCCGGCGACGGGATATTTCTCCGCCCGGACAGAGGGGGACGGGGACGACAGCATCGTCATCGGCGCGGGATCCTGGCTGGCCTCCGGGGTAACGGTCACCGGCGGCGTGAAGCTGGGGCGGGCCAATCTGGTCTGTGCCGGGGCTGTGGTGACGAAATCCACCCCGGACTACGCCATCATGGCCGGCATTCCCGCAAAACAGGTGGGGCGCATCGATCCCGTCACGGGGGAATACCACTGGTTTTCTCGGGAGGCGGAGCATGGAGAGGCTTGAACAGCGGCGAAAGAGGCCCGGAGAGATCTTCCCGTTCCCGGAGGAGGGGCGGCTTGTGGAGGAGAATCCTCCCTGTCTCACCTGGCTGAAGGTGCCGGGGAAGACGCTCTATACGGCGGTGCTCTACCGGGAGGGTCGGGAGATATGGCGGGGGAGCACGGAGAAAAACTATCTGGTGCCCGATCCCCTGCCCGGTCCGGGGGAATACACCTGGAACCTCTTCGCCGGGGACGCCGAGCGGGGAGAGATCCGCTTCACCCTGTCCGAGCGCGCCGTGACCATCCGGAGGACGACGGGGGAGGCCCTGTACGACGCCATTCCGGAGGAGCGGCCCCGCCATCTCTTCTCTCCTTCGGATCTTGACGCGCTGCGTGAGCGGACGTCCGTGGCAGAAACCCTCAGGCGCAATATTGAAGCAGCCATGGCGGACGGGATTCCGGAGCGGCCCATGTTCCACCGGGATCCCGACGCGCTGCCGTACCGGGAATACTTCGGGCGCTTTCGGGATTTCTGCGATCGGGATCTCATCGCCTGCGTCCTGGGATACGCCGTTCTGGACGACAATGCGGCTGGGAAACACGCGAAGGAGCTTCTTCTGACCTTCTGCGACTGGAATCCGGCGGGGCCCTGCTCGCTGGTCGGACGGTGGGGGGACGAGGTGGGTCTGTCCATGGCGAGGTGCCTGCCCGCCGCGCTGGATCTGCTCTGGCCGCTTCTGTCCGATAAGGAACGGGATTACGCGGCGCGGACCGTGCGGGCCTACGGGGAGCAGTGCTTCGAGCGGCTGAGACGGCTGGATTTCACTCAGAATCCGGGGGATTCCCACGCCGGACGGATCCCCGCTTATCTGGGTGAGGCCGCTGCGGTTTTGAAGGGGACCGGCGTACAGTCCCGGGAGGAGGCCGTTCTGTGGCTGGACGAGGCTCTGGACATCTACGGCGGGATCTTCCCCTATTACGGCACCCCGGACGGCGGCTGGGCGGAGGGACCTTTCTATGCTTCCTCCTACACAAAGTGGTATCTGCCCTTCTTCTCCCTGGTGGAGCGGTTCACGGGCTGCCGCTTTCTGGACCGGCCCTTCTATCAGCGGCTGCCGCAGTTTTTCCTCCATTTCGCGTCCCCGTATTTTGAGAATCATCCCTTCGGCGACGGCTACTGGTGCGGGAGCGCGGATCCGGAATGGCCGGGCTTTTTCGCCCAGAATCCGCTCCGGGTGTACGCGGCGAGGACGGGACCGGAACTGGCGCGGCTCCGCGCGGAGGAGGCGGAGAAGACGGACCTTTATCTCCTCCACCTGCTGGATCTTTATCTGCCCGACGGGGAACCTCCGACGGCGCTTCTGAACAGGGAGGCGGCGGATACCGCGGTGTTCCCGGACGCGGGCTTTGTCAGCATGCACACGGATCTGGCGCATCCGGAGAAGGATCTGGCGGTGCTGGCCAGGGCGTCGAAATTCGGGTCTTGCAGTCACCGGCACGCGGATCAGGGGTCCTTCGCCCTGTTTTTCGGCGGGACCGCGCTGGTGTCCCCCTCGGGCTATTTCGGCCGGGAATACGGATCGGAGCATCACCGCCTTTGGTGCCGGACCACCCGGGCGCACAACGCGATCCTTGTGAACGGGGAAGGGCAGGCCGTGGGCTCCGTTGAGGATACAGGCAGAATCGTCTCCTGTACGGACGAGGGGGAGGGAAAGACCGCCGTTCTGGATCTGAGCGCGGCGTATCCGTCCCTTGAGCGCTGGACGAGGACGCTGATGCTGGAAGAGGGGCGGCTGACGGTGACGGACGAGATCGACGGGCGGGAGGACGTGGAAATCACCTGGCCCCTCCACACGCTTTCCCGGCCGGAAGCCGACGGAAATACCGTCCGCCTCACCCGCCGTGGCGTCACCCTGGAGGTCAGACCGGCAGAAGGGGGACTGACGCTCACGGACATCCTCGACCGGTTTCCGGTGGATCTGAACGCCGGTCAGCCTAAGGCCTATCACGTGACCATGCCGCCCCAGTACCACATCTTCTGGCAGACGGAGCGGAGAAGACATCACCGGATCACGGTTGTTCTCACCGTCTCCGGGAATGAGGAAATATAGGAGCCTGTCTCACGAGGCGAGAATCCGACAAAAGCAAAAGCACCGGACATGCGGTCCGCTCCCGTGAAGGAGAACCGTCATGGCCGGTGTATTAATATGGTCTCAATGCCTTGTGCGCAAAGGCTTTTCTTGGAATCTGCCTCCCGCATCGCATAATAGCTGTGGATGCCGAAAGATGATTCATCGTTGGCAGATTGGTGACCCAAAACGCTCTTTCCTGTCGTAATCTGCGCCTGGCCGTGAGCCGGAGAGGGGGCTCAGAGGGCCAGCTTTTTCTGCTTCCGCAGGACGTGAAGGGGACGGGGATCTCCCTCCCACGGGTTCATGGCGGTCAGATCGGCGGACCTCCGGATCTCCCGGCCTCCCCAGGTGACGATCACGTCCTCCGGCTCAAGACCGAGTGCCGCAGCTGAGGAGCCCTCGTCCACGGAGAGCACCAGTGTGCCGTTGTGCTCCGCGGTTCCGTAGACCGAGACCTCCCCCTCTGTCTCGATGTCCTTAACTTCAAGACCGAAGGCCGGAAGACGGACGCGGGACGAGGATTCCCCGGCGTTGTCGGGAGCGGACTGCACGGTGGGGATGACCGGCTGCGGGGCGATGGCGCGGAGCGGTGCGTACCGGACGCCGAACTCCGTGGGGAAGCCGTCGAACTCCGGCAGCTCTTCGGGACGGAAATCGCCCCCCGCGCCGTTATGGAACCGGAGGAATCTCTTCACCGAATGCGCATCCTGCCCGGAGACGGCGGACAGCTCCCCGGCCGGGAGAAGGGTCCCCTCCGGTACGGCCGGATCGAAAAGAATATTGCGGTCCACGGATTTTCCCCAGCGGGCGGGCATGCCGTAGGGGGAGTACGTCGTGAAGACCAGATTGTCCTCCGCCGTGTCGCCGCTCTCCGGATACCACGCGTGGAAGTGCAGGCCGTTGTTGACGCAGATATTGCGCCTCACGGTGCGGAAGAAGCCCTCTCGCAGCTTGATCCCGCCCCGCAGGCAGAGGTTTTCCTCGATCAGGTACTGCGACGAGCCGTCGTCCAGGTCGATATCCCAGCCCCGGTCGCAGCGGAAGCGGTTCCGGCGGATGACGTTTTGCCCCGTCATGTCAAGCAAAGCGTACTGCCCTGCGTCCCGGTCGTCCAGTCCCTCAAGGTGCCAGTACCGGTCCCGTCCCCAGGAGTTGAAGCTGCCGTGATCCCCGGTCTCCCGGACGGTGTCGAACACATCGCAGCCCTCGATCCCGTGGCCGCCGAAGGTCCCCTCGGAGATGTTGATCCCGGCCCGGGACGTGCGGCAGACGGTGCAGTTTCTCACGGTGATCCGGGCGGCCATGGAGATTTCCACGCCGGTGGCCTGCTTTTCCGTCAGCCCTACGCCTTCGATGAGGCAGTCCTCCACAAGGCCGTCCTTCGGATAGTTGTCCGAGCGGGGGCCGGGGGTCAGGTCGATCTCGCCGAGGGATTGGGTCTCGCCGTACTCGAAGAGCGGGGAGCGCACCGCGTCCGGATGGCCCACAAAGCACACGGCGGAGGCCCCGATGTCCCGCAGATGGGTCCGGGTAACGGCGATCCCCGTGCAGTTCCCGTCAACGAACACGCCGTTTGAGCCGATGTCCCGGAGAACGCAGCGGTCGACGGCGCACCGGTCCGAACCGGCAAACAGGACCGCGCCGCCCCGGTAAATGGTCCAGTCGCTGCGCAGGAGGGGCTCCTTCGTCTTCATGAAGGTGCGGACCGAGCGCGCGAAGGTGAGATTTCGGAGGACGATGTTCTCGCAGTTCTCGAAGATGAAGAATCCCTCGGAAACGGCGGCTTCCCCCTCGTTCAGATCGTCTCCGGGGAAGGGGATCACGTACAGCCGTCCCTCTTTGGCGTCATAGTACCACTCGCCGGGCTCCGTCAGCTCTTCACGGATGTTCTCGGCGTATCGGTATTCGTCGTGCATGCCCATCTGCCGGTTGTTCTGCCAGCCGCCGGAGAGCAGGAGGGAGCCATCCGGGGCCTTGCCGTCGATGCGGTAGGAGAAGCCGCCCCAGAGATGCTTATGCATGGCGTGGATGTAGCCTCCCGCGGGATTTTCCCAGTTCTTCGTCTTCTCCGGCAGGACGCAGTCTGCGGCATATCCGCCGAAGGGAAGGGAGGGATCGGTGAACTTCGGATAACGGGCATTGGTATAGCGGCGGGATCCGGACCAGAAGCCGTCCACTGGGCGGGAAACGGCGGCGGAGAACAGCCCCGGTTCCCCCTCGGTGAAGTCGCTGCGGCAGAGGGGGATCGTCCCCATGAGGACCGCGCCGTCCTCGCCCTCGATGCGGACGTTTTTCACGCCGGAGATCCGGACAGGTTCGGTGAAGCGGTGGACGCCAGCGGGGATTTTTATAACAGAGTTGTCGGTCAGATGCCGAATGGCTGAAGAGAGCATGGGAATCGTCCTTCCTTTTGGGGATGCGGCTGTGCCGTCAGGCTCATTATACCAACCCGCGGGCGTTCTGTCAACCGGGTCCTTGACAAGGGGGCGGGAGTGTGGTATCCTGTAGAAAAGCAAACATACACGGGAGGGGAGAGCCATGACGCGCACTTCATGGGACGGCCGGTATTTCCGCAGGGAGGACGGCGGGCGGTATCTTCCGACGGGGCAGTTCGCGTGCTATTTCTCCACGGATTACGTGGACGAGGAGTTAGCGGCGGATTCCCAGCACGGTGGAAAGCTCATCGAATTCCAGCACGCCACCCGGGGGATCTGGCGGAAGCTGTTCCGGTTCTTTTCGGAAGAGGACAGCGCCGACGCCATCCGGATGTTTCCCCGGGGGGACAGCGGCGGCTCGGCCTGGGAAGGCTTGGACATCGGCGGGCGGGTCAACCGGCCACTCCTCGAGAAGATCAGGGCCTATCTGCGGGAGGCGGAACCATACGGGATCCGTCTGCAGCTCTGCCTGTTCACGGAGCCGGAGTGCAGCTTCTACTGCCAGCCCTACACCCGCACCTACTGGGGGACCAGGCTGTGGACAAGGGAGGAGATCGACGCCGCATCCCCCGCCCAGAAGCGCTTTTTGCTCCACCCGGAGGAGCTGGTGCCCTACGAGGATTTTTTCTCGGATCCCGACGTGCGGGAATGCTGTCACCGCTTTCTGGATGAACACCTTCCGCTGGGAGATTACCCCCGCCTATCTGGATTGGCACCGGGACATGACGGATTACATCCGCGCCCTCTCTCCCGATCTGCCGGTCTGTGTCAGCAATCCCGGGGTGGGACTTCTGGGCCACGATCCCATTCACTGGGCGAGGAAGATCGGGCCGGACTTCTTCTCCCTCCACAATTACCCGGATATCTGCGGATCCCGCCCGGGACTGGATTATGCCGCCGTCACCGACATGGCCGTGCAGTACGTTTCCGCTGCCGTTCCGGTGATGCTGGGCGAATGGGAGGCGATCCCTCTGCGGCGGGCGGATGTTCCCGAAAAAGAGGAACTGCTGACTCTTCTGAGCCGGGACATGGTCTGGCTGACGCTGCTGTCCGGAGCGCCGGGATGCGTCTCCTGGTTAGCGCGGGGATACGGCCAGTACCGCGCCGTGAAGGAGGTTTTCCGGGAACTGGACGGGCGCCCTCTTTTGCCCGATCCGCCGCTTTATGTGGACATCACCGAAGCGCAGGCCCGGCTGGAGGACCTCTGGCGGACGGGTGAGCCGGACTGCCGCTTCCCGGGATGGAAATGGTGTCCGGACCGCTCCGCCACCGACGGCAGGCACCGGTTCTGCGTGAAGGCGGAAAGCCCGGATTTTCAGAAGCTCCTTGACGCGGAGCAGTGGAGCCTTACGACCGGCGTCCCCTTCCGCTTTGTCCTGGGAGGAGAGAAGCATGGAAATGGAAGAACGGTGCCCCTCTCCGACCTCACCCCGGGGGATTTTCTCGCCGTGCCCCCGGTTCTGGCTCCCGTCGCGGGATACCGGCAGAAGGCGCTCCTGGCGGACGGCGGGCGGGTCTGCCTGCTCTATCTGCAGAACTGCGGTCCGGCCTTCTCCTGGGCGGTGGACGACGGGATGGGAGGACGCGGGGAACAGTTCTCCCTGCGGCGCAGAAAAGCGGTTCCGGTCACCATGCGGCTGACGGGCGTGTGGGACCGGGTGCGCCTGTACGACCTGGACGAGGGGCGGTTTGTCTCGGACAATTCCGGTGCGCTGCCAGATCCCGGTGTGACGGACCACGATTTCGTCCTGCTCTGCGAGAAGGCCTGAGGCCACCTCAAACAAAAAACTCTGCTGACACAGACGTCCTTGCAGAGTTTTTTCGGTCGAGGGGCGGATCAGCCGTTCTCCCAGCCGTACTCCTTCATGATTTTCAGGTACTGGCTCCCCTTGTTTCCGAAGGCCTTGCGCAGCTCGTTGTAGGCGATCCGCTGGTTGGGACTCTCGGTAAAGATCTTCACGATCCGGACGGCCTTGTCGCTGGTGACGCCCCGTTCCAGCAGATGGCGGACGGGACCGGAGGAAAGGCGGAGCGCGTCATCCTCCACACCGTTGTCCCCGGCTTCCTCATCGGCCGGATCCTCCGGGGCGGCGTTATCCGCGGGTGCGGGATCCGGCGCGGAGGGGATTTCCGTCGGAACGGTACGGCGTTCTCCCATCAGCTCGTCGATCTCCTCCCGGGTCAGGGGGCGGGCGGAATCGTCCTCCTCCTTCGCGCTCTGCTCCGCCGCCGGGAACGCGATGGGCACCGCCTTCAGAATCTCGTAATAGGTCTTTCCGGGTTCGTTGCCGAAGGCCCGCCGCAGAGCGTTGTACACCCCGCGCATGTTGCGGCATCCGGGCAGAAACTCCGCGGCCCGGTCGGCGTGGATCAGCGGGATCCCCAGGTTGGTCAGAATCTCGGAGGAGATGTCCTTCGCCTCGAGGGGAACGGGCAGGGAGAAGGAGGGCGCGGGCTCATGCGGCACTTCCTCTTCCGGGGCGGCGTCCGCGATTTCTGCGGGAGCTCCGTTCGGGACCTCTTCCGGGGCGCGGGCTCCGGCGGCGTGCCTCTCCGAAATCCAGCAGGTCCCCTTTTCCCCCGTTTCAAATACGAACCATGGGTCGAACTGGGTCCGGAGGTAGTCGAGAGGATTGCGGCGGGACTTTTTCTGATCCAGCTGATAATTGGGATCGGCGGACAGCACCCGGAAGAGCTCCCGGGACCGCACCCGCCCGCCGTTTTCCGTGATCTGGGCGGAGATGATCTGGCGGATGAGGGCCAGGCGCACCCGGTGGTTCGTGGCGGCCTGGGGGATCTCCGCTCCGGTTTTTTCCTCGGCCTGCGCCGGGGGTTCCTCGGTCCGGACGGCATTCTGGCTGGCAGCCAAGTTGTCGGGCCGGGCGGGATCGGCGGGGAGCTCCAGGGGCTCAAACGCCGTGCAAGCCTTCACCCACAGCGGACGCGCGCTCTCCCGGCTCCCCATGCCGATCACCTCCATGCCCCGCTTTCTCAGATGAACGGCCAGGGCGGAGAGATCGGCGTCCGTGACCAGGAGAAAGACCGTTCCGTCCCCGCCGGGCGACAGGGTGTGCAGAAGCTCCACGGCGCCGATCACCATGGCACAGGAAGCGTTCCCCTCCATGGTGAAGACCGCGCTGACCGTGTGCTCCAGTATGGCGTCCGTCCAGGCGTTGAGGGCGGAGCCGGAGCCGTAGATCTCCCGGGCTGCGGGGGCGCCGAGGGAAGCCGCGTAGCTGAAAATCCGTCCGGCGCAGGTGGGGGAGACCGTCTCGCCGTCGATGAGGGTGATGATGGATTTGGACATAAAAAGACCTGCTTTCGTGAAGTTGGAATGGGGCGGGAAAACGGAACCTTCGCGGTGCGGCGTCCGTGCCGTACCCGGAAAAACAAGAAAAATACCTTTTGAGGGAGGATATGACCATGAAAATCGGCGCGATGCTGGACTGCTTCCGGACGGGAGCGGAGGAGAGCATGAAAAAGGCGGCGGAGGCGGGGATCGGCGGCGTGCAGATCACGGTGTCCGTGGGGGATCTGACGGCGGAGGCGGTGCGGGACTATCCGTACCGGGAAACGTCCGCGCTTCTCACGGAATACGGTCTCTCTCTGACCGCGCTCTGCGGGCTCAGCGGATATGAATACAACGACCCGGAGGAAAACGGGACATGCGTGGAAAAAACATGCCTGGCGCTGGAGCTGGCATACGGACTGGGCTGCGGCATCGTCACATCCCATATCGGCGTCGTACCGGAGCGGGAATGCCCGGAAAAGGAGGCCATGCGGGCGGCGCTGAACCGGATTTCCGCCTGCGGGGACCGGGTGGGGGCTGTGTTCGCCGTGGAGACGGGACCGGAGCGGGGCGCGGTTCTCGGGGGGCTTCTGGATTCCCTTGACGGAAACAGCGTCCGCGTCAATTTCGATCCGGCCAATCTGGTCATGTGCGCGGACGACAGGCCGGAGGAGGCGCTGCGGCATCTGGGCAGATACGTGGTGCACACCCATGCCAAGGACGGGCTCATGGCGGAGAAGCATCTCACGGATCCGCGCTATCCCGCTGAAATAAGGGATGGCTGGAGGGAAGGGCTGCGCCGTGGAAGAACCTGGCAGGAAATGCCCCTGGGAGAGGGGGACGTGGATTTTGACGTCTATCTGCCCGCCCTGGCCGCCGCCGGATTTGACGGATGGCTCACCATCGAGCGGGAAGCAGGCGCGACACCGGCGAAGGATATGATCCTCGCGGCGGATTTTCTGCGGGAAAAGCTGAAAAAACACGGGATCCCGCTGACCTGAACGCGCTCCCGGAAAACAAAGAACTCCCCTCCACTCACATTATACCTCTCGGGGAGGCGGTTTGTCAAGGGGAATTCCCCCGGCCATAAAGGCGCGTTTCGGGAAAATTGCGTCAGTGAAAAAAATCTCTGCAACAATTCCGCCTTCTCAGGTGTTTACGGGGCAGAACGGGGGAAAATATGCGTGCCGGCTGCGGTTTTTTGGTGTGGATAGCCCTTGCAAATCAGGCGATTTTTTGATATAAAATAAAATCCCGTAGTATCCGAACTGCGGGACCATCCTCCCGTCCTGGAGAAGCCATGAGAAAGACCCTTCTGCTCCGAATTACAAGTATACTGCTTGCGCTCATGCGTCGCGGAGCTGATCTCCGGCGGTGCGGATGGCTTCTACATCGGTCATCCGGGCGGCGGCTACTACCGGAACACCACCACGGGCGACGATTCCAGAATGGGCATCACCAAGACCAAGCCCGCCCAGAGCTATCCCACCGACAATGCGGCCCTGTACTTCTTCGAGCAGGTGCCAGGCACGGAAAATCAGGTGTACGCCTACTGCTATGCGCCCGACGGCGTGACGAAGCAGTATGTCTATAACGGCGGCAACAACAGCCTGTCCTTTACGGACGAAGAGAACAAGACCGCCTTCACGGTGACGAAAAACGATGACGGCAACTTTCTCTTCAGCAACGGCTCCTGGTACTGGAACATGCAGGGCGGTGCGACCGGCGCCCGGTTCTGCTGCTGCAACAACAAGGGAGACGCCAACAACAGAGTCAATCTCTGGCATTTTGTGGAAATCGACAGCGATCCCTACGCACTGGACGGCGTCACCTGCGGCCTGATGCACTGGGCGGGCGTCGCGGCGGGCAGGGCGCTGATGGCGGACTCCTCCGCTCCGAATACCCTGGACGCCATGGCGCTGACGGTCATGTCCACCTCCAACAACTCGAACCACCTCTTCGCCCCCAGCGACAGCGAGATCTTCATGTGGACCTTCCGCTGGATTACCGAGGATCTTTATACGGTGACGGCCGAGGCGGACGGAAGCACGAAATACCTGAAAATCGACGGGACCGGGCTCTCCCTGGTCAGCGATCCGGCGGAGGCCTCCGAGATACGGGTTGTCCCCGGAACCGGCATTCACGCGGGCGAGATTTCCCTGTTTTCCGACGGCATCCCCCTCACCTTCAGCGGAACGGTGGACGGCGGTTTTTCGGTGAACGGGGACGTCGGAGCCGAGTGGCTGCATATGGTGGAGCTTTCCGAGCTGACCACCGACTACTTCATGACCCACTCCGCCAAGAAGGTCAGCGTTTTCGACGAGGGCGTGACCAACGGCTCCCGCGTCATCGTATACAC
>CACWLT010000044.1:16696-18188 GCA_902761695.1 uncultured Ruminococcus sp.
AGCAAGCTGAAATACGATTACTACGCCATCAATTCGGACGGCGCCCTGATCCCCGTTTACGAGAGCGGCGAGGCCATTCCTGACCTTCCCACACTGCGCAGCTTGCTTGAACCGTGGGCGGTTGCAAGGAACGCTGTGCAGAAAGGTGTTGACTGGCAGTTTACCACTGATGATGCAAGAACTAAGTTAAAGCATCTAAATCCCACTATAAAGATTTAGAGTTTACAATGTACCAGGATTATTCTAGCACCAAAGAGGCAAGCGGCGGCAAAAAGAAGAAAAACAGGAAGAACAAACAGAAGTAAATATAAACTGCGCATAAAACAAACTCCCCGGAGCCGCATCGGACTTCGGGGAGTTATTGTAAGGGAGAGCGTTTGTCAGAATTAGCCGCCCAGCCCGGCGTAGGTTTCGTTGAACTTTTCCGTGCCTCTGTTGAGGGACTTCATCATCTTCTGGATGTAGGAGGCCGCCGCGTCGGCCTTGGTGTTGGTGTGGAGGAACACCAGGTTGCTCAGGCCGCCGATGGACTGGCTCAGCGCGTAGCCCAGGTCCACGTACTGCACGTCGCGGATGATGTGGAACATGTCGGTGTCTTCCGGCGCGTCGGAGAGCTTGGCGCCCAGCACGGTTTCCCACACGGCGGGGATGACGTTGTTGTAGTTCTCGCAGCTGATGGCCTCCAGGCAGTAGGAGATCAGCTCTTCATGGGATGCGGAGGACAGGAGCACGCCCCAGTAGATGTCATAACCGGCGGAGGCGTAGTTCGCCTGCGTCTCGTCGAACTTCGGCGCGGGGAGGATGCCGTAGGAGACGGAGGAGTCGCGCATGCTCTCGTACAGGTTCCGGTTCTCGGAGAACATGAAGAGGCCGCGCCCTTCCTTGAACATGTCCACGTTGTAGTCGGTGCCGGAGGAGGCCTGCGTGAACTCGTCCATCCGGTCGAACTTCTCCATGACGGCAATCATCTTGTCCACGTTGCCGGTGAAGAGCACGTTGCCCTGATCGTCCTTTTCCATGCAGCCCGCGCCCATGTCGGACTGGAACTGGAGCCAGCCGTAGGAGGCGGTGAGGAAGCCCCACTGGTCCTTAGCGCCGTAGACGCCGTCGCCGTCCAGGTCAACCTTGGCCTTCTCCGCCATACCGATCATCTCGTCCAGGACCCATTCGCCGTTCTTGACCTTCTCGTAGGGGAGATCCATGCCCAGGTCGATGCAGAGGGCCTTGTTGAAGGACACCGTGCAGTTCATGTAGATGCCGCTCATGGCCATGGAATTGGCGGTGGCGAACAGCTTGTTCTGGATGGTGAAGACCTGGGACGCGCCCTGCCACCACGGCGTCGAGAAGTCGAGGATCTCAAAGCTCCGCAGATCGCAGAAGTCGCCCTTCAGACCGTTGTTCATGGTCATGTTGTCGTGGCTGTAGACGATGGAATAGGAGTCGTCGCCGGAAATCACACTGTTGTGGACCAGGGCGGACACGGGGTTGAGAT
>CACWLT010000045.1 GCA_902761695.1 uncultured Ruminococcus sp.
AAGTCCACCACCATGAACATCCTGACGGGCTATCTCTCCTCCACCTCCGGCGAGGCGAAGGTCGGCGGCATCGACATTCTGGAGAACCCCGACGAGGCCAAGAAGCTCATCGGCTTCCTGCCGGAGCAGCCCCCCCTCTACATCGACATGACCGTTCAGGAATACCTGAACTTCGTCTACGATATCAAGGCCTGCAAGCTCAACCGGGAAAAGCACCTGGAAGAGATCCGCAAGGTCACCAAGATCGACGACGTGAAGAACCGCCTGATCCGGAACCTGTCCAAGGGCTACCGGCAGCGGGTCGGCATCGCCCAGGCCCTGGTGGGGAATCCCCCGGTCATCATCTTCGACGAGCCCACCGTGGGTCTGGACCCCAAGCAGATCATCGAGATTCGCAACCTGATCCGCTCCCTGGGCAAGAACCACACCGTGGTGCTTTCCACCCACATCCTCTCGGAGGTACAGTCCGTCTGCGACCGGATCATCATCATCAACGAGGGCAAGATCATCGCCGACGAGAAGACCGAAAACATCACCCAGGCCGTGGATCAGAACCGCCGCTGGAGCGTGAAGATCTCCGGTCCCCAGCGGGAGGTGCAGGCAGCCCTCAGCGCCATCCCCGGCGTCACGTCCGTGGAGCTGACCGGGGAGCGGGAGCTGGACAGCTACGTCTACCGGCTGGAAACGGAGCGGAACACGGACGTGCGCAAGCCCCTGTTCTACGCCATGGCGGAAAAGAACTGGCCCATCCTGGGGCTGGAGGCCGTGGGCATGAATCTCGAAGAGGTCTTCGTCCGGATCACGGAACGGGCCGGAAACAGATAAAGGAGACGCGCCATGCTTGCCATATATAAAAAAGAAATGCGGACCTACTTCACGACGCCCCTCGGGTACGTGTTCATCGCGGTGTTTCTGGCGGTGTCCGGCTTCGTCTTTGCCTTCTCCACCTTCCAGACCCAGACGTCGGACGTGTCCGGCTACTTCCAGCTGATGATCTTCGGCTACATCGTCATCATTCCCCTTCTGACCATGCGCTCCTTCGCGGAGGAGAGACGCACCCGGACCGAGCAGCTGCTCATGACCTCCCCGGTCACCATCCCGGCCATGGTCTTCGCCAAGTTCCTCGCGGCCTTCACCATGTTCGCGGGCACCGTGCTTCTGTCCTGCGTCTACTACCTGCCCCTCTTCGGCTACGGCGAGCCCAACGTGGGACGGGCCGTGGGATGTCTCATCGCCATGCTGCTGCTCGGCATGTGCTTCATTGCCGTGGGCATCTTCGTCTCCACCCTGACGGAATCCACCGTGACGGCCTCCATCGGCACCATGACCATTCTTCTGGTCTTTGTGGTGGCGGCCATCTTCAACAACCTCATCGACTCCTACGTGATCCGCTCCGTGCTGTCCTGGATCTCCGTCTATTCCCGCTACGTCAACTTCACCTACGGCATTTTCGACATTGCCGCCGCCGTCTATTACGTCTCCATCACCGCGGTCTTCCTGTTCCTCGCCGTCTGGGTGTACGAGAGAAGAAGATACGCCTGATGCCGGAGGATCAAGATGAACAGAAACAGCATTTTCAATTCCAGAAAATTCAAGTACGGATCCGCCGCCACCGCTTTCACCATCGCCTTCATCGCCGTGGTGGTGATCTTCAACATCATCTTCTCCGCCCTGGCCCGGAAGTACATGTGGTATATCGACCTGACCAAGGAGCAGGTGTACACCCTGTCCGAGGAGGCCAAGGAGATCATGTCCGACGTGAGCCAGGACGTGAACATCCACTTCGCCTCCGAGCCGGACGAGCTCATGAACGGCCAGAACTCCTCCTATACCCGTTACATCTACACCACGGCCCTCCAGCTGCAGGACGAGTTCCCGAACGTCCACGTGGACGCCGTGTCGGTGCTGAAGAACCCCTCTTTCTTCCGTGAGTTCTACCAGACCACCGCCTCCGACATCAACACCACCAACGTCATCGTGGAAAGCGGCGGCGAGGTGCGGAACTTCGCGGCCACGGCCTTCTTCACCTTCAACGACGTCAACGATCCCTCCACCGTCTGGGCCTACTCCGGCGAGAAGAGGCTGATCTCCGGCATCATGCAGGTGACCCAGACCGAAAAGCCCATCGTCTCCTTCACCACGGAGCACGGCGAGGCCCTGAACACCCAGGACGCCCTGACCCTGATGCAGCTCTTCGACGAGAACGGCTTCACCGTGACGCCCATCAACCTGTCCCAGGAAACCGTGGACGACGACTGCCGCATCCTGGTGATCTACGACCCCGAATACGACTTCATCGGCGCGGAGGCGGAGGACCCGTCCCGCAACGAGATCGAAAAGGTGGACAAGTTCCTGGACCGCTACGGCTGCCTCATGGTGTTCGGCGATCCGGCCCACGCGGACAAGCTCACCAACCTGAACGAATTCCTCGAGGAGTGGGGCATCGCCTTCACGCCCCTGACCATGATCCGCGACACGGAGCACGCCATGTCCGTGGACAGCTACTCCATCATCGCGGAATACCAGAAGGACACCCTGGGCGCCTCCATCTATTCCGACCTGAACGCCCTGGCCACCCCGCCCAAGTCCATCATCCGCAAGGCCGCGCCCATCGAGATCCTCTGGGAGAACGGCGGCGGTCTGAACGGCTCGAGGGACGTTTCCCCGGTGCTGAAGTCCTACGACACCTCCGAGCTGGTGCGGGACGGCATGGTCTATGACAAAGGCTCCTACAACCTGGTGACCATCTCCCGGGAAACCCGCATCGTCTCCAACGAGTATTATTACTCCTACGTGATCGCGGCCGGCAGCCCCTCCTTCGCGGCCAAGGACTACCTGGACTCCAACGCCTACGCCAACGACGACATCCTCTCCGCCGCCATGAAGGCCGTGGGCCGGGAGCGCGTGCTGGCCGTGCTGGAGCTGAAGCCCTTCGACAAGAGTGACATCACCGTCACCACCGCCGAAGCCAACCGCTGGACCGTCGGCATGACCACGGTGATCCCCGCGATCTTCGCCATCTGCGGACTGGTCGTCATGACGAGGAGAAAGCATTCATGAATCTGAACGCCATCAAACGGGTGACGGTGGGCATGGCCATTGCCTTCGCCGTGCTGCTCATCGTCTCCTTCATCCCCTTCATTCCCCAGAAGACCGAGGTCAAGAACGAGACCACCGGGGAAGTGGAGGAGGTCACCAAGCACGTGAACTTCTGGGGCGCGGTCAAGGTGGAGGAGAACAAGGACGTGGACCTGGATCTGCTCCCCGGCGAGGTGAGGACCACCTCCCGCCTGACCACCTTCTACATCTTCAAGCCCCTGGAGCGCTCCGAGATCCAGGAAATCAAGGTGGACAACGAATTCGGCGGCTACCGGGTCTACCGGGATGCCACGGACACCTTCCAGCTGGACGGCTTCACGGGCCTGTCCTTCGATCCGGAGATCTTCTCCTCCCTGGTGGTTTCCGCCGGCAAGCCCACCGTCATGATGCGCGTAGCCCAGGATCTGGACGAGGCGGGTCTGGCGGAATACGGTCTCGACCATCCCCAGGCATCCTGGACCCTGACCGCCACGAACGGCGACGTCTACACCCTGTACGTGGGCGACGAGCTGTTGACCGAGGGCGGCTACTACGTGAGCTACGAGGCCCGGCCCGGCGCGGTCTATATCATGTCCACCACCATCGCGGACACGATCCTGCAGCCGGCCTACAAGCTGCTCTCTCCCCTGCTGACGGCGGGACTTTCGACCAACACCTACATGTTCGTCAACGAGTTCACCGTCTGGCACGGCAATGACCTGTTCGTCAACATCCGGAAGGCCAAGCCGGAGGAGCAGAAAAATCCCGACGCCATCGTGGAAGCCCTGCTGCTGTACCCCCGCCCCGAGGACCGCTCGAACGGCGAGGCCTATGACCTCAACGACGACGAGTACTTCACCATCCTCTACAACTTCATGGCCCTGGAGGGCGAGGAGGTTGTGGCCTTCATGCCCACGGATGAGGAGCTGGAGGAGCACGGGCTGGTCATCACGGAGGACGATCTGCCCACCTACACCATCCGCTACAACTTCGACGTGACGGACGAGACCACCGGCAAGAGCCAGGCCTATGAGTTCACGGTCTTCGTCTCCGCCCTCCAGAGCGACGGGTACTACTACGCCGTGTCCAACCTCTACGGCTATACCACTCTCGTGAAGGTGGGCACCGACAAGCTGGGCTGGCTGGAGGACGACGCCTTCCGCTGGATCTTCCCGACGCCCTTCTTCGAAAACATCACCAAGGTATCCCGCATCACCCTCAAGGGCGAGGACGTGGACGTGGACTACCGGCTGACCCACGGCTTCGCGGAGGACGGCACCACGCCGACCCTCGAAGTGGACGAGGTGAACTCCGGGGTGCACATCCCCAACGCGGAGGTCAACAACTTCCGGCAGTACTACAAGACCATGCTGAACATCACGAATCAGGAATACGCCACCCTGACCGATGAGGACCGGGCGGCCCTGATCGCCGACGAAAACCGCGTGCGTCTCATCATGACCTACGAGGACACCTCGGGCATGGCGACGGAATTCCGGTTCTACCAGTACTATTCGGAATCCACCGGCCATCTCTCCGGCGGCAAGATCTTCGTGGTGGTCAACGGCGTGGGTGAATTCTACACGACGAACGACCTGGTGGACAAGGTGGTCAACGACACCGCCCGCGTCCTGGACGGCCTCGACGTAGACGCCTACGGACAGAACTGACGCAGCTCCAGGTTCCGGCTGACACATTACATTATAAAAATCCCGGATCGGCTTTATCAGGCTGATCCGGGATTTTTATGCCTCCACCGCCGGGAAACCAAAGCTTAGTCTTTGCTTCCCGTACTGAGGGTGAAGGATGGAATCACTTCCCCTTCTTCGCCGTCATGGCGCGGATGACGAACAGCGTGCCGATCATGAGGGCCACGGCAATGACGAGGGAGATCACCGCGGTGAGGACGCCGCCGAGCAGGTTGCCCAGAGCGCCGGCCACGATGAAGGACACAAAGGACACCGCCGCGACGGTGACGGCATAGGGCAGCTGGGTGGACACATGGTTGATGTGGTCGCACCTTGCGCCGGCGGAGGACATGATGGTGGTGTCGGAGATGGGGGAGCAGTGGTCGCCGCAAACCGAACCGGCCAGGCAGGCGGACATGCCGATGTACATCAGCTCCGAGGACGCCGGGAAAATGCTGGTGACGATGGGGATCAGAATGCCGAAGGTGCCCCAGGAGGTGCCGGTGGAGAAAGAGATGAACACCGCCACAAGGAAAATCACGGCGGGCAGGAAGGTAGTGAGCCCGGCCGCGGCCCCGGACATGAAGCTGCGCACGAATTCGGAGGAACCCAAAAGAGTCGTCATGTTCTTCAGAGAACCCGCGAAGGTCAGGATCAGGATGGCGGGCACCATGGCCTTGAAGCCCTCCGGGAAGCACTCCATGGCCTCCTTGAAGGTGATGGTCCGGCGGCAGACCAGATAGATCATGACCGCGATCAGGGTGATGATGCCGCCCCAGGGCAGGCCGAGGGTGGCGTCCGTGTTGGAGAAGGCCCCGATGAAGTCCCCGGCGCAGTCGGTACCGCCCCAGGCGTCCGTGCCGAAGAAGCCGCCCACGTAGACCAGGCCGATCACGCAGACCACGATGAGCAGGACAATGGGGATCACCAGATCACAGACTTTGCCGTGCGTGCCGGTTCTGCCCGTGTCCTCGGCGGCGTGCTCCGTGCCGGAGGTGAAGAGGTCGCCCTTTTCCACGGCGTTCTTCTCATGGACCGCCATGGAGCCGTAATCGAACTTCATGAGCGCCAGGGCGATGATGAAGACGATCATCAGAAGAGAGTAGAAGTTGTAGGGAATCGCCCGGACGAAGAGGGACAGGCCGGAATACCCGGTGCCCTCGGCGTAGGACGCGACCGCCGCCGCCCAGGAGGAGATGGGGGCGATCATGCAGATGGGCGCCGCCGTGGCGTCGATGAGGAACGCCAGCTTGGCCCGGGAGATCTTGTGGGTGTCCGTGACGGGCTGCATGACGGAACCCACGGTGAGGCAGTTGAAGTAGTCGTCGATGAAGATCAGCACGCCCAGGAAGAAGGTGGCCAGCTGCGCGCCGACCCGGGTCTTGATGTTCTTCTCCGCCCATTTTCCGAAGGCGGCGGAGGCACCGGTGCGGTTCAGCAGCGCCACCAGCACGCCCAGGATCACGAGGAAGATGAACACGCCCGCGTTCCCGGCCACGGATTCGATGATGCCGTCGCTGATAACGGTATCCAGCGTTTTGGCAAAAGAGAAGTTGGTGGCCAGAAGCCCGCCGACGAGAATGCCCACGAACAGGGAGGAATAGACCTCCTTGGTGATAAGGGCCAGCACGATGGCGATCAGCGGCGGCAGCAGGGACAGCGCCGTGGCGTAAGCGAAGGATCCGCCCCCTCCTCCGGCATCTTCCCCGTCCGCGAATACGGTGACCGTCAGGGTCATGACCAGAACGACGGCCAGCAGAATAAAGGGAATGGCGCGTTTCAGACTCCTGTGCTTCATGTCGGGTTTCCTTTCCTGTTTCCAAATAGAATTGAAACAAAAACAGGACGTCCCGCGTATCGTTCGCCGGACGTCCTTTCAGGAAAAGACGACGCAAGCAGCGCTCCACGGTTCGTGACAGTGCATACCGTATTCCGGCATACCCCAGGGAAAGCGGGATCCCTTCCCTTCGGCGGTTCGACCTCCGCGGGGACGGCATCCGGATTCCCATGTCCGGAGTCCCCCGTCCCTGCGCCATTCTCACCGCGCCTCTGCTTTGGTTACAAACCGATTATAGCACGCCGCCCCTCGCTTTGCAAGAGCAATGCGTCATTTTGTTGCGGATTTATGTCAAAATGCCGATGTTTCTTCAAAAAACCGTCTTTACCGGGAAGTAAAGACCGAATTCCCCGCTCATTTCCCCAGCGTCGCGTCCACGGCATGGATCCAGGCGGAGCGGAAGCCGTCCTGCTCCAGGGAGGCCACGCCGCGGATGGTGGTGCCGCCGGGGGAACAGACGCCGTCCTTCAGCTCGCCGGGATGCGCGCCGGTCTCGGAGAGAAGACGCCCCGCCCCCGTCATGACCGCCGCCGCAAGCCGGTACGCGTCCGCCCGCTTCAGGCCGTTCTTCACCCCCGCGTCTCCCAGAGCCTCCGCCGCCATGAAGAAGAACGCCGGTCCGCAGCCGGAAAGGGACGCCGCCGCCCGCATCTGACTGCCCGGAAGACGGAGCACCGCGCCAAGGGTGGAAAACAGCGCCTCCGCCTCGGCTCCCTCCTCCACCGTCAGGCTGGTCTCCTGCTCGAAGAGGGCCACGCCCGCGCCGACCCGCATGGGGGTGTTGGGCATGACATACTGCACCCGTACCCCGGGGCCGAAAAACTCCCGCAGTTTCTCAAAACCCACTGCGTTGACCACGGACAGCACCGCCTTCCCCGCCAGCCCGTCCCGGATCCCGGACGCCGCCGCCTCCAGCTGATAGGGCTTCACCGCTAAAAGCAGCACGTCCGAGAGCTCCGCCAGCTCTTCCGCCGATCCGCAGGGAGTCACGGGCAGAACCCCGATGCTCTCCCTCAGCCTGTCCGCATGGGGCGTGTAGGCCGCCAACCGGATCCTCCCCTCCGATACGCCGGGGCAGAACCGGGCGAGCCCCTCCGCGATGGCCGATCCCATCTGTCCGAATCCGAGAAATCCTATGGTGTAACCGCTGTTCCTTCCGAAGCTCATGTCCGTTCCTCCTGCCTGTTGTTTCCCTGCCATTGTATCACAAAAAACGCGCCGCATCAAGGGGACGGCCCCGGAAAAAAGCCTTGAGCGCGGATTGTCCATGTCCGCCCCGCCGCAGCGAAGCCGCTTAGGCATATCCGCCATAATTCGTTAAATTTCTCTTTCGTCCTTGCAAAACGCTCCGGCGTGTTGTATAATGATATTGAACCGCTTTTTCGCGCCGCCCGGGGGAAGCCGGTTTTTTGTCCCCTGCGGCCGCGCTTTCGATAGATCATCCGGATGAAAGGTTACCCGCATGAGCAAAGATATCGGTATCGACCTCGGTACCTCCACGGTGCTCGTCTATGTCAAGGGACGGGGCATCGTCCTGAAAGAACCTTCCGTCGTCGCCATAGACAGGGAGACCGATCAGCTGGTGAAGATCGGCCGCGAAGCCCAGGAGATGCTCGGGCGCACCCCCGGCAATATCGTCGCCATCCGCCCCCTGAAGGACGGCGTCATCAGTCAGTACGACCTGACCTGGAATATGATCCAGTACTTCATCAAGAAGGCGCTGGGAACCGCGTTTTTCAAGCCCCGCATCGTCATCTGCGTCCCCTCCGGCATCACCGAGGTGGAGCAGAGAGCCGTCCATGACGCCGCGCTGCAGGCGGGAGCAAAACGGGTGTTCCTCATCGAGGAGCCCGTGGCCGCCGCCCTGGGAGCCGGGCTCGACATCTCCGGCCCCAACGGGCAGATGGTGGTGGATATCGGAGGCGGAACCACGGACGTGGCGGTCCTGTCCCTGGACGGCATCGTGGTGTCCGAATCCATCAAGGTGGCCGGCGACAAGTTCGACGAGGCCATCATCCGCCATATCCGCCGCAAGCACAACGTCCTCATCGGAGAGCGCACCGCCGAGCAGATCAAGATCCGCATCGGATGCGCCTGGCCCCGGGAAGAGCCCCGCGCCATGGACGTCAAGGGCCGCTGCCTGATCCAGGGCCTGCCCCGCCTGGTCCACGTGGAATCCCAGGAGCTGCCGGACGCCCTGCAGGAACCCATCACCGCCGTGGTGGAGGCCATCTGCTCCGTCATCGAGAGGACGCCCCCGGAGCTGGTGGGGGACATCATCCAGAACGGCATCGTCATGACCGGCGGCGGATCCCTGCTGTACGGCCTGGACCGGCTGATCGAGTACGTCACCGGCATCCGCACCCACGTGGCCCCGAAGGCCGTTTCCTGCGTGGCCATCGGCACCGGCATGAGCCTGGAGAAGATCGGCATGCTCCCCGAAAGCACCGCCAACATCGCGCGGATGCAGGAGGACCGCCTGTAATCGGAGAATACCTATGACAAACGCCCTCTCCGCCCCCTCCGTGCGCCGGGATTTCTGGCGGCGGTGGATCGTTCTGCTCCTGACCGTGGCGGGCCAGAATATCATCGTCTACGGCGTGAACCTCGCCGACAACATCATGATCGGCCGGCTGGGGACCGCCGCGGAAACCGCCATCGCCGCCGTCTTCATCGTCAATCAGGTCCAGTTCCTGCTGCAGATGATCATCAACGGCGTCGCGGACGGGACCGTGGTCATCTGCTCCCGGTACTGGGGCGAAAAGAACCTCGGCGACATCAAAAAAGCCGCGGCCGCAGCCCTGAGAACCGGTCTCTGCATCTCGGCCGTCATGCTGGCGGTCATGCAGCTCATCCCCCGGCCCGTGCTGTCCCTGTTCACAGACAAGGCCGACGTCATCGAAGAGGCGGTGCGCTATGTACGGATCGTCTCCTTTACCTATGTCTTCTTCGCCGCCACCCAGGTGCTCCTCGGCATGCTCCGGTCCGTGGAGTGCGCCATGATCGGATTCGTCGACTCCTGCGCGGCCCTGGTGGTGAACCTCTTTCTGAACTACGCCCTGATCTTCGGCCACTTCGGCTTCCCCGCCATGGGCATCCGAGGCGCGGCCATCGCCACCCTCGTCTCCCGCGCTGCGGAGCTCGTCATCGTGGTCCTCTATCTGGCCTTCTTCGACAGGCGGCTCCGGGTGAAGGCCTCCGAGCTTTTCAAAACCGAGCGGGAGATCACCGGGAAGTTCATCCGCGTTGCCTCCCCCGTCATGGCCTCCGGGACCTCCTGGGGCATTGCCATGGCCATCCAGACCGCGTTTCTCGGCCATCTGGACGCCCCCGTCATCACCGCCAATTCCATCGCGTCCACCCTGTTCCAGGTGGTGTCCGTCTTCATCTACGGTTCCGCCACCGCCTCCTCCGTCATGATCGGCAAGACCATGGGCGAGGGCAAGGATGACCCCGAGGGACTGAAAAGGGAGATCCGCCACCGGGCCGGCTGGATGCAGATCCTCTTCCTCTGCCTGGGCGGAGCCACCGGACTGCTGCTCTTCCTCGCCCGCCCCCTGATCCTCTCCTTCTACGACATCGGCCCGGACACCGAGCGGCTGGCGATGCAGTTCATGGCGGTGCTCTCCGTAACGGTGGTGGGCACGGCCTATCAGATGGCCTCCCTCACCGGCATCGTCCGGGGCGGCGGCGACACCAAATTCGTCTTCATCAACGACCTGATCTTCATGTGGGGCATCATCCTGCCCACGTCCTATCTGGCCGCCTTCGTCTTCCATTTCCCGCCCGTGGTGATCTTCACCTGCCTAAAGGCCGACCAGATTCTGAAATGCTTCGTCGCCGTGGTCAAGGTCAACCGCTACCGGTGGATGAAGAAGATTTAAAAAGGGGAACGCGGCTTCTTGAAAGAAACCCAGAGCAGCAAGCTGCTCGGCAAGAACTTAAAAAAACACTGGTGCAGCTTTCTTTTGAACGTGCAGCACGGGGTAACGTACAGCGCATCTTTTCTGGTTCCGTTTTTTATGCGCCTTAGTCAGATTCCCTTTTGGGGTTCGGGAAGAGTATAACACAATAAGGCTCCCCTGTTTTCCCCATCCCTATTCCTCCGGAGGTTCACCCATGACAAAAATGATCGCCCATCGCGGGTACAGCGGAAAATACCCGCCCAATACCGCCCTCGCCTTTGAGAAGGCCGCGGAGCACGGATCGGCCGGCGCGGAAACCGATATCCGGCGCACGAAAGACGGCGTCTACGTCACCAACCATGACGCCGAGGTCCACTGCGCCGACGGCACCGACCTCACCATCACCGAACATACCCTGGCCGAGCTCACCGCCAAGCCCCTCCTCAACCGGGAGACGGATGACGAGGTATACCTCTGCACCTTCCGCCGGTATCTGGAGATCATGCGGGATAACCATATGGTCTGCTTCGTGGAGCTGAAGGGCGCCTATACCGACGAGCAGGTGAAGGAGATCTTCGACCTGGCCGCCGAGGTGTACGATCTGAAAAAGTGCATCCTCCAGTCCTTCGACTTCGATAACCTTCTGAAATGCCGCGCCATGTTCCCCGCGCTGCCCCTCATGTTCACCTACGGCTCCGGGGAGTCCGGCTGGGAGCGCTGCTTCGACCACGGCATCTCCATCGACGCCGATCAGTACGTCCTCACCGACGAAATGCTCGACGCCTTCCATGCCCACAACCTCGACGTCGGCGTCTGGACCGTCAACGACGAATCCCGCGTGGAATACTTCAAGCAAAAAGGCGTCGACTGGATCGAATCCGACCTGTACTGACCCGGATCCAAAAATACACCTGAATCCTTAATCATCACACAGCAGAGAAGAAAGTTTTTTCTCTATTCCGCGCCGCCTCCCCTCATGTCCGGCTTCACCCCATCGCGCCCCGTATCATGCGCGTTTCGATCGCTGTTTGCGTCGCCCCCTCGGGCAGAGCAAACCGATGAACTTCGTCCCCGACGGAGTTCATCGCATGTTTCAGCTGACGCAACACAGTCCGCCGGAGTTGCGGAGCAACTCCCGAAGAATGCAGA
>CACWLT010000046.1 GCA_902761695.1 uncultured Ruminococcus sp.
AGATGAGGGAGGCCGTCCCCGCCAGGATCATGATCCACTTCGCCGCAGGGAGAGCCCTGCCGAAGGGAACCACCGTCTCCTCGGACTGCCCTTCGTCCGGAAGGGAGGATTCCTCCTCCGGCTCCGCGGTCTTCACCGTCTTCTGCGTCTTCTGCGTCTTCTGCGGCTTCCGCACCGGAGCGCTGTCCCCAAACTGGGGGGCCGGAAGATTCGCCGCCGTGATCTTCTTTCCTCCGCCGCTCTCTCCCGCGTCGGGTGTTCCGAAGGCCGCCGCCGTGCTGGAATTGGCCTTCGCCTCCTGCGCGGACTGCCATTTTTTGTCGTGCAGGGTACAGATGCGGTACAGATAGTCCATGCCGGTATCCGTCACCCCCGCGCTGCGGAGATTCCGCTCGTTGGACAGAAGACGCTTCACCGCCGGCGTATCCGATCCCTCCATGAACTTGATGAAGGGCAGGATCACCCGTTTGCAGTCGTCGCACAGCCTGGTTTTGTCTTCGTCCGGGATTTCCCTGCCGCAGTTTGCGCAGCTCGCCATAGGCCCACCTCTTTCACCGCTCCTTGCAATACTCTATTATATCAGATTTTTTGCGGAACCGCAAGAGGTTGAGCGACAGTTTTCGGGGCGAAACGGGAAAGAATCGGGAAAAACAACTGAATTCAGGCTTTTTTCCCCGATTTGTGGGGAAGCGCTGTGGTTCTGCGCCGTGCGTTATCCCTTCATCACCGGTCCAGAAGGCGGGAGAGATTTTCGGCGCGGATGATTTCCTCTTCCTCGAAGGTGAGGATATCCCTGCAGAGCGCGGACACCTCTTCGGCGCAGCCGCGGGCTTCGGACTCCTCCATTCTGTCCTGGAGCTGCTCCGCGCCGGACCGGGTTCCCTTCGCGATGAGGGCACAGATATTCTTCTCGGAGGGATCCAGCATCCGGTTGACCATGATCCCGCCTCTTCTGACCGCCCTCTCCCAGACCGCGGGCTGCTTCGGCTCCACCGCTCTCAGACGCATGAGCTTTTCCGTCTGCCGGGTGAAGTCGGCGTACTGCTCCAGCTGGCCGGTGACGCTGGTCATGAGCTGCTCCGCCCGGATCCCGGGGACCATCGTGGCCAGACTTTCCGCGCCCATGGCGACGTTCCGGTGCATCTGGGCCAGAAGCTCCCCCGTGGCATCCCCGCTCCTTTGATTCACATCCGCTTTTCCGTTCATCCGCTTCTTTCCTCCGATTTCAAAAATCCTCAGAGAAAGCATGCCCGGAAGACGGCGAAAGCATACGAAAACGCCCGACGGTAAATTCCGGAGAAACCGGACCGCCGGGCGCAGTAACGATACCTGTCTTATTTTTCCCTGCCGAAGCGGAAGAGCCGTTTCAAGAACGGAACGCACAGCCGCGGACTCTTCCAGATCACAACCTTCACGGAATCCTCCCCCCTCGTCGCGGTGTCGCATGCCAGTATATGCGTCCCGCGCCCGCCCGGTGCCTGAGGGATCAGCCCCGGCTCCGGATCAGAAGGACCGTGCCCGTGACGGTGATCTCCGCCCGCTCCGCCGTCACCTCGTTGGAGACCGCGTAGGAGGGATTGTCCCAGTTCAGCTCCACGGGCGCGGGCAGGGGATACCGGCATCCCGACGCCGTGACGGTACAGCGCTCTCCCCCGGCGATCCCCAAAGCGAAGAGGGAGAAGTACCATCCGTCCCCGCCCCCCGGCTTCGTCACGCCCGGCACCCGGGGAATCACGGCACGCTCGTCCCGCAGCACCCGGAATTCGTTCCGCCCGTCGCTGAGGAGGACTTCCGCCCCCTGCTTTTTCAGGCTGCAGAGCCACAGGATATTGGAGAGGTAATGGTCCGCCCGGCCTCCCGTCCCGCCGAGGATGATGAGGTGACGAAATCCCCGCTCCAGGGCGATCTGACAGGCCAGCACCGTGTCGGTCACGTCCTTTTCCGCCGGTACCCTGAGGATCTCCGGGGCGTCATCCCCCTCCGGCAGGGTCCCGGTATAGGAATCGAAGTCCCCCACGATCAGATCCGGCCGGACCGCCATGGCCTCCGCTGACGAAAGACCGCTGTCCGCCGCGATGACATACGCCTCCGCAAGGATCTCCGTCAGTTGTTGATCCGTCCCCAGGGCCTCCGTGTCGCAGAAGCCGCCCGTAAAGATGACCGCCCGTTTCATTCTGCCCGCTGCTTTCTCTTCCATTCCGGCACCTTCCTCTGTTCCTCCCAGATCCGCATGTAGCTGTCGTGGCGGCTCCGGGCGATTCCTCCCGCCTCCATCTTGGCCAGCACCGCGCATCCCTCCTCCCGGAGATGGGTGCATTTGGTGTACCGGCACTTGCCGAGGCAGTCGTCAAATTCCCGGAAGGAGGCCGCCAGCTCCTCATAGGGGAAGAAATCAAACCGGGTGAAATCCAGCATGGAGAAGCCCGGCGTGTCGGCCAGCCAGAAAACGCTCTCCCCCATCCGGATCGGGAACAGCTCCACGTGTCGGGTGGTGTGGCGTCCGCGCTCGATCTTCCGGCTCACGGCCCCCGCCGCCAGCTTCAGATCCGGGAACAGCGCGGTCATGAGGGTGGACTTCCCCGCCCCGGACACCCCCGCGAAGGCCCCGGAAACATGACGTCCCGCCTGCCCGCCGCCCGCGATCTCACAGAGATAGTCCCGCAGCGCATCCACGCCATCCCCGGAGGCAGCGGACAGCGTGAAAACCCGCATCCCCGCCGTCTCATAGATCGCCCGGATCTCCGCGGCCCGTGCGGGATCGATGTCGGCCTTGTTCACGATGATGACGCACTCGATGCCGTAGTTCTCCGCGATGACCGTCAGCTTGTCCGCCGTCAGCAGGTCCGGCTCCGGGGAGGCGCAGGGGATCACGGCGAAAAGATAGTCCAGATTGGCCACGGGAGGCCGGATCATGAGACTGCGCCTCTCGTCCACCGCGTCGATGACCCAGTCCACATCCACGCCCCGGTCTTCATCATCGCCTGTGGCGCGGCTGTCCATGGCGCTGCCCCCGGACCGGCGTCCCGGCTTCTGTCCCCGGGGATCGCGGCGTCGGGGATCGGACCGCTTCTCCCGGAAGGCCTCGGTTTCCGCCGGCAGGTCAGAGAGGTCCTTCCCCTCCGACAGCTCGATCAGAACGTCGTCCCCCACCGTGGGCGCGGTCTTTTTCTGCCGCAGGATCCCCCGGGCCCGGCACAGGATTTCCGTTTCGGGATCCTCCCCCGTCCGGACGCCGTAGAGCCCGCCAACGCCCCGGGTCACAATGCCTCTGACCGTCTTTTTTTCCTCGTCCATGCGTTTTCTCCGTCCTTTGCGGCGAGTGGACCGTTTATCATTCCGCCCTTCGCCCGATGGCAGAAACAGCACCGCAGAAAAACGCCGCGATGCTGTTTGTTTCTTTATGATCGATCCCCTGATCGGGACAGCGCGGACTCAATCTCCGCCCCCGCCCACGAAGATCCAGGTGCTTCCGTCGTCGTAGGTGAGCCAGTCGTCGGAAGACCAGTTTCCGTCGGAGGGCGTGCCGGAGGAATCATCCCCCGAGGACCAGTCGTCACCGGAGGACCAGCCGCCGGAGGAGTCGTCGCCCGAGGCCCCCCCGCCGTCGGAGCCGATGTCGATCTCCCAGCCCGTTCCGTCGTCCGTCCAGCCGTTGTCGCTCGATTGATCGGAGGCGCCGCTGTCGGAAGTACCGGAATCCGTTCCGCCGGAGGTTTCGGGATCGGTCCAGGCGGTCTGCCCGGGATCCGCGGAAACACTGTCCTTTCCGGGACTCGACCAGTCGCCGCCGGATGTCGTGTCGTCCACGATCAGCTTGTCGATGCTCCAGGTGTAGTCGTCCGCCACGGGGATGCGGTTTCCGTCCCCGGTGTAGTACGCGCCGCCGGACACCACCATGTCCACGGTCTCGAATTCCGGGACCTGGGACCGGGCCTCCACGCTCTGCCGCAGCACCGTGCCCACCGCGCTCCAGGATTTCTCATAGGTGACCCGGCCCACGGTGATGCGGTTGTCCAGCGCCAGAACGTAGGCCTCCGCCTCGTTCTTGCCCACGAAGTCCGGCACCACGGTCTTGGCGGATTCGCTGCCGTGGCTGACGTAGATGGTGACGGTCTCGTTCTGCCGCAGCACCGTGCCCGCCTCGGGCTCCGTCCGCACCACGTAGCCGATTTCGTAGATGGAGTTCTCCACGTTTTCGGTTTTTACCCGCAGTCCCAGCTTCCGCAGTTCGTTCTCCACCAGACGGTAGTCCCGGACGGCGTAATCCGCCAGCACCACGGTTCTCTCTCCGAGGCTGACGGTCAGGTCGATCTCGCATTTCTGCTTGCCGGGGAGCACCTTCCGCACTTCCCCCGCCACGGGATCCTGATCGATGATATACCCCTTCGGCACCTCGTCGCTGTAGGCATAGGTCACCGAAGAAGAGAACAGCACCGAATCGACGAACCACTTGATCAGATCCTCCCCGTACTCGGCGCCCACCAGATCGTAGACGGATACCGACTGATATTTGTCCAGGGAGCTGTTCACCAGCAGTTTGTTTGAAAATATAATAGGCCGCCACCAGCGCCGTGATCAGAAACGCCAGCGTCACCCCCAGGATGATGGGGAACATGGAGCGGCTGGTGTGGTGGGCCTTCTTCACCACGGTCTGGGTCTTCTGCTTCTGCTTCTTGGCCTTGTTGTCGCGGAAGACGATTTTCGGATTCTCCCGCAGTTTCAGAAGCTGGCCCAGCATCTCCTCCGCGCTCTGATACCGCTCCTCCGGTTCCTTTTCCATGGCCCGGAGAATGATCTGTTCCAGACCCTGGGGGATGTGGGAATTGACGGAGCGGGGCGGCGCAGGCTCGTCGTTGACCTGCATCAGCGCCACGGAAACCGGTGTCTCCGCCGTGAAGGGGAGCTGGCCCGTGGCCATTTCGTACATCATGACGCCCAGGGAGTACAGGTCGCTGCGGCTGTCGATCTTCGAGCCGGAGACCTGCTCGGGGCTGATATAATACACGGTCCCGATGGCCTTGTCCGTCATGGTGACCGTCTCGGCGTTGGGCAGCTTGGCGATGCCGAAATCCATCACCTTGATAACGCCGTTTTTCAGGAGCATGATGTTCTGGGGCTTGATGTCCCGGTGCACGATGCCCTTCTTGTGGGCGTGATCCAGGGCTCTGAGGATCTGGGTGGTGTAGCTGATGATCTCCCGGAGGTTCAGAACCTCCCGGTGCTGCATGTAGCTCTTGAGGGTGATGCCCTCCACGAACTCCATGACGATATATTTGATGTTCTCCCGCACCGACACGTCGTAAATGTTGACGATGTTCGGGTGTGACAGCATGGCGACGGCGCGGGACTCGTTGGTGAACCGCTTGACGGACTGTTCGTCGGCCGCCACCTCGTCCTTGAGAATCTTGACGGCCACGGTCCGGCGCATGAGCAGATCCGTCGCCTTGAAGACGATGGCCATGCCGCCGATGCCGATGACCTTTTCGATCCGGTATCGGTTGTCGAACACAAGTCCGACGTATTTTTCGTATACTTCCATAGGCAGTCCCCGTTCGTCAGACTGCCAGAATGACAGCTGTGATATTATCCGTGCCGCCCCGCTCGTTGGCCAGGGCGATCAACGCCTCCGCGGCATGCTGAATGGTGTCGGGATCATGGGGCATCACCCCCGCCGTTATATCCCGGATCTCCTCCGGCTCCACATGGTTGGTCAGCCCGTCGGAGCACAGGATGAGCCGGTCGCCGAAGCCCACGGTCAGCTCGAAGAAGTCCGCGCCCACCGTTTTCTCCGTCCCCACCGCCCGGGTGATCCGGTTCTTCATGGTGGAGACCTTCGCCTCCTCGGGAGTCATGCGCCCGCAGTCCACCAGATACTGCACGAGGGAGTGGTCATGGGAGACCTGCTCGATCTCGCCGTTCTTCACCGCGTAGAGGCGGGAGTCACCCACATTCACGGCGTAAACCCGGTCGCCCTCCACGACGCATCCCACCAGGGTCGTCCCCATGCCCGTCAGCTCCGGATTGCTCACCGCCATCTGATACACCGCGCGGTTGGCCTCCGTCACGCCCACGGAAAGCGCGTCCGTGATGTCCTCGCCGTTCAGACCGAAGAAGGACGGATGCTCGCTTTCGCACTTATCCAGCTGCTTCCGGAAGGCCTCCACAGCCACGGCGGACGCGGTGTCCCCTCCGTTGGCGCCGCCCATCCCATCGCAGACGACGGCAAAAAGCACATCCCCGGCGTATTTCCGGATGACGAAGGTATCCTGATTCACGGCGCGTCTTCTGCCGACATCGGTTTTTCCGTAGAACAACATGTGATCTCTCCTGGTTCAGCATCAGATTCTCAGATTTCACGGACGGCGTAGCGGACAGAACCCCGCCCGAACCGCACAGAGGTTCCCGTGCGCGGGCATACGGGTACTGTTTCTATTATACGGCAAATATATAAATAGTTCTTTCAATTTTTTTGAATTATCATGCGCTCTCTCACAAATTTATTCCGTCGTTTCTTCGGTTCCTACAATTCAAAAACATTTCAAAAGTTCATGCTTTGTGCATTCAGCCCGGTTTCTCCTGTTTCTCCCGCTCGGCCAGCCGCTGCAAACGGAGCTGTCCGCAGGAGGCGTTGATGTCGGAGCCCAGGCGTCTGCGGATGGTGGCGTTGATCCCCCGCCGCTCCAGCTGCTGCCGGAAGGCCTCGGCCCGCCGCCTGTCGGGAGTGGTGAGCCCGGTCTCCGCCACCTCGTTCAGAAGGATCAGGTTCACGTGGCAGGGACAGCGCATGCCCTTCTTCAGCACCGCCGCCAGCCGGTCCGCCTCGGCCTCCCCGTCGTTCTTCCCGGCGATGAGGGTGTATTCAAAGGACACCCGCCGCCCGGTGGTGTCAAAGTAGTAGCGGCAGGCCTCGAGCAGGGAGGCGATGTTATACCGCCGGTTCACGGGCATGAGGGAGGAGCGCGTCTCGTCATCCGCCGCGTGGAGGGAGACGGACAGCGTCACGGGCAGCCCCTCCCCCGCCAGATCCCGGATCCGGGGAACCAGCCCGCAGGTGGACAGGGAGATGTGGCGCAGGCCGATCCCCATGCCCCGGGGGGCCGACACCAGCCGGAGAAAGCGGATCACGTTGTCGTAGTTGTCCAGCGGCTCGCCGATGCCCATGAGCACGATGCCGTCCACCCGCTCCCCCGTGTCCCGCGCCGCCGCGGCCGCCTGACCGAGGATTTCGGAAGCTGTCAGGTTCCGCACCCTGCCGTTCAGAGTGGAGGCGCAGAACCGGCATCCCATGGCGCAGCCGGCCTGGGAGGAGACGCAGAGGGACGTGCCGTGCTCGTACCGCATGAAGACGGATTCCACGCACTCCCCGTCGGCGAGGGAGAAGAGATACTTCACCGTGCCGTCGATGCGGGACACCAGCTTTTTCTCGATGACCGGCAGACGGTATTCCCCGGCCTCCTCCAGTTTTTTCCGGAAGGCGGCGGGCAGATTGGTCATTTCGGCGAGCGGCGCGCCCTTGGCCATCCATCCGAAGAGCTGACCGGCGCGGTAGGGCTTCTCCCCCAGCGCAGTGATGAAGGTCTCCAGCTCCTCCGGCGTCATGGACATGAAATCCGCCCGCTGCGGCGTCTGATTCTCCGTCATTCCGATCTCCTCTTCATTCTGGCGGCGAAAAAGCCGTCGGTTCCGTCCGTATGGGGAAAGAAGGTCCGCATGCCCTCCGGCAGAAATTCGTCCGGGCAGAGGGCAAAATCCGCATGCTCCGCCAGAAACGCCCGGGCACAGTCCTCGTTCTCCGCCGGATTCAGGGTGCAGGTGGAATAGACCAGAATGCCCCCGGGCTTCACATAGGACGCCGCTCCCCGGAGGATCTCCCACTGGATCCCGGGCAGTCTGTCCGCCGAGGAGGGATCCTTGTAGCGCAGATCGGGCTTTTTGGCGATGACGCCGAATCCCGAGCACGGCGCGTCGCACAGCACCCGGTCCGCCCGGCCGACGAGCTCCGGATCCGGATCCCGTCCGTCCCGCGCCTCAGCCCGGACAATGCAGAGCCCCAGCCTCTCCGCGCCGCTCTTCACCAGGGAGAGCTTGTTGGCGTGCAGATCGAAGGCGCGCACCTCCCCCCGGTTCTCCATATCCAGGGCCATGGAGAAGGTCTTTCCCCCGGGACAGGCGCATACGTCAGCTGTCAGATCCCCGGGCATGGCTCCGACCGCCTTTGCCGCGATCCGGGAGGCCTCGTCCTGCACGAACCACAGCCCCTCCGCGATGCCCGCTCTCGCTTTCTCCGTCAGGGAGGCCAGCTTTATGATATCCGGCGCGGTCCGGGAGATCTCCCCGCCGACCCGCTCCGCCGCTTCCTCCGCCGTCAGCCGCAGGGTGTTGACCCGCAGCGCCACCATGGGCTCCCGGTTCAGGGCGGACAAAAGCGCGTCCAACTCCCCGGAACGGTCCCCCTCCTGCGCGGCCAGCTCCGCCTCGTAAATCCGGATCAGGGCTTCGGGAATGGAGTGCTTCACCTCCAGATGCCGGTACCGGTCCACCCCCTCGTCGGGCAGCGGAACCTGTTTTCCCACCCGGAGAAAGGCCCGCAGCACCGCGTTCACCAGTCCCGCCCCGGCCCGCTTCGTCTCCTTGATCAGCTCCACCGACGCTGAAACGGCGGCGTGATCCGGGATCCGGTCCATATACACAAGCTGATAGAGGCCCAGCCGCAGCGCGTCACGGATGTCCCGGTCCAGCTCTGCCGCCGGACGGCTCGCCAGCCGGTCGATGATATAATCCAGCGTCAGCCGCCGCTCCGTGACCCCGTAGACCAGCCGGGTGAAAAGACCCCGGTCTGCGGGCACGAGGGCGGCGCCGTCCCTTTTCAGCCTCGCGTCGATCTCCATGTTGGCGTACCGGCCGTCCCGCTCCAGCGCCGCCAGAGAGGCGAGAGCCATGGCCCGGGGATCGGCTTCCCTGCCGTTTTTCATGCTGTCCTCACCGTCTTCCCCTGCCGGAATTGAAGAGGGAGATCAGCCGCAGGAGGTTGACAACGGCGGAGGCCAGCGCGACCACATAGGTCAGGGCAGCCGCCGTCAGCACGCTCTTCGCCGCCTTCAGTCCCTCGTCGGACAGCCCGGAGACCTCCAGGGACTTCACGGCTCTCCGGCTGGCGTTGATCTCCACGGGCAGGGTCAGGAGCTGGAACAGCACGCAGGCCGAAAACAGGATGATCCCCGCCAGCTGCAGTCCCTTAAAGGACATGACCATTCCCAGAATGAACAGGGTCCAGGCGGCGTAAGTCCCGATCTTGGTGGCCGGAATCACCGCGGAGCGCAGGCGGATGGGGGCGTAATCCACGGCGTACTGCACCGCGTGTCCCGCCTCGTGAGCCGCAACGCCCACCGCCGCCGCCGTCCGGGTGTCGTAAACCGATTCGCTGAGCCGGATGACGTTCTCCTTCGGATCATAGTGGTCCGTCAGCTGTCCGGCCACCCGGGTGACGGTGACGCCCGTGACGCCGTTCTGCTCCAGCACCAGCCGCGCCGCGTCCGCCCCGGTCATGTTCCGGTCGGAGGCCACCTTCTGGTACTTCGCAAAGGTGGTTTTGACCCTGATCTGCGCCCAGAGAGTAAAAAGCAGGGCGGGCAGCACCAGGACCACGTAGGATAAATCGATCCCGTTACCGTATCGCATGGGCACTCCTTATGATTTATACGAATTCTTCCTGTTCAGGACAGCCTGAATCTGTGCTGCAGAACGGAATAATAGTGTGTTCACACTATTTAGGAAAGAAACGCTGCGCGTTTCTAATTTAATGTCCCTGCGCGGGACGAGCGGCACGAGGGCCACCATCTCAGGCCGAAGGTGCCCCTCGTGCGGGTCCCCCTTGGCCGGGGAGCATAATCCTTGCTACTTACATCCGCATCGAAAATCAGAAGTGTATCTCACATCCTCGCGCGGACTGTGTTCGTGAAGCCGAAACATGCGTGAAATCCCATCTTAAGATGGAATTTCACGGTTTGCTCTGCCCGAAGGGGCGACGCAAACAGCGATCAAAACGCGCATGACACGGACCGCGATAGAGAGCAGAAAAAACTATACGTTCTTCTCTGCGGTCAAGCTGCCTCAAAACCTTGTCAAAATTGCTTTTTAACCGTTTTTGCTTAAATACTGCCTATTATCATTCCCCGCCGGGCTCCCTTCCCAGCACATCGCCCGGGGCGATCCGTCTTCCGCGGACGAAATCTCCCGCGCTCATCTTTTTCTTTCCCATGGGGATCACGCTGGTGACTGCCACGGCTCCCTCCCCGCAGGCTATGAGGATCCGGCCGTTTCCCTTTCCGACCGTCTCCAGCACCGTTCCGGGCAGCGCGTGGTCCGGGTTGGCGTCCTCGCAGGGCATGGATTCCGTCAGCTTCAGCGTACTTCCGTCCGGCATGGTCGTCTCGGCGGAGGGAGCGGGATTCAGGGCCCGGATCTGGTTGAACACGACCCGCGCGGGCTTTGTGAAGTCCACCCGCTGATCCTCCCGGCCGATCTTGGCGGCGTAAGTGGATCCCTCATCGGGCTGGGGCGTCCGCGTCAGGGTGCCGTTCCGGATGGCGTCCACCACGCCGCACATGGCCCGCCCCGCCAGTGAGGCCAGCTTCTCGGTCAGGGTGCCGCCGTCGTCCGTATCCTCGATGGGGCAGGGATAGGCGGCAATCATGTCCCCGGTGTCCAGGCCCTCGTCCATGAACATGGCGGTGATGCCCGTCTCGCGCTCTCCGTCCATGATGGCCCGCTCGATGGGAGCCGCCCCCCGGTATTTCGGCAGAAGGGACCCGTGGGCGTTGACGCAGCCGTATTTCGGATACTCCAGCACATAGGGCGGCAGGATGTTCCCGTAGGCGGCCACCACGATCAGCTCCGGATCCAGCTCCTCCAGCACCGGCTGAAAGGACCCGTCCCGGAGGGTCTTCGGCTGATACACCGGGATCTCCTTTTCCAGGGCGAATTCCTTCACCGGGGAGGGGATCAGCTTCATGCCCCTGCCCTTCGGCTTGTCCGGTCTGGTGACGACGCCCGCCACGGTGACGCCGTCCTTCTCATAAAGGGCGCGCAGGACCTCTGCAGCCAGGGTCGGGGTGCCCATAAACAGAATCCGCATGGGCGCTCAGTCCTCCATCATTTCCTCCACTTCCTCGGGGGAGAGGATGTGGAGCACGTTGTCGGTGAAAAGATGCCCGTCCAGATGGTCGATCTCGTGGCAGAGGCAGCGGGCGTTGAGGCCCTCCCCTTCCACGGTGAACTCCTCCCCGTTCCGGTTCATCGCTTTGACCTTGACATAAGCGGGACGCCGGGTGACGCCCCAGACGTCGGGGACGGAGAGGCAGCCCTCCACTTCCTCCTGCTCCCCCTCGGTCTCGATGATCTCCGGGTTGATGAGCTCCACGATCTCCTCTCCCAGATCCACCAGAGCGATGCGGCGCAGGATCCCCACCTGAGGAGCCGCCAGACCCGCGCCGTTGGCCTCGATGAGGGTCTCCCGCATGTCGTCCAGCAGGGTGAGGATGCGGGGCGTGATCTCCACCACGGGCCGGCATACCTTCCGCAGGGTGGGATCGCCTTCTTTGACAATATTCAGAATAGCCATGAAAAACCTCGTAAGGAAGTCAGATACTTTTCAAATCGTGCTGGGATTGAGATCCACCGAAACGGAAATCCTCCGGGCGGATTTGGTCTCCACCATGCCTCCCGCCAGCTCTCTGGGGGAGCTCTTACCGAATTCGGTCAGCAGCGCCGCCAGCAGAGCCCGCATGCGCCTGTTCAGCCGGCACTTGAACACCAGCCGCATCCGGCACGCGTTCTGAACCCGGTAGACCGGCGCCTCGAAGGGCCCGTACAGCATCAGCGGCACGTCCCGGAAGTCCTCCCGTGTGTGCTCGATGACCCGCTCGTACATCCGGGTGGTCACCACCTGCAATAACCCCTCGTCCTCGCTGGAGAGCGTTATCGTCGCCATGTCGCAGAAGGGCGGGAAGGTCAGGGCCTTTCTCAGCCGGATCTCCCCCTCGTAGAAGGCGGCGTAATCCTGCTTCGCGGCCAGGTTCAGCACATCGGCCAGGGGATTGTGGGTCTGGATCACCGCCAGCCCGGGGATGTCCGCCCGCCCGGCCCGGCCGATGACCTGGGTCAGCATGGCGAAGGTCCTCTCCCCCGCCCGGTAGTCGTCCGCGCAGAGGGCCGAATCCGCGTTCAGCACCCCCACGGTGGCCACCTTCGGGAAGTCGTGCCCCTTCGTCACCATCTGGGTCCCCAGAAGCACGTCCGCCTCCCCCCGCCGGAAGGACGAGAGGATCCGCTCATGGGAGAACTTCCCCGCCGTGGTGTCCGTATCCATCCGCAGGATCCTGAGGTCTGGGAACAGCGCGGCCGTGTCGTCCTCCGCCTTCTGGGTGCCGAAGCCCATGAAGAGAAAGTGCTCGCCGCCGCACGCGGGACAGGTCTTGGGAACGGTCTCCCGGTGCCCGCACATGTGGCAGACGAGATAGCCGTTTTCCCGCCGGTTTTCCTCATAATCCCCGCCCCCCCGGTCTGTGCGGTCCAGTCCCCGCCGGACGGTGTGGTAAGTCAGGCTGACGGAGCACTCCGGGCATTTCAGGCTCTTTCCGCAGGTGCGGCAGGACACGTAGTTGTTGTATCCCCGCCGGTTGAGAAAGAGAATGGACTGTCTCCCCGCGTCCCGGTCCTCCCGCAGTCTCCCTGCCAGGCGGCGGCTCACGGGGGTCATGTTCCCGGCCGCGCTCTCCTCCCGCATGTCCACGATCTCCACGTCGGGCAGGCGCGCGTTCCCGTACCGCTCCTTCAGCTCCGCCAGACGGTAGACACCGGTCTTCGCTTTGTAGTAGCTGACTACGGAAGGCGTTGCGGAGGCCAGCAGCATGACGGCGCCGTGCTCCCGGCAGCGGAAGCGGGCGATGTCGTGGGCGTGGTATTTCGGGGCGGTGTCGGATTTGTAGGTGTATTCCTGCTCCTCGTCGATGACGATCAGGCCGAGGTTCTGAACCGGCGCGAACACGGCGGACCGGGTGCCGATCACCACATCCGCCAGCCCCTCCCGGATCCGTCTCCAGGCGTCGTACCGCTCCCCGCCGGACAGGCCCGAGTGGATCACGGCGACCCGCTCCCCGAACCGGCGCACAAAGACGTTGACGGTCTGGGGCGTCAGGGCGATTTCGGGCACCAGCATGATGGCTCCCCGCCCCATGGACAGCGCTTTTTCGATGGCGGCGAGAATCACGGAGGTCTTGCCCGATCCCGTCACGCCGTGGAGCAGCATGGCCCCGGGCTCCCGCTTTTCCAGAAGCTCTTCCGCCATGCGGTAAGCCCGCTCCTGCTCCTCCGTCAGCTTAAGCTCCGGCGCGGGACCGGCCTTATCCGCCTCCTCCAGCAGGGTCTCGGGGGCGAAGGGATTGCGCCAGTCCACCTCTTTCTCAATCGAGATGATCCCCCGTCCGGCCAGAACCTTTTCCGCGGTCCGCGCAGCCGTATGGGAGACGCCGGCCTCCTCCTCGAGCAGGGATTCCTCAAAGCCCCCGCCGTTTTCGGTGTGACTGCGGACTGCCTCGGCCAGACCCCGCTGATTTTTCCCCGTCAGAAGATCCACGGCCCGATGCCATCCCTCGGGATCGGATTCGTAAAGCGGGCCGGGCAGGAGCAGGCGGCGGGTTTTCGGCGCGGCCCCCCCCTTCACCTCGGTGCATTTCTCGATCAGCCCGGCGTCGAAAAGGGTTTTTAAAGTGCCGGTGCAGTCGAAATCCAGCTCGGCCTGCAGGGACTGCTTCGTGAACCGGCTCTTCCCCCCGATCAGGGAAAAAACAAGCCGACCGCGTTCCCCGGCAGCATCGGCAAAGGTTTGCCCCGCTCCCCGGACGACGCGGTAGGATGTGATGACCTTCGACACCGCGCCCGCGGGGACCACCGCTTTCATGGCGTCCCCGAAGGTGCAGAGCGTGTATTCCTTCATGAAGAGACAGAGGGCCACGGCCTCCCCGTCCAGCACCGGACCGTCCCCCACGGAGGAGGCCACGGGCTTGATCCCTGCGGCGGCCTCCCCGTCGCGGACGGCGGTCACAACGCCCGTCATCCGGCGGTTGCCCCGTCCGAAGGGAACCTCGCACAAAGAGCCCGGCACGGCGCTCTCCGTCAGCGATTCGGGGATGTAATAGGTATACGCCCGGTCCGCGTGAAACGGAACGTCCAGAATATAGATATCGGCAAGCCGGGACACAGTACCCCTCCTTCCCCGGTGACACCCCGCGCGGCGCGGGTATCAGAACTCTTCCCCGTCCTCTTCCGCCGGGACCTTCTTCGGCGGCGTATTGGCGTCCAGGGCAAAGTTGTCGATGGTCTCCTCGCGCTCCTCCTCGTCGGGGAACTCGCCGGGAGCCGCCACGTTGGCTTTGCCGGGCGCAGTCAGGAATTCATCCTCCCCGTCCTCGCCGATGATCTTGAATTCCCCCTTGTACAGCCCGGAGATGGCGGTCTTCACGGCCTTCTCGTCCCGGTATTCCTTCGGGATCTGCTGGAAGTAGGGATTCTTCTTCTCGGTGTCCTTGTTGCTGGCGGCCAGCTTTTCGGCATGCTCGCGCTGCAGCACGTATTCGTCCGTGATGATTCTGGCGCATTTCGCGGATGCCACCACCAGCGAATAGCGGTTGTACTTCTCTGCGGCAGAGGTGCGCTCTTCTTTGCTCATAAGGATATGCTCCCCTTTCGTATTGTTGCGGATTGATTGGATGCCCGGATGAGGCTCACATGTCGTCGTCCGGGAAATAGTCGTGAATATAGGCGGCCATGCGGCGGGACCTCTTGTGCTCCGCCCGGATGATGCCCAGAATGCCCTCGGCGCATTCCTTCGCGCGGTCGTTTTCGTTGACGGTCACGTAGTCGTAGGAAGGGGCCTGGCGGATCTCCTCGTAGGCGCGGGCCACCCGTCCGGCGATCACCTCTTCGGAGTCGGTTCCCCGTCCTCTGAGGCGTCTGGCCTGCTCCTCCCCGGAGGGCGCGATCAGCATGATGCTCACCGCCCGGTCCCCGAAGAGCCGCTTGATCTGGGAGGCGCCGTCCACCTCGATCTCCAGAAGCAGGTCGGAGCCCTCGCCCAGGATGCGGTCGGCCTCGCTCTTCAGCGTCCCGTAGAGATTGCCGTTGTAGACCGTGTGCTCCAGGATCTCTCCCTCCGCCAGGAGCCGCTCGAACTCCTCCCGGGTCTTGAAGAAGTATTCCCTGCCCTCGGCCTCATAATCCCGCATGGGACGGGTGGTGGCCGAAACAGCCAGACCCGCCTCGGGATAGAGCTCCTTGAGGAAACTCATCACCGTGCCCTTGCCGCTGCCGGACGGCCCGGAGATCACGAAAATGATGCCCTCGTTCCGTTTTTCCTCTGCCATGCCTGCCGCTCCTTTCGATATCCCTGTTCCGCGCCGCCGGGATGACGCCCGGTTCCGAAGCAGGATTCAGCCGCCCAGGTCCTCCGCCATGCCGTCGCCGCCGTCCCCGTCCTCGGGCGAGCCGTTGAGACGCACGGAGACGGTTTCGTTGGCCAGGGCGGAGAGGATGATGTGGTCGGAGTCCATGATCACCACGCACCGGGTCTTTCGCCCGGAGGTGCAGTCCACGGCCCGCCCCTGATCCTTGGCGTCCTGAATCAGCCTCTTCGCCGGGGCGGATTCCGAAGAGATCACCGCCACCACGCGCTCGGCGTTCACCATATTGTTAAAACCTACGTTTACGAATTTCATGGAATCACTCCAGATTCTGAATCTGCTCCCGGATCTTCTCGATCTCCGTCTTCATGTCCACCACCAGATGGGCGATCTCGGCGTCCCCGGCCTTGGAGCCGATGGTGTTGGTCTCGCGGTTGATCTCCTGCACGAGGAAGTCCAGCTTTCTGCCGGAGGGCTCGTCGGCGTTCACGATCTCCGAG
>CACWLT010000047.1 GCA_902761695.1 uncultured Ruminococcus sp.
GCGAACGGAGTGTTCTTCGGCGTCCTGGCGTCTTTTGTGATCGGGCTTCCGATCTTCGCCTACGGCAACCTCGCCGGGCTGGCTGTCTGGAAGACGGTCGGCTCCCTCGTGACGGTTCTGCTCTCCGGCATCGTGGCTTACATCCTCTCCCGAAAGGAGGTGTCCGCGGATGCTCGGTCGTAAACAGAACATCAGGAACGAGGACTGGATCGAGGCGATGGCGCACATCGAGGAAACGGTCAGCCGGGACGAGATCGACAGTCTTGCCGACACAACTGTCGGGAACATCCGCGAGACCGTGGACGGCAAAAACGCCGCTTACGCCTGGAGCGGGGGCAAAGACAGCATCGTCCTCGGAGACCTCGCAGAGCGGGCCGGAATTGCGAAGAGCATGATCGGCGTGTGCGAACTTGAGTACCCCGCCTTCCGCGCCTGGATTGAGGCGCACAGGCCCGCAGAGTGCGAAATCGTCAACGTGGGCCTCGGGCTGGACTGGCTGGCCTCCCACGAGGAGCTTCTTTTCCCCGACACGGCGGCAAAAGCGGCCCGGTGGTTCTCCAGCGTTCAGCACAAGGCCCAGCGGGAATACTTCCGGCGTCAGAGCCTCGACGTGATCCTGCTCGGGCGCAGACGCGCGGACGGGAATTACACCGGGGGCGGCATCTATACGGACGGCAAGGGCGTCACCCGGTACAGTCCCCTCGCCGACTGGAAGCACGAACACGTCCTGGCCTACATCCACTACCACGATCTTCCCCTCCCGCCCATCTACGGATGGAAGAACGGATTCCTGTGCGGGACGCACCCGTGGCCGGCCCGACAGTACACGAACGGGAACGGCTGGCAGGAGATCTGCGAGATCGATCCCGGCATCGTAACCGCGGCCGCGGAGAAGATCGAAAGCGCCCGCCTCTTTCTGGAAGGGGGTGAGCGGTAATGGAGATCGTCATCCGCAATCTCTCCGAGCTGAGGACGCCTGAGTACAACGTGCGCCGCCACACGGACAAGCAGCTGAAAGAGTTTGTCCGCTCCATTGAGAAGTTCGGCCAGATCCGTCCCATCGTCATCGACGAGGACGGCATGATCCTCTGCGGCAACGGCCTCCGGGACGCCCTCGTCTCCATGGGCCGCGAGACCGGGGAATGCCTGCTCAAAAGCGGACTGTCCGAAGCCGAGAAGAAAAAGCTGATGCTGGCCGACAACCGGATCTTCGATCTGGGTGTGGACGACATCGCCGCCTTTGACGCCATCATTGCCGAGCTGAACGGAGATTTCGACATTCCCGGCTATGACGACAGCTTTCTCGAATCCCTGATCGCAGACGCGGAAGAGACCACCGCCGTGCTTTCCGAATACGGCACGGTGGACGGCGACGAGGCCGAATCCATCCGGCAGGCGGCGGAAGAACCCGTCCGCCCGGTCCGCCAGACGCCTCAGAACACGGAACCGACCGCCTCCCCCTCTCAGAATCCCGTTGCAACAGCCGAGGAAGCCTCTCAGAGCGCAGGAACGGAGGGGGGACGGTTTGTCGTGTGTCCGCGGTGCGGTGAGAAAATATGGCTGTGAAGCGCGTTCAGAGTGACATCACCGTCGTGGAGGCGGCGAGGCGCCGGATCAGGAACGTATTCGGAAACGGTCTGAAGGTGTATATGTCCTTCTCTGGCGGGAAGGACAGCCTGTGCGTCGCCCAGATCGTTTATTCCCTGATCCAGGCCGGGGAGATCGACCCGAGCCTGCTCACCGTCATCTTCATCGACGAAGAGGCGATTTTCCCCTGCATCGAGGAAACCGTCAAAGCCTGGCGCCGGAAGTTCATGCTCGCCGGCGCGGATTTCAGCTGGTACTGCCTGGAAGGGCGGCACTTCTCCTGCTTCAATCAGCTCGAGGCGGACGAAAGCTTCATCTGCTGGGATCATACCAAAGCTGACGTCTGGGTCAGACAGCCCCCGCCCTTCGCCATCCGCACGGATCCCCGCCTGAGGCCCCGCGTGGACAACTACCAGGCGTTTCTTCCCCGCGTCACGCGGGACGGGATCATGCTCTCGGGCGTCCGGGCCTCCGAATCCGTCCAGCGGCTTCAGTACATGGCAGCGCTGGGTCTCGGCGGAAAGGGCATGACGGAAGCGCATCAGATCTACCCGATCTACGACTGGAAGACGGCGGACGTCTGGAAGTTCCTCTGCGACGAGCATGTGGAGATCCCGGACATCTACCTCTTCATGTGGCAGGCGGGAATCAGCAAGGGACAGCTACGGGTCAGCCAGTTCTTCTCCAGCGACACGGCAGGCTGTCTCGTCCGCATGAACGAATATTACCCCGACCTCATGGAACGGGTGATCCGGCGAGAACCGAACGCCTACCTTGCAGCCCTGTATTGGGATTCGGAAATGTTCGGAAGATCGAGCCGGAACCGCAAAACGCTGGAAGGCAAAACCGACCGGGATTATAAAGCGGAGCTGACCGATATGCTGATCCGGCATCCCGACCGGCATTTCCACACCGACCATCAGAAGCACGTCGCCGAGCAGTACCGCCGCTGCCTGATCAAGATAGAGGGCATGGCGCGTCCGCGGGACTACCGCAAGCTGTTCGACGGCATCACGGCGGGAGATCCGAAACTGAGGACGCTTCGGGCCGTGTATCAGGACGTATTCACGTCTTACGCGGAATACTCAAAGCAGTTCAGGAAGGGGGCGGCGGCAAATGGCTGACCTGTTCGCTCCCCTCTCCACCCTGCAATGGGTAGACCGGGACAGGCTGAGGCCGAATGACTACAACCCGAACAAGGTCTCAAAGGAAAACCTGAAGCTCCTTACGCAGTCGATCCTTACGAACGGCTGGACGCTTCCGATCGTCGTCCGGCCGGATTACACGATCATCGACGGCTTCCACCGGTGGACGGTGGCGGGAGAAGAACCGCTCCGCTCCATGCTCGGCGGGAAAGTCCCCGTCGTGGTGGTGGATCATCCGGACCACGCAGAGGACATCTACGGCACAGTGACGCACAACCGCGCCAGAGGAACGCACCTGCTGGAGCCGATGAAGGCCATCGTGAAGGAGCTGATCGGCGAGGGCAAATCCGTTCAGGAGATCGGACGCCAGCTCGGCATGAAGCCCGAGGAGGTTTATCGGCTGTCCGATTTCTCCAAAGACGATTTCCTGCGCATGATGGCTCAGAACCAAAAGACCTACAGCAACGCGGAGTTGCTGACGAAACTATGATGACGGGCGCTGCCTTCGGGCGGCGTCCTGTTTCCCGTTAGGAGGGAGGAGATGGCAAAGCGCCAAAATGAGGCGTCGATCTGGGAGCGCAGAAGCGGAGAATCCGCCGAAGCCTATGCCGCTTTCTCCCTCTACCGGGATATGGCGTACCGCACAGAGGACGCCAAAGGAAATATAAAGATCAGCGACGTGCCTCTCGTGCGAAGGAGCGCCCGGGCCGTCGCAGTACAGGTTGGAAAAAACGAAAGTCTGCTGGAAAGATGGTCGGTCACATGGGACTGGGTGAATCGCGCCGAAGCATACGACCGCTTCATTGACGCCGAAGCCCTCCGCAAAGCCAATGCAAAGCTTGCCGACATGAGAGCGCGGCACATTGCTCTGGCCAAGATCATGCAGTCAAAGGGCGCACAGGCCATGAACAGCGTGAAGCCGGACGACATCCGCATGAAGGACGCCATAAAGCTCATGGTCGCCGGCATGGAGATGGAGGAAGAACGTACGCGGCAGGAGGCCGAAGCTCATACGCCCGCCGAACACGATGTGACCGAACAGGAGACTTTGGAGAAGCTGGACGACGTGCTCGCTCAGATCATGGACGACGCGACTGCGGAACCGAAGGAGGATTGATATGGGATTCTCCGTCATGCAGAAGCAGTTCTTCGCCGCCATGAAAGAGGGGCACCGCTGGAATATCAAAACCGGGGCTACACGAAGCGGAAAAACCTACATGGACTACTTCGTGATCCCCATGCGGATCCGCGCCTGCACCGGCTCCGGGCTGATCGTCCTGATGGGCAACACCACCGGAACGCTGACCCGGAACATCATTGATCCGATGCGCTCCATCTGGGGAGATACGCTTGTCGGGCGGTTCAGCAGCCAGCGCGGGACGATCCGGCTGTTCGGCAGAGATTGTTACCTTCTCGGAGCAGATAATAAAACCGCGGTAAAGCGTGTTCAGGGTTCTGGATGGGAGTATGGCTACGGCGATGAAATGACCACATGGAACGAAGATGTGTTCAATATGGTCAAATCGCGTCTCGACAAGCCGAACAGCAGATTTGACGGGACGTGCAACCCGGACAACCCAAATCACTTTATCAAGAAGTTCATAGATTCGGACGCCGACGTTTTCTGCCAGGCATACACCATCGACGACAATCCTTTTCTGACGGAGTATTTCAGAAGCGAGCTGAAGAAGGAATACGCCGGGACGGTGTACTACGAGCGGTTCATCATGGGAAAATGGGTGGCCGCGCAGGGCGTCATCTATCAGCAGTTCGCCGCGGATCCGCACAGCTTCGACGTGGCGGCGGTCGATCCCTCGGCCCTCGCTCTCGTCAACATCGGTCTGGACTTCGGCGGTACGGAATCAGGGACTTCGCTTGTGGCAACCGGCATCACCCACGGATACGGACAGGTGATCGCGCTGAAATCCCGCCGCTTCACCATTACGCTCGACCCGTTCCATCTGAACAAGGTCTTCATCGAGTTTGTGAAGGAGATTCTGGAAACGTACAGGCGGGTGGACACGGCGTACTGTGACAGCGCCGAATCCATCCTGATCAAAGGCATCAAGGGAGCCGTGGCAAAGGAGGGTCTGCCCGTGACCGTCCGCAACGCCCTGAAAACGAGCATCAACGGGCGCATCCGTCTGACCTCTCAGCTCATGTCCACCGGACGCCTGAAGCTCCGCGCGGACGAGTGCGAAACACTCAGAACGGCCTTCTGCGAGGCTCTGTGGAACGACAAGAAGCAGGAGGATGAACGGCTGGACGACGGATCGACCGATATTGACACGCTCGACGCGTTTGAATACAGCATCGAGAAGGAGCGCAAGAAGCTGATCGGGGAGGAGTGAACCTTGTTTGAGAGACTGAAAAACTGGATAGGAGGACTGCGGAAGAGAATGGGACTTGGAAACATCGGCGACGCGACGAGTGACCGCGCCAAAATCGGTACCGAAATGGAGACCCGGATCAACGAGTGGATGAGCCTCTACCGCGGAGAGTTCCCCTGGACGGATAAATGTCACCATCATCATCTGGACATTCCTGCGACCATTGCCTCCGAGATGGCCCGCCTTGTGACGCTGGAAATGCAGATCAACATCACGGGCGAGAACGAACGGGCAAAGTTCCTTGACGCACAGCTGGATCCGCTCCGCGAGAGGATCCGTCAGTGGGTCGAATACGGATGCGCGGGCGGAGGACTCATGTTCAAGCCTTATATCTCAGGCGAAAAGAGCATCCGCATCGACGTGGCCCAGGCGGATATGTTCTACCCCATCGCCTTTGACAGTGCGGGCAGGATCGAATCCGCTGCCTTCGTGGAGCAGAGAACGGTGGGCGGGAAGATCTACAACCGCGTGGAAAAGCACGTCAGAGACGGCAGCGGATATAAAATCACGAACGAGGCGTTCCGCTCGCAGTCTCAGTCGGATCGCGGCGTACCCTGTCCCCTCTCCGAAGTGAAGGACTGGGAGAACATCGAACCGGAGGTCAGGATCGACAATCTGGAAATTCCGCTGTTCGCTTATTTCCGCATCCCGCAGGGGAACACGGCAGATCCGACCTCTCCGCTGGGCGTTTCCGTCTTTGCGCGGGCCGTCCGGCTTGCCGAGGACGCGGATATGGTCTACGACGGGTATCTCTGGGAGTATCAGTCCGGCCAGCGGGCCATCGACGCCTCCGAAGACGCCTTCGCCACGGTGAACGGTCTGCCCGTGATCCCGACCGGCTGGGAGAGGCTGTTCCGCATGAACAAATTCTCCGTTGATGACGAGACGACGCAGGATCTTTTCAGGGACTTCTCCCAGGAAATGCGGGACGAGCCCTTCAAGCGCGGTCTGAACACCATCTTTGAGCAGGTCGAAGACAAATCCGGTCTTTCCCGCGGCATCCTCTCCATGCAGGAGAATGAGGCCAAGACCGCGACGGAGATCAAGATGAGCCGCCAGCGCAGCTATGCGACGGTCACGGACATCCAGAAAGCTCTTGAAACAGCTCTGGACGGTACGATCGCCGCCATGAACGCCCTGTGTGATCTGTATTCGCTCGCCCCTGCCGGGGGGTACGAAGTCTCTTACGTCTGGGACGACAGCATTGTGGTGGACGCCGAGACCGAGCGGGCCAACGACAGGCAGGACGTTGCATCGGGCCTCATGAACGCCTACGAGTACCGCATGAAGTGGTACGGCGAGGACGAGGAGACCGCCCGTCAGAAGGCAGGAGAGGCCGGGCAGAAGTCTGACGACGACATCATGGGCTTCAGCGGCGGATTCGGAGGAAACGGGGGTGCCGGAACATGAGAGCGCCGAAGCTGCGCAGTTCCGTTCTCGCTTACATGAACGTGGTCGCTGACCCGAATCTGATTCCCGACTATCAGCTGATGGGAGAAGGATTCACCGACCTCACTCAGCTCAAGGAACCGTCCGAGTACACACGGAAGTTCATCAACGAGGAGAACACGACAACGGATGTTATCCGGTATGCCTCGGAGGTACGGTACGAGGTGGACGTGTTCTCGCAGAATCCCGTGATCCGGATGATCCTCGGCATCACGGACGCGGAGCTGCTTTCTGTCCGGACGGACGTTGTGACGGTCTATGCCGACGACATCGTGGCGAAGCCCGCGTACTGCACGGCCTTCCGGCGCCGGTACCTGATCGTCCCGGAACAGCTCGGAGAGGACGTGGAGGTACTCAGGACGAGCGGGCGCATGATCGCTTACGGAGAGAAGGAGGACGGCTTCTTTGACCGGGAGACGGCCCGCTTCATCGCCAAGTCCCTGTACACCGGCTCGTCCGTGATGCTGTATAACCGGAGCCGGTACAACATCGGCACCCACTTCAAGAAGGAGGTATAAAGCCATGGCAAGAGGAAAGCTCGGGAGCTACGTCGAGACTGCTCCCGCGAATGTAGACCTTGTTCCGATCCTGGCGGTTGGACGCAGCTCGTCTCCGAAAGGGACGGACTTCAACATCCGAAAAATCGCCATCGCCGCAAACGAGGGCGTGACCTTCCGGCTGAACGGAGAGACCTTCGTGATGACCGCGAGCGGTATGTTTGAGACAGCCGAGGATCAGATCGAAGTCCGTTCCCTGGTCTTTGAGGGGAATGCAGCCGTAAACATCCGGTTCCTGTACTGACGGGAGGTGCCTATGTTCATCAAGAGACGCACCGCGAAGCCGAAGGACGAACCTTCGCTTTTCGGCGGCGGACCTGCAGGCTTCTTCGGGCCGGGCGGCGCGAAGGGCGAGGAAAAGCCGAAGAGGAAGGGGCCGTTCCGCTTCAACCTCATGCTTTATAACCGGAGAAAGACCGATGCTGACGCCTGAGTTTCTGGAGGCCATGCCGAAGCGCTTTGTGAATCTGTGGTCCGAGGTCGAAGCCGACATCACGGCGCAGATTGCCCGGCGGATGGTGAAAACCGATTTCACGGTCGGCGCGTCCTCGTCGTGGCAGATTCAGAAGCTCCTGGAAATGTCCAAGCTGGAAGCAGACGTGACAAAGGAGTTGGCCAAAGCCACACGGAAGTCGGAGGCAGAGGTCAGACGGGCGATCACGGAATCGGGATTCACCGGCCTGTCGTACGACGAGCAGATCTACCGGAAGGCGGGCATGGATGTGAAAGGCGTCCAGTATGCCCTTACTCACTCCATCGCTCTCCGGGACGTTCTGAACGCCGGCGTTGACAAGACGAACGGCCTCGTGAAGAATTTCACGCGAACGACGGCAAACACGGCCCAGCACGCCTACTACAACGCAATGGACAAGGCGTGGATCGAAATGATGTCCGGCGCGTACTCCCCGCAGCAGGTCGTGGCGCAGTCCGTGAAGGAGATCGCGGAGCAGGGCTATGAAAAGATCGCCTACCCTTCCGGCCATCGTGACAGAGTAGATGTCGCCGCCAGACGCGCCATCCTCACTGGAGCGAACCAGACGACCGCACAGCTCCAAATCACCCAGGCTGAGGAAATGGGCTGTGATCTCGTCGAAGTGACAGCTCACGCCGGTGCCCGGCCGACTCATGCCGTGTGGCAGGGGCGCATCTTCTCCCTCTCCGGCAAGACGAAGGGGTACGGGAATTTCTACGAGGTCACCGGATACGGCACCGGCGAGGGGCTTTGCGGGTGGAACTGCAGACACAATTTCTACCCGTACTTTGAGGGCCTGTCCTCGTCCTCATTCTCCACCGATCCAGCCAGAGAGTACCTCGGGAAATCCAACGAGGAAATGTACGAAGATTCGCAGAAGCAGAGAGCTTTGGAACGGTCTTTGAGGCAGAGCAAACGGGCTTGTCAGGCGCTGGACACAGCGAGGCGGGCGTCGGAAGACGAAGCTCTGACCCGCGCTCTAACTGATACATACAACGCCGCCGCTGTTCAGCTCCGCAACCGGCGCAAGGCTCTGGAGGATTTCGTCACCTTGAAGGATCGGACGATGCAGGCCGAGCGGACCGCCGTGAACGGATTCGGGCATTCTGAGGCCTCCAAAGCGAGCTGGGCGGCGAGAAAGAAGCTTCAGGCTCAGATCGACAGGAACGCCCCGGCTCATACGGTGGGGCTGGCCGAGATCGGGACAGAGACAAAAGAGATAGCCGGAAAACTTGTTGATACATCAAAAGTTAGGCAAGTCGGCGATTTCACGTTGACAGCGGATGCAGAAAATGGTATAATAGCTACGTTACCGGGAAAAGATCCCATAACAAGGGATCATCTGTTGGATATTATAGAAAACCTTCCCCCTGACGCTTCTGATTTGCTGGAAAAGGGATGGTCCGATATCAGTCATCCAGCCGCAGCCGAACATCATCATTTCGCATATCAAGAAAACCCAACCGGAGTTGAACTCGAATTCGATCCAGGAACAGCCGGCGCTTCCGGATGGTCCGGGGTTGATCATTACCATCTGCTGAATCCAAACAGGACATCCAACAAAGACAAATACCTGGACAAAGATTTGAACGCAGTTCGGAATAAGTCTGACGAATCCCATCTTCTGCCGAAAGGAGGAAAGAGACCGTGACTCTCGAAGAGTTTGCCAAACACTACTATCTTCATGGCAGTGAGATTGAAGCGATGACATACGATACTGAGGCTATGTCGCTTACGTTTCGAATTGGCTTTTGCCAGTGGGCGCAGGCATGGTATAAACCGGATATGCCGAAGCTCACCACCCTCACCGTTTCTTTCCTCGGAGCAGGTGTGATAGGCTATCCCGATCACGTTGATCTTGCCTGGGCATCTTTTGTCTCCTGTAATATGAATGGCTCTGCCATAACCTTCTGTGTTCAGACAGGACGGTCGGATTACGCCGCATTCACTGTACGCGCCTCTTCGGTGGAAGTCGCCGAAGAATAATCACACAAAACCCATTTTGTCAACGACCTGAGCATGTCGGAAAAAGGCTCTTTTTTCATGCCCATTTTGCCGTGAGGCAATGGAATACACGACCTGAGTATGTCGTTAAACTGCTCTTTTTTCATGCCTATTTCGCCCATCCGGGGGCGTAATCACCGGGACGGCGCGGGAGGCGACCCCGTAAAAAGCGTAGCCGAAGGAGACTACATGGAACGCTCTTTTCTCGAAAAGCTCGGCATCACCGATAAGACGGTGCTGGATCAGATCATGGCCGAAAACGGCAAGGACATCACCGCGGCCAAAGCAGGCCTTGAGGCCGTTACACAGGAAAGAGACAAGCTAAAGACCGAGAACGAAGGACTGACCGAGCAGATCAAGACCCGCGACAACGACATCAAGGGCCTGAAGGATCAGCTCGGCAAGGACGGCGACCTCTCGGCGAAGCTGGGCGAGCTGCAGACCAAATACGACGCCGACACCAAGGCGCTGCAGGACAAGCTTTCGGCCCAGGCATACGACCATGCCGCGGACAAGTACCTCGGCGGATTCAAATTCAGCTCCACCCTCGCGCGGGAAGCTGTCCTCTCCAAGTTCCGCTCCAAGGCCTTCAAGATGACCGACGACGGAAAGTTTGAGGGAGCGGCCGAATTCATGGAAGAGCTGAAGAAGTCGGATCCTTCCGCGTTCGCCAAGGAAGACGGCGAAGGCGGCGATGAAGGGAATGGCACGGGCGGAGGGAACGGCGGCAATCAGCTCCCGCACTTCTCCAACCAGAACGGAGGCAGCGGGAACGGGGGCGGTCAGACCAACCCGTTCAACTTTGCCTTCTCCGCGGTCAGAAAGGCAGACAACAAATAACAGGAGGTAAGACACTATGCCTATGCAGAACGTGAACTACGCAACCCAGTACGCGCAGGCCCTCAGCCAGGCGTACCCGAACGTCCTTCATTTCGGTGCGATCTACGCGCGGAATCAGGAGGGCGACTACCGCTGGACTTCCGCGAAGACCATCGAAGTTCCCAGCCTCAAGACTTCCGGCAGAAAGGACGCCAACCGCGACGTGATCAGCGGAGCGACCCGCAACTACGAGAACAGCTGGACTCCCCTGACCCTCCGCAACTTCCGTTACTGGAAGACCCTCGTCCATCCCCGCGACATTGACGAGACCAATCAGGTGGCGTCCATCGGCAACATCACCAAGACCTTCAACGAAAGCCAGAAATTCCCGGAGATGGACAAGTACCTGATCTCCACCGCTCTCAGCGACTGGCAGAACACCGCCCGCGTCCCCTTCTCCGGCGCCCTGACCGTTGACAACATCCTGGAGGTGTTCGATGCGATGATGGAGGCCATGACCGAGAACAATGTCCCCGCGTTCGGCCGTCATCTGTACATTCCCCCGTACGTCAACACGATCCTCATGAACGCGAAGGACATCGCCCGCGAACGCGACGTTCAGAACCGCTCCACCGCTGTCACCCGCGCCATCACGGAGCTGGATAACGTGGAAATCGAGGTCGTTCCCTCCGACCACATGCTCACCGCGTATGACTTCACCGAAGGCGCTGTCCGCGGCGTCTCCGCAAAGCAGATCGAGATGTGGCTCGTGCATCCTTCCTGCATCATCACCCCGATCAACTACGAGTTCTCCAAGCTCGACCCGCCCGCTGCCGGTTCTGACGGCAAGTACGTCTACTACGAGGAATCCGAGGAAGACTGCTTCCTGCTCCCCAACAAGGAGGCGGGCTGTGAGTTCTTCGTGTCCGGCATGGTGCTCGGCACGGCGACCTTCACCACCGCGGCGTACTCCGGTACCGGCGCTGTGGCCGGCGACGCGACCCTCACCCTGACCGCTCCTTCCGGCGCGAACCTGCTGGCGGGATCC
>CACWLT010000048.1 GCA_902761695.1 uncultured Ruminococcus sp.
CCGACCTGGCCCGGGGAGGGGAGTTCTTCGCCCTCCGCATCAAGGGAGACAGCATGCTTCCCCGGATCCGCCGCGGCGACGTGGTCATCGTCCGGAAGCAGGAGACCGTGGAGGAAGGCGACTGCGCCATCGTCCTGGTGAACGGAAACGAAGGCGTCTGCAAGCGCATCCATTACCGCGACGACGGCATCGCCCTGCTCAGCAATAACGAGGAATACCCGCCCCTGGTCTTCACCCGGCAGCAGATCCGCGACATGCCCGTCCGCATCGTCGGCAAAGTGGAAGAGATCCGCGGCAAGCCGTAATCCCCCGCCTCCCTCCCCCAGCTACGGACCGCACTCCTGCGGTCCGGCGGAGAAGGTAGGAAACCCTGCGGGTTTCCGGATTATATGTCCTCTGCGCCGCGTGACACAGTCACGCAACGGGCAGCCGGGAGGGACACCATCTCATGGCCGACTGATTTGCAAGCAAATCGGTGCTCCCTCGTGCGGGTCCCCCTTGGCCATATGGCATAAGTCGACAGCATGCACCAATAACCAACCCTGACCGCACATCCCACGCTTCGCGGCGAAACATGACGCCACCGATCGCGCGGGCCCGATTCTGAAGCCGAATAATCCCGCCATCAAAACGCGCTTCCATTACACGGACGCGTTGCAGAAAAGACGAAACCTAAAGTCCAGCTTCCATAATCCAATGCGCGCTTCGATCGCTGTTTCCGAGGCTCCCGAGGAAACCGTGAAATTCCATCTTCAGATGGGATTTCACGCATGTTTCAGCTAAACGAACATAGTCCGCGCGAGGACCTGGGATGCACAATCGATTTTCGATGTGGACGTGATCAGCCGGGATTATGCTCTCCGGCCAAGGAAACCCCCGCACGGGGGGAAACCTTCGGCCTGAGATGGTGTCCCCCCGTGCCTCCCGCCCTGAGCAGGGCCTACCCGCCCGCCCCGCGCAGGGGCATTATTCCGGAAACGCGTCAGCGTTTCCTACCCTTTCCGTGAAGTTTGGATCAAACTTCATTCTCCTCCGCCGAGAGGGCAGGAGTGCTGCGCCGACGCAGTCGCGCTCCCGTGGCTGATCCCGCGCAGCGAATAATTCCGAAAGGGAGCCCCCTTTCAAATCTTATATATAATGTTGTGTTATGAATAAACGCGAACATATCCCGCGTCTGGCCGTTCTGGCCGCGGTGTGCCTCATCATGGCCGCCGTCTATATGGGACGCCTTCTGTACCTCCAGGTCTCCGGACAGGATTACTATTCCATGTCCCAGAGGACCGTGTACCATACCCGGACGGAAACCATCCAGGCCGAGCGCGGGGAGATCTTCGACCGTAACGGCACGCCCCTCGTCACCAACGACGTGTCCAACGTCATCCGGCTGGATTACCAGACCATGCCCCGGGACAACGAGAGTATCAATACCATGCTTCTGGACCTGGACGGCGTGGCAAACCGCCTCGGGGAGCAGGATAAGATCATCCCCCCCAAGGATTCCCTCGTCGTGGAGGCCTCCGCCGCCGGGATCACCTTTTCCTGTCCCGAGGGCTTCCTCGACACCACCCGAGGCCGCCGCTACACCCGCCTTGTGGGCGAGCTGAACGTGGGGGACGGCGCGACGATAGAAGAAGAATGCCGGGCCATTATGTTCTATTACGGCATCCTCTCCGCCGAGCGCGATCCCGAAACCAACGAGGTCTCCTACTATTACGACTACCCCTACCCCGTGGCCGCTTCCCTTTTCCTCCGCCGGCTGGATATGACCCTGTCGGAGTTCTCCGCCCTCGAGCCCTATAAAATCGCCGAGGACGTCTCCATGGCCTTCATCACCGGCATCGGCGAGCTGTATTCCCGGGGCTTCGAGATGCGGACGGAAACGACCCGCCTTTATCACTACCCCGGCTACCTGTCCCATATCCTCGGCTGGATCGGCCGGATCCCTTCGAGTAAAGCGGACTACTTCAAGGAGCTGGGCTATGCCAACGACGCCCTGGTGGGCCGCGACGGGTGCGAAGCCGCCTTCGAGGAGTACCTCCACGGCGCGGACGGCCTCATGACCATCACCGAGGACTCCTACGGCACCGTGGTCCGGACCGAGATCACCAAGGAGCCCGAGGCCGGCTGCGACCTGTACCTGACCATCGACATCAATATGCAGGTCATCACGGAGAACGCCCTGGCGGAAAACGTCCTGCGCATCCGGGAGGGCCCCCATGTCCGCCCCCTGTCCGGCGAGGATGCCTATATCGGCGCCATGACCGTCCTGGATCCCAAGGACAACCAGATCATCGCCATCGCCTCCTATCCCACCTATAACCTGGCCACCGTCCAGGAGGATTACGCCTACCTGAACGCGGACGAGCACGCCCCCATGTTCAACCGGGCGCTGCTGGGCGGGTATGCCCCCGGCTCCACCTTCAAGATCGGCGTGGCCACCGCGGCCCTCATGGAGGGAACCATCACCAAGGATACCGTCATCGACGCCCAGGGCCAGTACATGTACTACGCCGATACGGGCTATACCCCCCGCTGCTGGCTGTTCCTGCTCTACGGCGAGGTCCACGGCAAGATCAAGGTGGTGGAGGCCATTCAGGAGTCCTGCAACTACTTCTTCTTCGACGTGGGCCGCCAGCTCACCATCGAGAAGATGAACGAGTACTGCGGCTACTGGGGCCTCGGCCAGCCTACCGGCATCGAGCTGCCCGAAAACACCGGCATCCTGGCAGGTCCGGCCTACCGGAACGAAAGAGGCCTCAACCCCTGGGGCCCCGGCGATACCCTCCAGGCCGCCATCGGCCAGTCCGACAATATGTTCACCCCCCTGCAGATCGGGGTCTACATCTCCACGGTGCTGAACCGGGGAACCCGCTGGGCCGCCCATATCGTCCGGGAGATCCGGGACTATAAGACCGGCGAGCCCGTCTTCCTCCAGACCCCGCAGATTCTGAGCCAGATCGATATCCCCGAGGATATCCTCGATACCGTCAAGGAAGGCATGAAGGGCGTTATGGACCTGGGCTCCGCGGCCACCGTCTTCAAGGATTATCCCATCCCCATCGGCGGCAAGACCGGTACCGCCCAGGTGTCTCCCTACAAGTCCGACAACGGCATCATCACCGCCTTCGCCCCCTTCGAGAACCCGGAGATCCTGGTGACCACCGTCATCGAGCAGGCGTCCGGCGGTACCGAGGCCGGTTATTCCATCCGCGACGTGCTGGACTATTACTTCGACGTGGACGGCGTCCGGGCCGCACAGGCTGCAGCAGCGGCGGAAGCTGCGGAACAGGAACGGATCCGCGCCGAGGAGGAAGCCGCCCGTGAACAGGCCATCCGTGACGCGGAAGCCGCCTGGCTCGCGGAAAACGGCGGCGGGGAGGACGCTTCCGAACCCGAAGACTATGCCGGGTCCTATGACGTCGGCTCCGGATCCTGGGACAACGGGGAAGCCGGCTACGAGGAGCCCGCCTCCGACGATTCCGGCTGGGAAGCGGAGAACGGCGGGACCGCATCCGGCGGCGACGTCCCCTTCGATACCACCCCCATCGGCGGCTCCGACAGCTATGTGGACGACGGCAGCCAGTGGACCATCGACCTCCCCGGAACGACGGACGATACCCCCGCCCCGGAACCCGAAGGCGAACCGGTGCCCGGCAGCCCGGAGGAGGGATACGTGGATGACGGCAGCCAGTGGATGATCGACCTTCCCTGACCGATACGATACAAGGAGGCACCATGCCCGACGTACAGAAAATCCATGCCGTCTTAAAAAGTCTCTATCCCGACGCCCTGTGCTCGCTGGAGTACGAAGGGGATCCCTGGAGACTGCTGATCGCCGCGCGCCTTTCCGCCCAGTGTACCGACGAGCGGGTCAATATCGTCTGCGTCCCCCTGTTCCGGCGCTACCCCGACGCGGCGGCCATGGCGGAGGCGGACGTGGGCGAGGTGGAGACCATCATCCGTCCCTGCGGCCTCTTCCATACCAAGGCCGAATCCTGCGTGGCCATGTCGAAAATTATCACCCGGGAGTGGGGCGGCCGCGTCCCCGATACCATGGAGGGGCTTCTGTCCCTGCCGGGCGTGGGCAGGAAAATCGCCAACCTGATCCTGGGGGACTGCTTCGGCCAGCCCGGCATCGTGGCGGATACCCACTGCATCCGTCTCTGCGGCCGCTTCGGCTTCTATGACGAGAGCCTGAAGGACCCGGCGAAGGTGGAGCGCATCCTTTCGGACATCGTGCCCCGGGAGGAGCAGGCCGACTGGTGCCACCGCATGGTGCTCTTCGGCCGGGAGTACTGCACCGCCCGCTCTCCCCGCTGCGCCGAATGCCCCGTCCGGGAGGAGTGTGCCCATCCCGCGCGCTGACGCCGGGAGCTGACCGAGGTCATACGCGGATCCCGGTCAGCATCCCGCATTGCGGACAGCCGCGGCAACACATTGAGCTACATTGAATTTCCTGACTATTTTCTGCTCGTTCATATTTTGTATACATATGCATGATAAAATGCAAAATGCGATTTTATGCAGACCATACCGCGCAGCGCCGTGACCGGAGGAAGTCCGGACGCCGCTTCGCATCAACCCATCAAAACAACATCAGGAGGAAGCTGCCGGAGCATGAGGGCCCCGGCGCGTCGGATCATGTACGAAAAGCTGTACGAAAAACTGGAGGCCGTGGGAGAAGCGTTCCGCCTGCCCGGCAAGCTCTACGCCTGCGACACCGTCAAGAACGGAAACATCAACTCTACCTATAAGGTGACCTACCGTATGGAGGACGGGTCGCTGAAGTCCTACGTGGTGCAGAAGATCAACACCAACGTCTTCAAAAACCCCGAGGACATCATGGAGAACATCGACCGGGTCACCTCCCATATGCGGGAGCACTACCCGGCGGAAGTCACCCTCCATTTCCACCATACCGCGGATGGAAAGAACTACCTCTACGACGAGGACGCCTCCTTCTGGCGGGTCATGAACTACGTGGATTCCGTCACCTTCGACGTGTGCGACGACCCCGCGGTCATCTCCGCCACCGGCGAGGCCTTCGGACGATTCCAGAACCAGCTGGCCGACTTTGACGGAAGCCTCCTGCACGAGACCATCCCGGACTTCCACAATACCCATAAGCGCCTGGACCGCCTCTTCGACGACGTGGCGGAAAACCGCCTGAACCGGAACGGCGACGCCATGGAGGAGATCGAGTTCATTTCCTCCGTCCGCTATCAGGCCGGCATGCTCTCCGACCAGTACGCCAACGGCAAATTCCCCGTCCGCGTCACCCATAACGACACCAAGTCCAACAACGTCCTCTTTGACCGCATCACCAAGCGGCCCATCGTGGTCATCGACCTGGATACCGTGATGCCCGGCATGTCCGTCTATGATTTCGGCGACGCCGTCCGCTTCATCTGCAATACCGCCGCCGAGGACGAACCCGATACCCGCCGGGTCTACTTCGATACCTCCAAGTTCCGGGCCTTCTGCCACGGCTACCTGGGCGCGGTGAAGCACAGCATCACGAAGGAGGAGCGGGACAGCCTCGTCCTCGGCGCCTTCTCCATCACCATCGAGCTGGCCGCCCGGTTCCTCGACGACTATCTCACCGGCGATACCTATTTCAAGGTCAACTACCCCGGCCATAACCTCGTCCGCACCCGCTGCCAGCTGGCCCTGGCGAAGGATATCCTCCGCAAAAAGGAAGAGCTGAAGTGGATCGTGGAGGAAACCCTGGAAAACGACTGAGAAACCATACAGGAAAGAGCGGCTCCCCGGCCGTTCTTTTCATCCTGACCTCACCCCGGAATCGTTGTGCGCCGCCAGGCTGCAGGTGCGCTGTACGTTACCCCGTGCTGCACGCTGAGCGGCAGACTGCACCAGTGTCATTTTGAAAGTCCTTGCCGAGCAGCTTGCTGCTCTGGGTTTCTTTCAAGAAGCCGCGTTTCCCTCCCCCGTCCCCCGGAAAAAGCCCCCGGCCGTGCAGGAGAACGGCGATCCTCCGTCAAAGTGTTCAGCTTGTGACGGAATCGCCCGCTTTTGTGATACCTCTGTGACAAAATTTACATTTCCTCGGAAAAATATATTGACTTCTTCGTGATTCCTTGCTATAATATGATTAAATATTCGACCGGCGTTCCTGTCCCATCCGACAGCGGGCGCGCAGGCGGAATATAGAAATCGCTTCCGGGGCGGATTCCAGTGCAGGGGTGCGCGCCGGGGCGTCCGTTTACGCATTTGCGGGACGGAACCTGTCTGACATCCGCGCCTGAGAGGGCGGGTGGTAGGTCAACATTTTAATGGAGGGAAAAGAAAGATGAAACTGCACAAGAGAATACTCAGTGTTCTGCTGGCGGGCGTCATGCTTTCCAGCCTCGCTCTTACGGCATGCAACAAGAGCGGCGGCGGCAAGGGCGGCAACAGCGGCAGCCACAGAGAAGTGAAGAACGTGGAGCCCGCCGGCCAGGTCATCATGGGCACTACCACCGAACCCAGCGGCGACTGGACCTGGGGCGCGTTCTCCGCGAACAACGCCACCGACTCCGACGTCGTGTACCTGACCGATGACCTCGGCACCGTCTCCACCGACGAGGGCGGTTCCTACGTCATCAACAACACCGTTGTCGAGTCCTACGAGAGAACCGAGGACGCGGACGGCAACGCCACCTACACCTTCAAGATCCGTGAAGGCCTGAAGTTCAACAACGGCGAACCCATCAAGGCTGAGAACTACCTCGCCTGGACCCTGTTCATCATCTCCCCCGCCGGCCAGGAATACGGCGCTACCTCCGTGGGCTACAACAGCATCCCCGGCGGTCTCGACTATAAGGACGGCAAGGTCAACTATCTGGCCGGCGCCCGTCTGCTCGGCGAGTACGAGTGCTCCATCACCACCCTGAAGACCGGTTACGACGGCAACGAGAACCTGCCCTACTACTATGACCTGGGTCTGGCTTCCCTCCGCTGCGTGAACCTGCCCTACTGGTTTGGCGAAGGCTGGACCATTAAGGACGACGGCCAGGGCGCGTACTTCTACAACGAGAACGGCAAGGAATTCACCCTGGACAACATCAAGGCCAGCGTGGAAGCCGCCCGTTTCGCCAAGGGCAACCGCGTGACCTGCGGCGCGTACAACCTCGTCAGCTATGATGAGGCCGCCAAGCAGATCACCCTCGAAGTGAACCCCAACTATCCCGGCGACTTCAACGGCCAGAAGCCCGGCATCCAGAAGATCGTCATCGTGAAGGCCGAGCAGGAGACCGCTGTTGACACCCTGAAGACCGGCGGCTTCGAGCTCTACTCCGGCATCACCGACGGTTCCGAAGTCAACCAGATCGTTGACCTCATCTCCTCCGGCGAGCTGAACGCCAACTACTGCCGTTACGACAGAGCCGGCTTCGGTTACTTCTGCTTCGCCTGCGACTTCGGTCCCACCCAGTTCGTGGAGTTCCGTCAGGCCGTCGCTCACCTGCTCGACAGAGACGAGTTCGCGAGAACCTTCTGCCAGGGCTGGGGCACTGCCGTGCACTCCATGTACTGCACCGCGTTCACCATGTATAAGGATTCCGAAGAGAAGTTCGCGAAGGAAATGGATACCTACGCTTACTCTCTCGACGACGCCGTGAAGCTCCTGAAGGACGCCGGCTTCGTTTACAACGCCGACGGCTCCGACTATGTGGACGGCTCCAAGGAAGTCCGCTACAAGAAGGTTACCGCCGCTGAGGCCGAGTACTACGACGACTTCAACAAGACCCTGTCCGACGGCACCATCCTGATGCCCGCCTACATCAACTGGGCCTGCTCCGAGGGCAACTCCGTGTCCGACCTGCTGATGACCATGCTGGCCAACGGCGAAGCCACCAAGGAAGCCGGCGTGCAGATCAACCAGACCGCTATGGACTTCTCCGAGCTGCTGAGCTATCTGTACCGTGACGACGGTGACTACAAGACCCCGAAGTACAACATGTTCAACCTGGCGACCGGCTGGTCCTCCGGCGTGTTCGATCCTTCCTATGACTACACCCTCGACCAGTCCTACATCGATCAGGGCTACAACACCTACCACATCCTCGACGAAGAACTGGACAAGCTCTCCATGGATATGGTTTACGGCGTGAAGTCCGACGAGTACGACAAGTACCTCGACCTGTGGCAGAAGTTCGAGCTCCGCTTCAACTACCTGCTGCCTCTGGTTCCTCTGTATGCCAACACCTACATCTCCGTGTACCCGGTCACCATCGAGAACTATGAGGAAGATTCCTTCTTCGGCTTCTCCAGAGCGATCCTGTACGCCCGTTACATCGGCAACTGATTGCTGACCCCGTAACAGAGACAACGGTTGTTTCGTCCCGGATCCGCTCCGGGCATACGGATAACTGAATATCGAAGGGCTTCCTTCTGGGAGGAGGGAAGCCCTTCGGTTTACTTAAATCAGGCTCATTTATAATAAAGAGGGTTCAAAAAAGACGCGGCAGCGGAATGTGCGGAGCCGAGTCTTCCTTCCCTGTTTTCAGTAATTGTTCCTGTACAGCCAATGACCTCCCGTTTCTCCCCGCTGAGGGATCATAGTATCGCATCGCGCCGCAGAAGCCGAAAATAATGCTCCGACAGTCTGCGTGCGGCAGATTCTTGCGGATCGTTATTTTCCGCTTTTGCATTTTTGAATGTAACCACTCCACGGAGGCAGAAAGGTATGACAAAATATCTTCTGAAAAGACTATTTTATCTCATCCTCGTGTTCCTCGTCGTGTCGTTCGTGATGTATATGGTGTATAACCTCGTCCCGTCCGACCAGGCCAGAACGGAGCTTGAGCCGCAGAAGAAAGCCCTCGGCCTGAAGTATCAGGAAACCTACCTGAAGCTGCGGGCCCAATACGGCCTGGACGATCCGCTGCTCGTGCGATACGCGCGATGGATGGGCTTCTGGCATTTCCCCGAGGACCATCCCAAGTACCCCGGCCAGTTCCACGGCATCCTCGAGGGCTATTTCGGCGAATCGACCCAGTATAAGCGGCCCGTCACCGAGGTGGTGGGAACGCCCATGGTCAACTCCATTCAGCTGAATATCTATTCCACCATCATCACGCTGGCCATCACCATCCCGCTGGGCATCTACTGCGCCGTCCACGCCCATTCCGCCGCCGATAACGCCATCCAGGCCGGTACGGTCGTGGGCTACAGCCTCCCGAACTTCCTGGTGGCCATCCTCTTCATCTTCCTCTTCGCCGTGCTGATCCCCATCTTCCCCACAGGAGGCGCAAAGACGCCGGGGTCAAACTATACGGGCTTGGCGGATTTCCTGGACCGGCTTAAGTATATGCTTCTGCCGATCCTGGTCATGGTCTTCACGGGCCTGGCCGGCATGACCCGTACCGTCCGCGCCGCCATGATGGATACCCTGTCCCAGGACTACATCCGGACGGCGAGAGCCAAGGGCCTGAAGGAAAAGGTCGTCATTTATTCCCACGCCTGGCGCAACGCCCTGCTGCCCGTCTCCACCTCCATCATGGGCTGGATGATCGGCGTCTTCACCGGCGGCTCCCTCGTTATCGAGAGTACCTTCGGCTTGAACGGCACCGGCCAGACCTATTATCAGGCGCTGACCAACAAGGACTTCGAGCTTGCCCTGGCACTCCAGCTGTTCTATACCCTGATCGGCCTCTTCGGCGTGCTGCTCACCGACATCAGCTATACGCTGGTCGACCCGCGCGTCCGGATCGATAAGTAAGAAAGGAGACGGAAATGAACGACAACAAAAAATCCGGCTCCGCTTCCGAAAAGGAAAAGAAGGAGTTCTTCCTGACCCGCTGGGTGCGCCGCCTCTTCTACCCTCATAAGGAACTGGATATCTACCAGGAAGAGCAGGTGCAGAGCCCCGTCCGTACCGTGATCCGGAACTTCATGTCCAAGAAGACCGGCGTGTTTGCCCTGATCACCCTGATCATCATCGCGCTCTTCGTCATCATCACCCCCATCTTCGTGGGTTTCAACCCCGCGGAGCAGGATTCCACCACCGTTTACGTCGCTCCCGGCCTGAACATGCTGAGCGTGCCCTCCGGCCTGAAGAGCAAGGGCGTTGCGGATATCGACGTCGGCGGCAACTATTCCCTCGGCTGCGACAAGGAAGGCAACGTCTACGTCTGGGGCAAATCCGGCGTGACCCGTTCCATCGACCTGAAATATGTCCCCGACGAGATCCGGGACCTCAAGGTCGTGCAGGTGGCCGCAGGCTATGACCACTGCCTCGTCCTGGCCGAAGACGGAACCATCGCCGGCTGGGGCAACGGCATCCTCGGCCAGCTGGACCTGCCGAACGCCCTCGATTCCAATAACCGCCTCCATAACCTCAAGATCAAGAAGATCGGCGCGTCCTATCAGTTCAGCGCCGTGCTTACCGAGGACGGAACCTTCTATATCTGGGGCAACAGCAATAACGGCGATATCACCTATCGCAAATCCGACCTGGACGGCCACGTGAAGGATTTCTTCCTCAGCATCGACAGCTATTTCCTGCTGATGGACGACGGCTCCGTGACCTACGGCAACTTTACGCCCAGCAAGGCCATCGCCAGAATCCCCGAGGAGGCTTCCTCCGGCGTCAAGGCCATCTCCGGCACTTCCCAGACCGGTCTCGCCCTCAAGGAGGACGGCTCCGTGGTGATCTGGGGTTCCGCCGCCATGGGTGAAAAGGACGTTCCCAAATTCTCCGCCCCCGTGAAGCAGGTCGTCGGCGGACGGTATCACTATACCGCCCTGCTGGAGGACGGCTCCGTGGTGGCGTGGGGCAGCAGCGCCAGAAAGCAGACCGACGTTCCCGCCTCCGTGAGCCGCGCGGGCGTCGAGACCCTCTACTCCGGCGCCAACCAGAACTACGCCGTCACCAAGGACGGAAAGGTCCTCACCTGGGGCTTCAAGGGCTTCCTGCTGGGCACCGACGGTCTGGGCCGCGACGTCTTCACCAGACTGGTCAACGGCGGCAAGATGACCATGACCATCGGCGCCGTGGCGGTCATCATCGAAATGATCATCGGCATTATCCTCGGCGGTCTGGCCGGATACTTCGGCGGCGTCGTGGATATGGTGGTGATGCGGATCGCGGAGATCGTCTCCTCCATTCCGTTCCTGCCCCTGGCCATGATCCTCTCCTCCATCCTGAACGCCCGCATGTCGCCCGATATCTCCCAGCAGCAGGCGACCACCCAGCGCATGTACCTCATCATGATCATCCTCGGCGTGCTGTCCTGGCCCGGCCTCTGCCGCCTGGTCCGCGCCCAGATGTTCGCCCAGCGCGAGATGGAGTACGTCACGGCGGCGAAGGCCCTGGGCGTCAAGGAATCCAAGATCATCTTCAGCCATATCATCCCCAACGTCATGTCCGTCTGCCTCGTGTCCATCACGCTGGCCTTCGGTACCTCCATGCTGACGGAGTC
>CACWLT010000049.1 GCA_902761695.1 uncultured Ruminococcus sp.
GCGCGGCGCACCTGCTGGCAAAATCCGTTCCCGCGGGCAGGGACGCGTACCAGTTGAATTCGGTTTCCTCCGGGACCGTCTCCGCGCCGGGGGTGGACGGAGACTGGGCAGGGGAATCGCCGTCGTTTTCGTTTCCGGTGCCCGTCGCGCAGGAGGCCAGCGTGAGGCTGAGAAGCAGGGTTGTGATCAGAATGCGTTTTTTCATGGCGCACCTCATTGAATCAGCCCGGCAGAGCGGACTTTATGTGATTTCAGTATAGCACATTCCGCCCGACTTTGCAAGCGCAATCTGACCGGTTCCGAATCTCCTTGACTTGCGCGTTTTTTTCCTGTATAATCAGGGCAGAATGCGGGTCGCGCGGACGGCCCCACGGGAGGAAATACCATGAATCTTGTTTACATGTTTGCCGATCAGCTGCGGCGGCAGTCCTGCGGCTTTGCGGGGGATCCTCTGGCGAAGACACCGAACATCGACCGGCTGGCCCGGGAATCCTGCGAGCTGTCAAACGCGGTGTCCGGTCATCCCGTCTGCGCGCCTTACCGGGCTTCCCTGTTCACGGGGAAATACACCACCTCCACGGGCATGGTCATCAACGAGATCCGCATCTCCCCCGACCACGACACCATAGCGAAGGTGATGGACCGGGCGGGATACGAGACGGCCTACATCGGGAAGTGGCATCTCTACGCCAACGAGCTGGGGAACCACTTCGATCCGAAGAACTCCTACATCCCGGCAGGTCCGAACCGGCTGGGGTTCGACGGGTTCTTCGCGGGGTACAATTTCCACCACATCAACTATGGGGAGAACTCCTATTACCACCTGAACTCCCCGGAGAAGATCTCCTACGGGGAGGGAGCCTACGAGCCGGACTGCCAGGTTGATATGGCGATCCGGGAGCTGGAGCGGCTGGCGGCGGGGAAAAAGCCCTTCGCCCTGTTCCTCTCCCTGGGGACACCCCACGATCCCTGGGACGAGGACAACGTGCCCGCCGCATGGCTGGATCTGTTCCGGGACACGGAATTCTCCCTGCCGGACAACTATCTGCCGGAGAACGATCCCCACGCGGACGGCTGGGCCAGACTGTCCCCCGAGGAGCGGCGGCGGATTCCGGACTGGATGCGGGTCTACTACGCCATGGCGGCCAATATTGACTGGAACGTGGGCCGGATGCGGGAGGCCATCGAGCGGCTGGGGCTGGAGAAGGACACGATCTTTATCTTCACCTCGGATCATGGGGAGCTGTTCGGCGCGCATGGACGGCGGGCAAAAAACATCTTCTACGAGGAGGCCGTCCGGGTGCCCTTCCTCATGCGCTGTCCGGGGACGATTCCGGAGGGGGCCTGCGACGTGTGCCTGAACACGGTAGACGTCATGCCGACGCTGCTTTCCCTCTGCGGCCTGCCGATTCCGGAGGAGGTCGAGGGGCGTGACCTGTCGAACGTCATTTGCGGCGCGGCAAACGCAGAGGAGCCGGAAGGCGCGCTCATGATGGGCACCGGCGCGACGGCAGACTGGGGCGAAGGCTTTGAATGGCGGGCTTTCCGGACGAAGCGGTACACCTACGCGGTTTATCTCGGAGACGGTCAGGAGCTGCTCTTCGACAACGTCCGGGATCCTCTGCAAATGGTGAATCTGGCATTTGACGCGGAATACGCTCGCGTGCTGGCGGATCTGAAGGAAAAGCTGGTTCGGGAGATGGCGCGGGTGAACGACCGGTTCCATCCCGTCTCCTGGTACCGGGAAAACTGGGTGCGAGACCGGATCATTCTGAAAACAAAGGCGGACTGATCCTCCCTCTTTCCTTCCCCGCTTGACCGGAGTTCGCGTCCGTGGTATAATAAAACCGGGCCTGACCATGCGGGATCCGTTTTCCGCGTGTCCGGGCAGACATTGTGCGTATTCTTCAATCAGTGCAAGCGACATCATCCGTGGAACAGGAGGAAAACCATATGAAACGCACCGCATCCGTTGTTTTGGCCGCTCTGAACCTTCTTCCGCTTTTGGCGGGCTGTCGGGCGGAATCCGATCCGGAGACGGAAGCTGTATCCGCCCCGGCCGTGGAGGAGGCAGACTCGCTTCCTGCCGGGGAGGAGGAGACATCCGGGCAGTACGAGGTCCGGGACGAGCTGCCGGAGGGACTTGATTTCAAGGGCGAATCCATGCGGATCCTCCACTGCGACTGGGACATCACCACCAAGGAGATCTACGTGGAGGAGGACGACGGAGAGATTCTGAATTCCGCCATCTACGCCCGCAACGCACTGGTGCAGGACCGGCTTAATCTGAAGATCGTGCCCACCTCCTCCGCGGATCAGCAGGAAACGCTCCGGCATTCCGTGACGTCCGCCTACGACGAGTTCGATCTCTGCGGGGGATACCGCTATTACGCCATGTCCATGGCAACGGAGGGAATTCTGCGGAATCTCTACCACATCGATTATGTAGACACGTCCAAGCCCTGGTGGGCGAAGAGCTTCGTGGAGGCCGCCACGGTGGGGGACAAGCGCTTCTTCCTGTCCGGCGACGGCGCCCTCTCCATGCTTTATCAGATGGGGGTCATGTTCGTGGACTATCCCCTGTACGAGCTGTACATCGGGGAGATCCCGGACCTGTATCAGCTGGTGCTGGACGGCGGATGGACCCTGGATCAGCTCTCCTCCATGGCGGAGCAGGTCTACGAGGACCGCAACGGCAACGGCAAGCGGGACATGGACGACGCCTACGGCTACTCCTCCCAGACCTACGCCGCCCTGGACTTCATGGTGACGGCCGCGGACATCCACTGGTCGGAGACGGACGCCGACGGGGATCCGCAGTTCTGCATCAACAACGAGCGGACCGCCAATTTCGTGGAGCGGCTCTACCGGCTGCTCTACGAGAACAAGGGAGCCTACGCGGCCACCTTCGACAACGGGCGGATGAGCGCTGTGGCAATTCAGTTCCCCGAGGACCGGATGATGTTCATGCAGAAGCCCGCCGCCACGGCCGAGATGCTCCGGGACATGGAGTCCGACTACGCCATTATCCCCTGTCCGAAATACGACGAGGCGCAGGCGGAATACAAGACCTGCGTCCACGACGGCATGACGGCCTTCTGCGTCCCGGTGACCAACGACAAGCACTGGGAGATGACCGGGGCGTTCATGGAGGCCTTCTTCTCCGAGAGCTGGCGCACGGTGACGGACGTCTATTACGAGACCCTGCTGAAGCAGAAATACGCCCGGGATCCCGTGGCGGCGGAGATGCTGGACATCACCAAGCGGGGCGTGTCCTTCGACTTCGTTCTGCTGCATTCCAACGCCCTGGGGGACTGCGTCCACATGATCCGGGAAATCATCACGGAGGGAAGCTACGATTTCGCCTCCGCTTGGGCCGGAAGGGAAAAATCCCTGGAAAAGAGTCTCAGGAACCTGGTGAAGCTGTACAGAGAGGCGGAGTGATCCCGCGCGGTACTGTGCTGCGGATGAACGGAGGCGGCATTTCGTGTTTTACTTTTTTCTGCCCACACTTTTTTCCTACAACGGGATTCTGGTGGCCTCTGCTGTGGTGCCCGCCGTCCTGCTGATGGTGCGGGTCTACCGCTCGGACAAGCTGGAGGCGGAATCCCCCTCGCTGCTGTGGAGACTTGTCAGGGCCGGGATCTTCTCCTCCCTGCTCGCTCTGGTGGAGGAGCGGATTCTTGTGGCGCTTCTGATCCTCGCCCTGCCGTCGGACAGCGTTCTCTACAATATTATTTTGTACTTCGGCGTGGTGGCGCTGGCGGAGGAGAGTTCCAAATTCATCCTGCTGAAGCGGCGCACATGGCGGTCGGCGGAGTTCAACTGCCAGTATGACGCGGTGGTGTACGCCCTTTTTGTCTCCCTGGGGTTCGCTCTCTGGGAAAACATCAGCTATGTCATGGCCTACGGATTCAGTACGGCCATCGTCCGGGCGCTGACGGCGATCCCCGGTCACGCCTGTTTCGGGGTATTCATGGGGATCTTCTACGGGATCGCGAAAAAGCTGGACAACCGGGGAGAGGCTTCCGCCGCGAAGGGATGCCGGATCATCTCCGTCCTGGTCCCCGCGGCTCTTCACGGCACTTACGACTACATTGCCAGCACGGACGCGTCCATTCTGGTCTTCGGGGGCTTCGTCGCCGCGCTGTTTGTCGTGTCCTACCTTTTGGTGGGACGGTTCGCCCGGGACGACCGGTTTATCTGATCTCTGCGGAAAGAGGTGACTGCTGTGAAAACCGTTCACGTTTACCCGGATTCCACGGCGCTGACCCCCGCTCCCGGCGCGCTGGTCCTGCTCCACGGCGGGATCTACCCTTCTCTCCGCTTCGGGCCGGAATGGTCGGGGACGGCGGAGTCTCCCACGGTGATCCGGGCTGCGGAGGGGGAGAAACCGGTGATCCGCCCGGACAGGCGCATCGGGATCCAGCTGACCAACGTGCATCACCTCACCCTGGAGGGTCTGGAGGCGGAGGGGGGCACGCACGGCATCCGGTACGAGAGCACCCGGGAGGCGGGAAGCCTGCCGCTTGCGGATGTGTCGATCCTTGACTGCGTCGTGCACGGGATCCGGGGGACCCACGGCATCTGCGTATACGCCCGGAACGATCTGGCGCCGGTGACAAACCTGACGATCGCGGGCTGTGAGGTGTACGACTGTCAGTGCGGGTCCAGCGAATCCGTAGTGCTCAACGGCAACATCGACGGGTTTCTCATCGAGGAGAACCGCATCCAAGACAACAACAACATCGGCATCGACATGATCGGCTTCGAAGGGACCGCTAAATGCCCCGATCCCGCCCCGGGGATAAGTCCCTATGCCGTCGACATGGCGCGGAACGGGATCTGCCGCAACAACAGTGTCCGGAACATCTGCACGGAGGGCAACATGGCCTATTACCGCGACGGGGATTTCGATCACTGCGCGGGCGGCATTTACGTGGACGGCGGGCAGAACATCGAGATTTACGGCAACACGGTGCAGTGCTGCGACATCGGCATCGAGGTGGCCACGGAGCACTCCCCGGAAGACGATCCGCTGTTCCGGGTGACGGGGGTCCGGGTCCATCACAACGTCATGGCGGACTGTCACGGCTTCGCGGGGCTCTGCTTCGGCGGATACGAAGGGCGGCTGGGCTTCACGGAGGACTGCGAATTCGATCACAACACTATTGTCGGCAACGCGGTGCAGATCGCCGTCCAGCGCAGCCGGAACAACCGGATCCACGACAATGTGCTCCTGGGGGGCGGCATCGCGGTTCTGTACAACGAGGACTGCGCGCTGGAAGATCTGGTCAACCGGTTCTCGGACAACACCTGCATCGACGTACTGGACCCGGGCGGCTGGCGGAAGGAATTCGGGCAGATTCTCACGGACCTCGGGAACCTCGATCTCAGAGAATGGGACAACCGGGAGGAGGCGCATTGAGCCATGGCTGAGAATAAGAATCCTCTGTTCGCGGGAATGGGGCCATTTACGGACCTGCAGGAGGCTCCGGCGGACGATCTCGAAACAGCCCGGGCGAAGAATGTATCGCACGGACCGCTGCGGTCGGCTGTCTGGCACCACTACTCCTCCGGCATGATGATGGACAGCAGCGTTTCGGAGAATACCGCCATGGAGTGGCAGGCGGACGGGACGGTCATGCTGCGGGTAACCGTGACCCGGGGTTCCCGTCACACGGAGGAGCGGCTCTACCGGGTTGACGGGGAGACGGCGGAGGAGGTTATCGCGCTCACAGAAAAGGAAAATCTGGCGGGCTGGGGGAATCTGCGGTATGACCCGTCGGAGGAACCGATTATTTATGACTACTCCTCGGACACCTCCGTCCGTTTGTCGTTCTCGGGAACCCGGCCCGTCACCATCGGGTACAAGGCGGTGATGCAGAACGGCGGGGCGGACGTGCTGTCGCGGCTGCATGATCTTTTGATGCGATGCGCGCGGGAGGACTGCCTGATCTCCTCCTCCGAGCGTCACGGCACTCCGACGCCGCTGATGGAGATGGGAATGGGTATGCGGACGGCGGGGGAATGGACCTGTCCCGCCTGCGGATACGCCCGGAACAGCGGCAAATTCTGCTCCGAGTGCGGGGAAGCGCGGTTCTGGGTCTGCATGGGCTGCGGCAAGGATGACAACACGGGGAAATACTGCACGGAATGCGGAAGGAAAAGAGACTGAAAAGGAGACTCTGCAATGGACGTTTATCCTCTGCCCAAGGCGGGCATTCTGCACCTGGGCCGGCACGATCCGGCAGAAGAGAAAACACGGCTGTGGTGGTCCGGGTCCGGCATCCGGTTTACGCTGAAAGCCGCGGCGCTTGAGGCGGACATCACCTGGACCGGGGGCGGGTTCAATCCCTGGATGGGAGTGGTCATCGACGGCGCGCCGGTCTGCCGGTTTCCGCTGACGCCGGGGACCCGCACCTATCCGCTTCTTTTCGGGATGGACGGGACGGTCTCCCACGAGGTCTCCCTGATCCGGGATTCCCAGCCCGTCCTGGGCAGCGACGGGGGCCCCATCGAGATCAACGCTCTGCGCACGGACGGGGAGATCGGTCCGTCATCCGCGCGTCCGCTGCTGATCGAGTTTCTGGGGGACAGTCTCACCGTGGGCGAGGGATGCCTGGGACCGCAGTCGGCCGACGAATGGCGCACGGTATGGATTTCGGTGCTGGGGGCCTTCCCCGCTCTGACTGCTGAAGCGATGCGCGCGGATATGCGGGTGATGGCGCTGGGCGGCTGGGGCGCGTCACGCAGCTGGGACAACTATGAGGAAAACCGGATCGGCCGGATCTACAATCAGCTCTGCGTGCCGATCCCCGGTGGCGAGATCCCGGCGGACTTCCCGGAGAGGCGGGCGGACGCGGCGGTCATCAATCTGGGCACCAACGACAATGGCCCCATCTCCCGGTTGGAGGGAGACGAGAGAGCCGAAGCGGAGGAGACGCTTTGCCGCCGGGCTGTGGAGCTCATGGAGGCGGTGCGGGCGAGGAATCCGGGTGCGGCGATCCTCTGGGCCTACGGCATGTGCGGCAAGCCCATGGAGCCGATCCTGAAAAAAGCGGTGGACGCCTTCCATGCCGCCGGGGGACAGCGGGCCGCGTATCTCTCCCTGACGCCCGCGCCGGATCATGGCTCCCGCTCCCATCCCGGACCGATCGCGCACCGGACCGCCGCCCGGGAGATCGCGGACAAGCTCCGGGAAATGCTGGAGATTTGACATAACGGAAACAGCCTCCGTTCCCATGCGCAGTTGTCATGGGGAACGGAGGCTGATTTATTCAGGCACGCTGTTTGTTCATTCTCCGGCGGACAGCAGGTCGCCGAGGGAGATCCTGTCCTCGAAGATGAAGGAGGGATCGCCGCGTTCCGCGAGGGTTTCCTCCATGACCTCGGCGCGGATCTGGGGGGAGACGGTATACGTGGTTTCGTTGACGACGAGGATGATGTCCTTCGTGAAGTCGAACACGCGGGCCGAGAGAAGAACGGTGAAGGCGGAGAGGTCGGCGGTCTTGTCGGCCGTGACGGTGACGGTATTCGCCTCCCGGTCGCAGCGGGCCGTGATGACGCCGGTCTTCGCGGACATGGGGGCGCTGAGCCAGTAGAAGCTCTCAACCTCTCTTCTGTCCGCGCGGGTCGCCAGATTCCAGACCAGGGTATCCGGCAGAGGATCCCGGGTGTACTGGTTCAAAAAACCGATCGCGCCGGTGCGGGATTTGACGGAGGTATACGTCCCCTTCCGGAAGAAGGTCTTCACGTCCTCCACGATCTCATGCTCCCTGCCGTCGTAGTCGGCGAAGTTGTGGGCATAACCGATGTGGATGTTGGTTTTGTGGATATAGCCGCCGCCGTACTTGTCCGTGAGCTTGTCCAGGAGCAGGTCGTATTCCGCCGTCACCTTGTTGCGGTTGTAGCTGGAATCGTTGATGCCCACCTGGAGCTGGAGAGGCATATTGTAGAGGTTGTCCAGCTTGACGCCGTTGGGATGGCCCGCCGACATATTGGCCGCCGCAAACCGGTCGGTCATGCGGGGCGTGATCTGATACACGCCGTCACCGCCCGCCGAGAAGCCCAGGAGGTACACCCGGTCAGGATCCACGTCGTGGAAGAGGATCATATTCTCGATGAGCCGGTCGTAGATGGGAAAGGACTCCGGGTTGGAGTGGCAGTCCCAGGTGTCGCGGACGGCGCGGGGATTGACATAGACGCCGCTTTTGACCTCGTCCAGATAGTAGACGGCCATCTGTCTCCACTGGTCCTCGTTGATGAGGCCGGTTTCATCCGATCCGCCGCCGTGCAGGGCGATGTAGAGGGGATAGAGGCCGTTTTCTCCCGGCTCGCCCACCACCTTCATGCCGTATTTCATGGTGACGCCGCCCCAGCTGATGGAGCGCTTCTCGTCCTCCGCGATCCGGTCCGCGTTCTGCTTTTCCGCGTCGCGGTACTTTGTCCACAGCTCGTCCCTGAGGGCGGCCGCGCGTTGTTCCGTTGTCATTTCCCGGGGTTCCTCCGTTTCAGCTTCCATGGGTTTCGTCTCGTCCGTATTTTCCGCGGCCGTCTCCGTCTCAGCGGCGGAGGTCTCGGGGACCGCATTCCTCCCCCCGCATCCCGTGCCAAACAGGCAGAGGGCGAGGAGCAGAGCGGGCCAGGCCGTTTTTCTTCTCATCGGGTTCATAAAGCGCTTTTTCCTTTACTGTCTGTCTTTCCGTTTTACCCCGCCGCGTCATCCTGCGGCAGTTCCGGAGAACAGTATACCACCTTCCGTCCGCTTTTGCAAGACAGTCCTGCGTATCTGACCCGTCAGTCGAACCACGCTTCGAGGAAATCCTTCAGCTTCCCTTCCCAGGAGGCTTCGGCGAGGAATTCCGTGCCCTGCTGATTGCCCCAGCTGTAGTACATGATGGTCCGGCCGTTGAACTCGCAGAGCTCCAGGTCGCTGTTGTTGATGTCGACGGCCTCCCGGATCTGCCGCTGCTCCGCTTCGGTCAGGAAGGGATTGGCGATCCGCTTGTCCTCCGCCTCGTCGTACATCAGGACGGGATTGAGGGGGCTGTACGTCCAGCTTATCAGATCCCGGGAGCGGGCGATGCAGTTGGTGTAGGTGGGTCCCGGTCCAGCCTCCAGGTACAGGACGTAATACCAGGAGTCCCCAACGGTATAGATGGCCGGGCCGCCCGCGTAACGGTCCTTCTGGAAGACGCACTCCCGGGGGGTGAGGGTCCAGTGGAGCATATCCGGAGACTGCGCGAAGCGGAAGGTAAAGGGATGCTCCCCGGCCTCCTCCACAGGGGCGGAGATCTCCATGAGCAGGGTATAGACGCCGTCCTTTTTGCAGACGCCGGTGTTGAAGATCTTCCATCCGGGCAGGTGCAGCTCGCCCGCGCAGATCCAGTTCTCCAGATCCGGCGAGGAGAAGATATGGAGGGTGTCCCCGCCCCAGGTTTTGTCCACGCCCACGGCATACATCACCCCGCCGTCCGTATAGGCGCAGCCCAGGTGGTGGTCCCGGGCGAAGGAGGGCAGTCGCCGCCCTGTCTTCATATCGATGAAGTGAAAGCTGGACCAGGGGTTGGGATTGTCCGGATTCCGGGCGGCCAGAGCCTGGGACTCGGCGGGGCGGCAGTACTCAAAGCGGTAGAGATTGCCCCGGAAGACGATGGGGGTGGATTCCACGGTGCCGAACTTGATGGTGCCGTGCTTCCGTATCTGCGGTTTTGTCATGGTCTGTTCCCTCCCGGATTTCGTGTCGGTTCATACTTTTCTCATGTGGGCGGGAATTCTGTCCCGGCAGGTCATGGAATAGAGATCCGCGTCGCTGAGCAGGAACTCCAGCCGGACCGGCTTGTCCCGCAAATCGTTCAGGCTGCCGTCAAAGTGCAGGGGACGCCGTAGGGAATCGCCGAAGACATGGCCGGAATCGTACCCGTCGAGGGGCGCGCCGTCCCCGCCGCAGATCCGCACCCGCACATAGCCCTGTGCCGAGGTGGAGAGGTTCAGGCTGATCTCGTCCCCCGGGAGCAGCACCGGTTTTGTGAGGACACGCCCCTCCTCCCACGGACTGCTCCAGGACCAGAAGCCGTCCTGACGGAGGGTGTACCGGCGGATGGAGGTGGGTCTGTAGCGGTAGTTTTCCGTGGCGTACAGGCTGATCTCCTCGTTTCCGGTCAGAGGATCCGTCGTTTCGGCATATCCGTAGGCGGTGTAGGTGTCGCCGTAGGTCCAGGTGCCGGGTCTCTCCAGGCCAGGACGAAGGAAGGACTCGTTCTCCCGGCGGAAGTGCTGCCCGTCACGGGAACACATGAGCACGGTGTCCGCCATGGCCGTTCCGCTCCGGCCCTCCTCCTCGATCATGCCCCGCCGCTGTTCCCAGTCGGGCAGGTACGGAAGGGTTTCCCGGTCCATCCTGCGCTCGATGTAGCGGGAGGGCCAGCCGATATACATATGGGGAGCGCGGGGGTAGAGCATGATGTTGTTGGTGTACATCTGAAAGTCCGGGGCGCCCTCTCCGTAGTCGATGAGGCCCTCCTCGGTCCAGTGGACGAAGTCCGGGCTGACAGCGTGGAGGATATCCCGCACAATGCCCTCGACGTTGCGCTCCGGTCCGCCGTCCGGGTCCTTCACGGAATGGAAGGAGCGGTAGTAAAGCTCGTACCGGCTCCGGGCGGGATTCCAGAAGCAGGTGTTCAGGGAGTCGAAATGGCCCTTCTCGATGACGGCCCGGCCCTGATCGGAGAAATGGATACCGTCCGGGCTGGTATAGAGCATCAGGCCCTTCATATACTCCCCGCAGAGGCCCTTGTACCGCTCTTCCGCCGGGCAGGACGGATTGGAGTCGCGGAAGACGAAGATATTGTCCATCTCCCGGGAGAAGAGGATATTATTTCTGAGACTGCCGCCGTAGGGGACTGCGCCCACCTCGGTGCGGGTAAAGCGGATACCGTCCCGACTCTCGGCCGCGCAGAACCGTCCGAGACTGCCGTATAGCTTGTGGCCGTCCGGATCCCGCCGGTCGTCCGCGCCCCGATAGTACATACGGTAAATCCCGCCGTCCCGGAACAGCTGGAAATAACCGCTGGTGCAGCCCTCCCAGGCCTCGTCGCAGGTGAACGCCACGTCCGCTGTCCTCGGCGCGTGCATGGCGACCTTAACGCCCTTCATCTCCTCCGCCAGATCCTCGTCCCAGAAGACCTCGCGGAAATGCAGCGTTTCCGTTTGCTTCATGATATTGCCTCCCTTGTCGCGATTCTTCCTGTCAGAGAGCCGCCCGGAGCGTTTCTTCCTCCGCGATCTCGGCCCAGCGCCAGAGTCTTTGGGGTTCGTATTTTACGGTGCTGATGTCCTTCAGAATCATCTCCAGCCGCAGGCCGTGATCCTTTGCCGCCCGGGGGACGGCTTGTTCGACATGATATATTCCTTTGGCAGGTTCGCCGCGAAGTTCTCCCGGTCGCTCCAGGGGCTGCAGGAGATCTTGCGGATGTTCGGCATCCGGGCGATAATGTCCAGACGGTCGTCCAGCCGGTCGCAGCAGCCGTAGTAGATGGAGCCGAAATGGGGGAAGAGGCGCTGCATGTAGGGCACCTCAAACTCCGCCGTGATCTCCGGGGAGACGGAGGTGAAAAGCTGCGCCAGTCCGAAGGCCCATCCGTCGCGGGTGGTGGGGTTGTCCCGGTCGCAGTCCACCCCGGGCAGGGTATCGGAGAAGGTATAGGAGCAGTGGCACATGTTGGTGTTCACATCATAGAGACCCAGGCGGTTAATCTGTTCGATCTGATCGAGAGTGGCCTCCGTCAGCCGTTCCATGATGGCGTGCATCATCTCCGGGCGGTCCATCAGCTCGATATAGCAGTTCTCCACCCCCATCCACTGGGTGATGAAATCCCAGACCCCCAGGTGAAGGATGAAGCCCTGGAGCCGCACCTCCGCGATGCCGGAGAAGAGATCCCGCGCCGTTTCAACAACATCCGCCTCCGCCGCCCGGTCGATGGACACCTGCGGCGTTTTGATCTTCTCCACGTCCTCCGGTTCCCGGAGCTGGTTGACGAAATGCTGGGCCACCACGGAGTTCGTGGGATCCGTCGCCAGAGTCTCCCGCACATAGCCCAGGCCGTAGCCGGTGTTCCCGATGGGCCGGGGCAGGAGAATATAGGGGTTCAGCACCATATCCGCCGGAAGGTGCTCCCATTTGTAGATCTCGGAGCGCAGGCTCCACTCCACGCCCCGGAAATAGGGATTCTCCACGGTACACTGCAGAAAGCCGTCCACGTCCAGCTCATTCCAGGGCATCTGATCGACGGCGATCATGGGCTTCTGCATGTCCCCCATATTCAGGGCGCGCCACAGCTCCCGCTTTTCGTTGTTCCGGTCGGAGAGGGCGTGGGTCATGTACCGTCCGGCCAATGCCCGCAGCGTCTCCCGATCCTTTGCGCTCAGTTCCATTTCCGATCCCCCGATTTTCCATGTTCAGCTGAGCCCATCATACCACAAATTCTTTGCCAAATTATGAACATTTGATGTTCCGGGAGAGGAAGTTCGGGCTTTTGAGAAAAGAAGGTCGGCGGGCCGGATGGAGATGATGAACAGAATACGGGTGAAATAACGGAGAAAACCTTGACAATCTGCACGGAAATATGGTACAATTAAACTGTTAACATCATTCCGACAACGGAGGTTCCCATGAACAGAAGGCTGGTTTCCCTCATACTGGCGCTGTCCCTCACCGTCATCCCCTTTACCGCCTGCTCCGAAAAGACCGCGACGGAGGATTCCGGAACCCCCGCGGCACAGGAAGCCGTTTCCGGACCGGTTGACGCGGAGCCCGCCGAGGAGGATCTCTCCCCCCGGGAACAGCGGAAGCGC
>CACWLT010000050.1 GCA_902761695.1 uncultured Ruminococcus sp.
GGGACCCTGCACGCCGCTCCCGGATGCCGGCTGTACCAGGACATGAAAAGCGGAGCGTTCCGGGAATGCACCACGGGACAGCTTCTGGATGAGCAGGAGCGGCTGATCGAACGGCTGGACCTGAACGACACCATCTACTTCGGCTCGCACCCGTCCAATATCGTCCCCATGCAGGCCCTTCTGCCGGAGCACAAGCAGGAAATGCTGGAGATCATCCGCGAAACCCGCGAACAGCTTCACGACTGCCTGGACCAATTCCCGGTCCGCGGCGGCGAAGGCTCGATTCTGAATCGATAAACTCAACCCATATATGGGAGGAAACAAAAATAGCAGAAACACTGACCACCCTGAAGACGCGCCGGAGCTGCCGCGCCTACAAGCTCGACCATGTGGAAGAGGAAAAGCTGAACGCTTCAGAGAGACGCTGGAATAAATCGCAGCGTATGTGGAATGATCAGATTTAGCCAAAAGAAAATATCTGCGATTGTAGAGCCGCACCAATGGGGAATACCCTCATCCCCTGCGGGACGGCTCTTTTTTCATCCCACCCTATTGAAATGTCCGTAGATTTGTGCTATAATGAATTATAGAATATCTTAGTAACATAAAAACATCTTATTCAATAGAAAATCTTTTCGATAGTTACGAGCCATATAGAGACGGTTGTAGAGCTAACACATGTATGATCTCCGAAACCCTTACAGGACAAGGGTTTTGAGGACCCTCCTCCCAAGATAGTTTTTGAGTAGTTACAATATTGCTGTTTTTAAGGGGTAATGTACGTTCCCGGAAACGGACCCACTGCAGTGAAAGTCAATGGGGACAATGGTTTGAGGAGCAGATCCATATGAACGCTCCTGAGAAGGGTAATAGAGAAACCTTCCTCAACGCCATGACCTACCCGGACAAGACCCTGCATCCCGTGGCGTCCTGCAACCAGAAGGATTTCAAGAACCTGATGCACGTCTACATGGACGCGGTGTTCTATCCCAACATCTACAAGTACCGCCAGATCTTCATGCAGGAGGGCTAGCACTACGAGCTGGAGAAGCCGGAGGACGAACTGACCATCAACGGCGTAGTGTACTCCGAGATGAAGGGCGCCATGTCCTCCCCGGACCGCCCCGTATGGGATGAGCTCAATCAGGTGCTCCTGCCCGACACCATCTACGGCTTCAACTCCGGCGGCGACCCCGAGGTCATTCCCGAGCTGACCCGGGAGTATTATCTGGACTTCCACCGGAGCCACTACCATGCGGCAGGTCCCCGGACTTCCCGGACGCGGCTCACCCCTTCGGATCCCGAAGCGCCGGGAGGTCCTTGTCCGCGGCCTTCTCAACCACTTTTTTGACCTTCTTGATCTCGGAGGCGTAGTTGAGGTCCCTGCCGTTGTGGAGCAGTCCGTTGAACAGGTAGTGGATGTTTCCCCAGTTGGTGAGGGAGGCGAAGGAATAGGCGGAGGTATCCAGAATGATGCGCAGCATGCCCGCCGTGTCCTCGTCCCGGGCGTTGCGGATCATGGCACCGTTCTCGATGACCGCCTCCGTCATGGTAGCCGGAGAGTACGCGCCCGCCGTGTCCAGCACAAGCCCCACGGTTTCCCGTTCGGCGGTGAGGGAGATGCCGTATACGGTGGCGTAGCTCTCGTTGACCGTACAGCTGTAGTCCGGCTGGCTCTCATCCCGCTTCGGATAGGGAAGGACGCCGTAATCGTCCTCCATGAAGCCTGAGGCGGAACGGAGGAAGTACAGGTAATCCTCCGAGAACGCCGCGTTTCCGGTCTGGAAGATCCCCGCGTATTCCCCGCCGTCCAGCCATACGCTCTGATCGTGCTGACACAGGTCGAACAGCGTTCCGGCCAGGGTGACGAACTCCTCGGTCTCGTTCACCACGTACCGGCCCTCCTCGTCCTTGATCAGCAGGTGGGCGTTCATGGCGGGCAGGAACCGCTCCATGATGGCTGTGTTGGAGACGATACCGTACGCGTCGCCGAAGGATTTCACGCCGTCCCCGTCCAGATCCCGGTACAGTCCCGCCGCTATGGAGCGGAAGAGGTCAAAGGTCCATCCGCCCTCCCGGACGATGTCGTAGGGCATGGCGTACCCGTTGTCGTTCAGGAAGTCCCGGTTGGCGTAGATGCATTCCGTGCCCCAGTTGTCAAAAAAGTTGATGTCCCCGTCCATAAAGTAAATGATGGTGTTGTCCGCCCCGAAATCGAAGCTCTTCCGGGACTTCTGGGACCACCAGGGATGGGAGAGGTCCAGCGACTCCACCGCGTTCAGGTTCACAAGCAGTCCCTGGACCGCGCATTTGTACGCTGTCTCCACCGCGCCGCAGACTGCGTCGTAATCATTGGCTCCTGCCGCGACGCTGGCGGACAGATCCTTCAGGTACTCCGATCCGCTGCCCGGCTCCCTGGAGGAAAGGTGTGCCTCAAGCGTCACGCCCAGCTTTTCGTAAAGCAGATCATTCCGCCTGACCACGGACTCCGGAATGATCTCCCCGGGGGCGTAGTCGTCCTCGAAGGGCGCGATTTCGTTCGGCTCGTTCTTGTTGAAGGGACAGCCCGTCAGCACCCGGACCGTCAGCCCGTCGTACCGGACGCCCTCAGGCACAAAATCCGCGGGATCGGCCGGTTCCGTCTCCGGTACCTCGTCCGCCGTCACGGGACTGTTTTCCCAAGAGGCTCCGCCCTCCGTCCCCTGGGATGTCTCCGTCCGATCCGAAGCGGCGGAGCAGGCGGGGAGCAGGGTCGGAAGCGCGAGAACCAGGCAGAGCGTCCGTCCGCTGAAGCGTTTCATAATCGATCTCCTTTCTATTCGACGGTCTTGCAGGCTCCGGGATCCGGTTTCATGTCCGAAACCGCGCGGACAGGCTCAGGATTTCGGCGAACGCAGCGCTTCCAGAGCCTTCTGCGATTCGCTTTCCACGATTTTGCCCATCCGGGCGGCAAGGGAGGCGTAATCGAACTCTCTCTTGGCGGCCAGCATCGAGTTGAAGGCCATGTTGATGCCTCCCCACTCCACAAGGAGCGAAAACGGGAATTCCGCGGAATCCATGATGATGCGGATCATATCCGCCGTATCTTCATCCCGCGCGTTCCTGATCATGGCGCCTCTGTCAACCACGGCCTCCGTCACCGTTTCCGGAGAAAAAGCTCCCATCACGTCCAGCGCCAGGCCCACGGTTTCCCGATCGGCTGTCACCGTGATCCCGCATACGGTAGCCCAGGCCTCATTGACGGAACAGCCGTATTCCTGCTGGCTTTCGTCCCACATCGGGAACGGCAGGACCCCGTAATCATCCTCCATCTCCGCCGACGCTCTCCGGATAGCGGACAGATTGTCCTCCGAAAACCCCGCGTCCCCGCGGTAGAAGATCGCGGAATATCCGCCGTTGTCCAGATAAACGTTCTCATCGTAGCGCAGATAATTGAACAGGGTCTCCGCGGCATTGACAAACGCTTCCGTCTCGTTCAGGACCAGTTCATCCTGATCGTTCCGTATGATATAATCAAATCCGTTTGCCGGGAGATAGCGCTCCATAATGCCCGTATTCGCAACGATTCCGAACGCGTCGTTCGCCTTCTTCTTGCCGTTTCCGTCCAGATCGCTGTACATATTCGAAGCCATGGACGTCATGGCGTCAAAGGTCCACTTGTACTCCCGGACAAGATCATAAGGATATTCATACCCGTGATCGACCAGGAAGTTCTTGTTGAACAGGAAACAGGACGATCCCCAGTTGTCAAAATAGTTGATGTCTCCGTTTATGTAATAGACGATGGGAGTATCCGCCCCGAAATCAAACGACTTCCGCGACCTCTGAGACCACCAGGGATGCGACAGATCGAGACTGTCCACCGCTTCAAGATTCACAAGGAGCTGCTGCACCGCGCAGTGATAGGCTCCGTAGGCGGCCCCGCAGATCGCGTCATAGTCGTTCGCTCCCGAGGCGACGCTTTTTTCAAGGCTGCTCTGGTAACCGCTCCAGTTGCCGCGCAGCTCCGTCGGAAGGCTTTCGATTTCGACGCCGATTTTTTCATACACCAGATTATTCCGTTCCACAACCGCCTCGGGAATGATCTCACCCGGCTGGTACTCCTCCTCAAGCGGCGCGATTTCGCTGGAATTGTCGTCATAATATGCGCTGCATACCATGAAACGAACGGTCAGGCCCTCATAATTCACGTCGTCCGGAACAAAGTCGGCCGGTCCCGGCTCCTCCGTCTCCGGATTCATATCGGACACGGTCCCGTTATCCCCCGCAATTCCGCCGTCCTTTGGAACGTTCTGCTCATGATCTGCCGGGACAGCAGAGCAGGATGTGAAAGCAAGCGCGGATGCAAGGACAAGGGAGAACAGCTTACGACAGCGCATCATGTTCAATCTCCTTTTCTGTTTTCAAAAATGATCGCGTTCGTGAAATCACGAGTCCGAAACGCCGAGCAGAACCCAGTCCCCGGCGCGAAGGTCCAGAAACGTCCGATCCCCGTCCCGGTGCAGTCTCCCGGTCCCTTCCATCATCTTCGCGGACAGGCCGTTTTTCCGATAACGGATCTCCGCCGTCACGGCCGCCTCCGGGATCCGGACGTCCCCTTTGAAATTGTCGCACTCCACGCCATCGTTGTTGGAGGCGAACACCAGCCACCCGCCCGGGATCCGGTTGTACGCCGTGTGGACGTTCTCTCCGATCCTGAGGGGCAGAAGCTCCGTCAAAATCCGGTCGGCCTCCTCCGGCGTCACGGTCCTGTGCGTTTTTTTGAAGCTGTCCCCGCCCGTCAGATCGATGAAATACTCGTACCGGCGGAGCGCCTCCCCGGCCTTGCAGGCCGAATCCTCGTGGATGATGTCGAATGCGTCCGGCAGTCCTCCCGGCGTCAGCACGTGGGCGTTGTTTCCGCGCGTGCCGGCCTGCCCGAACAGCCGGGGGAGCGTCTCCCGGATGGTCCGCCACACCACCGGATCGGCTCCGTCCGACGTATCCGACGCGGGATAGCCGAGATAATCCTCGGGCAGGTCCACGTGGAGCACGTCCAGCTCCTTCGGCAGGACCACGGCGATTGGCGTGAAGGGCTTGCCCGGATCGGGAAAGCGCTCCGCAAAGGATAAAAACTCCTTCTTGGTCCGCCCGTAGGGACTCAGGTCGAAGTCCCGATAATCCCGGAAGGTGTTCGAGACCCCGTACTCCTCCCCGATGACCGTCGCGCCGGAGAAGTGGGCGTACCGCCAGAGCCGCTGTTGCAGATTGCGGGAGGTGCCTCCCTCCTCCCTCTCCTTGGGCGTCCGGTCCGCTCCGGTTCCCATTGTCAGCTGGTTTTCGTACCATTCGTCCTGACCGTCCCGCAGGGAGAAGGGAATGGTCAGGCCTCCGGCGGCGTGATTGTAGCACCAGCATTCGTAATAGATCCCCCACCGGATGCCGTGCGCCCGGGCCATTCCGCGGGTGTAGGCCGTCTGGATCCGGGCGTTCGGGATCTGCCAGCCCATCTCGGGGAGGAGCAGGCGCGCGCCGTTTTCGATCTCGATCCGGGGCGCCATGTGATAGCTGTCGGCGGGGATCAGCCGGTTCCCGGTCATGACGGCCCGCATGGCGCAGTGCCGGCGGATGTCGTCGAGGAACATGGCGCGGTTTTGGGGCTCCCGTCTTCCCGTCCACTCCTCCGGTGTCAGGGCCTCGAGGAAGAGCTCCTGCTTTCCGGCGCGCACGTCCCGCCAGATCCGGTCACGCTCCTCCGGCGTCGGAGAGGGAGTCCCGCGCTTTTGGTACATTTCAAGGATCCGCCCGACGTCGCTCCGGTAGTTGGAGGACCATTCGTGGAACTGCCAGCCCCAGAACCTGTCCTCCAGCAGGTTCTCCAGCCGCCGTACCGTCTCCGGATCGTACCGGTACCACCGGGGCAGACCCACACCGCCCTGGAGCCGGTCCACGTAGAAGGGACAGCGCAGCTCCTCCAGCCGCCCGATCAGAGGGGTCCCCGGCTCGAGAACCCGGTTGAAGTCCCGCCCCACGGGAAGGTAAACCGTGTGCATCAGCTTCAGCCCGTCGCCCTCCCGCCAGAGGCCGTTTTTCAAAAGCCCCTGCCAGCTCTCCTCCGTATAGGTGTGTATGAATGTAAGCATGGTCCCGATTCCTCCGTATTCCGTCACCGTGTCCCAGGCAGGCCCGGCGAGCCCAGGGACACTCCGCCGCACCGCTTCCACCCCGGATTGGGCGCGGACGCCTCGACTCCGACGGTTTCAAGCTCCCCGAGCGGCACCGTCGTCAGAAGCACGGTCTCCCCTGCCCCGAGGCAGTCGAAGCGGACCTCCGTTTCGCAGTTCCCTCCGGCGGGTACATCCAGCTCCGCGCATGTCCCGCGGATCCTGCGGTATCCTCTCCAACCGGAGGACTCGGGCAGGCACACGGTACAGCCTCCTCCCCGGAGAGAGGTCACCGTCACGACGCAGCCCTCCCCGGTCCGCTCGCCGCCCACCAGGAATCCGCCCTGGGCGTACAGCAGGAAAGCCGCGTCCTCTCCTTCCTTTACCGCGGGGAACACCCGGATCACGCCCTCGTGGCTCTGCAGAAGGGATTCGATGATGCCCATGGCCAGGATGGGACCCGTCTCAAAGTCGAAATGGGTGAAATCCCCGGTGGCGACGCCATATTTCTCCCGGGATTCCGTCTCGGTGTACTCGTACCACTGAGGCCATCCGCCGGGGCAGCCTCCCTCGCCGGATTCCGCGTTGAAGCCGTTCAGAAAGCCCTGATTGGATTCCAGCATCCCCCGGCAGTTCTCCGCGAACAGATCTCCCCTTCCCATGCGGGCCAGATACACCGGGAGCATGTTCCAGTGGCCGCAGTGCGAGCCGGTCCCGTGAAGCATCAGCTGGTTCGTCATGGTGTCGAAGAGCGGCGTTCCCCGGTCCTTCAGGCCGAAGATCCCGGCGGGATACAGGGGAGAGAGCTCGATGTCGGGGAAGCCGTAGCCGCGCTTCGGGCAGTCCGGATCCCCGTAGGATTTCCGCACGGGCTCCCCGTCCCGGTATCCGATGCCGAAGACGCGCCCGTCTCCCAGAGGCTCCCGGCCCTTCCCGATGCCGAAGGTGAAGAGCCGCCCGTCCCAGTCGGACTCCTCGAGCTCCATCAGCATGGGTCCGGGCAGGCGGGACACCGCGTCGTCGAGCCGCTCCCGCTCCTCTCCTTCGCAGTACGCGGCCAGGGCGGGAAACAGCGCGCGGATCATGACGTAGTCGGTGAGGGTGTCGTCCGTGGGGGCGTTGCCCTCGTAGGCGGTGGTCCCGCGGATGTGGTATAGACCGTCCTCTCCCACCTCCAGCATCCCCAGATAGAACTCCGCCGCTCCCCGCATCATGGGCAGGGCGTAGTCTCTGAGAAACTCCTCGTCCCCGGTGTAGCGGTAGTGGCGGAACATCTCCAGGGCGATCTGGGCGGCGGGGGTGCAGTTGAGGGAGTCGTAGTCGGCGCCGCGTCCGTACCGGTCGGTGACGTCGTGGACGAACAGCCCCGGCTTCTTTTTGACCTTCTCCGCGTACTTCCGGAACTGAGGCATGCCGTTTCTGCGGAGATCATAGTAATTCCGGGCCAGCTCCCCGTGTCCGGCGGCGTCCAGCGGGGCGTACATGTGCTGGATGTTGTAGTGGAAGTAGTACACCCACGGCACGTAGTCGTGATAAAAGCCCCAGAGGCCGCTGGTGAAGTGCGGCGGATACGCCCCCCGGCTCTCGCTGTTCATGACGTAGAGGTAGAGATAGTAGATGTTCTCGAGATAATCGTCGGCCAGCGTGACATACGACTTGTCCCAGAACTCCCTCCAGGCGGCGGCGTGCCGGGCGTAAAGGGCGTCCTCCCCGGTCCTCTCCGCATCCCGCAGGGCGGCGGCGCAGTTCTCCGCGGCTTCCCGCACGTCCCCGCCGGTTTTGACGGTCCAGTAAAGGGTGAAGCCGTGGGTCTCTCCCTCCGCCAGCCGGTACGACGCCGCATGGCGGTTCAGAACGGACGCGGAACGGTCCTCCTCTCCCCTCATGGACAGCCCGACGCAGAAGGAGGTCCCGTTCAGCTGCTGGGTGACGAACAGCCGCCCGTCCTCCGCACAGGCCGCGGTCCCGTTCAGTCCCTCTTCCGGGGTGAATTTCTGCTGGGAATACCACCGCCACAGGGTCCGGCTCCCCCATCTCGACAGGGTGACGGCAGGCGAGGCGGCGTCCTCCGACCGGCTCCGCAGGCTGAGAACGGTCACGCCGCTGTCGTGCTCGGCAAAGGCCCGGACGGACAGATCCCCGAAGGGCGTCTCCGCGTTCACCGATGCCGAGGCGTCGGCCAGGGACAGCCGGGCGGTGAAGCGCTTCTGATAGAGATACTCAAAGACAGGCGCGTCGAAGCGGATGGAGATCTCCCCGGCGTGCTTCACGCAGGTCAGCTCCTCCTCATGGCCGGAGCAGTAGCATTCGTCGTCCCAGGTGACCCCGGGAGGCGCGTCCTGCCAGAGGTCGCATTTGTTGATATGGATCCGCAGGCCGTCCTTTTCCAGCCACAGGAGCGAGCCGGTATCTCCGTCGCCGATGGGAAGTCCCGCCGCGGGTGCATTGACCGGCGTCCCGAATACCAGATCGTGGCGCGGAACACGGGCGGACGCGGACAGATTCCATCGGTCCTTCAGAAGGTCGAAATGTGTTTTCATCATGAAAGTCTCCTTTTCTCTCCGTTTTCCCTCTTACCGTCCGAAAAACCGGTCAACCCACCGCTTCGTGCGTGTCACGGCTCCAGCCAGCGATTCCCGCGCGCCCGGCTCTCCCAGGAAGCAGTCCCGCATGAGGGAGCCCTCCGCGAAGCACAGGCGGTCGTGGTCCGGGAAATACTCGTCCAGCAGGAACAGCGCGTATTTTGTCAGGCGATATGTGGCGGTCACGTGCTCCGGCGCGTCCTCGTAGGATTCCACCGCCGCGGCGTAGCCTCCCCGGACAGCCTCCGCGAACCCGTCGAAGGAGGCATCCTGCGCAAAAATCAGGGTATAGGCCTCGTTGAAGCTGGAATCGTAACTCCAGGGGAACACCCGTCTGTGGGCGTCGTCCGCTCCCACGGGGGTGATGAAGATCCCCTCGGCCCTCAGCTCGTTCCAGAAGGCGGTCTGCATGTTGGCGTCCCTGCATCCCGGCTCCTGTCCGTGGACGATCTCCGCGGCGTCGTACAGACCGGTCTTCGCAAGATACCGGACCATGTCGTCCCGGGTGTTGTGGGCCTCGTATTCCCAGAAGGGATGGGCCAGAATGGCGACGCCTCCGCAGTCGTGTATGGTGTCGGCGATCCATTTCCTCCAGGCATAGTCCATGGGCTCGATCTCAGGCGGCAGGGACGGCGCGCATTCCTCCGCCATCCGCCGGACCTCCTCCCGCACCTCTTCCTCGTGGTTGTGGAAATACCGGTCCAGCCCGCATCCGTCCGCGGTCAGCGCGCCCACGTTTACCGCGTGGATAAAGGCGTTCGGCACGTGGACCTCCTCTCCGGTATACAGCGCCAGACCGGAGGGGATCTGCTCTGCAGTCCGCATGGCGCTGAGGGAGCCCTCCGCCGAATGGTGGTCCGTGATGGCCAGATAATCGAAGCCCGCCTGCCGGTACGCCGCCGCCGCCAGAAACGGGTCCTCGTGGCCGTCCGGGGAGTACACGGTGTGGCAGTGGGCGTTCCCGCGCATGGGGATCCGCTCGTACAAATCCGGGGCGGCGCAGAAGATCCGGAAATCCCCGAGAACTCCGCCGGACTCCCCGTCCTTGAGACGGACCAGGCGCAGGGTCAGAAGCTGTTCCCGGCACAGGGTCAGCTCGAACCGGAGCGCGCCGTCCTCCCCGGCTGTGACGTCCAGGCAGGGATACCGCCGGTAGTCGCTGATCTCCAGCGTGACGGAGGAGATGTTTTCCTCCTGCGGGATCACGTGGATCCGGTACGTCTCCCCGGGAGTGAGGGCGCATTCCTTACCCACGCCCCGCAGTTTGAAGGCGGCGGGACGGTTCAGAGCCGCGACCCGGGGAAACAGCTCGTACTGAAAGAGGGACGGACGCCGGCGGTCGGTTTTCATGACGGGATTCCTTTCAGCTGTTTTGTCTGTTCCTCCTCATTATAGCAGGGGCGGGACGGAAAAACTGTGCAAAATTGATATATTACCTTGCAAAGTTTGCTTTTTCTGGCATTCCTTGCGGGAGCGGATTGACTTCGTCCGGCCGGGGCGGTATAATGGAGGGGAAAGGGGGGTGAGGCATGCGGGATCCGATCTTTTTCGAGGAGCTGGACCGGACCGTCGTGGACACGAACGGCGTTCAGCGGCACGACACCTTCTCGTATCCGTATCATCTTCATCCGCACACGGAGTTTTTTGTGATCCTCGAGGGGGAGATGACCCTTCTCGCCGGGGAGGAGCATGTGCTGAAGGCCGGGGACGCCGTGCTGATCTCGCCGCTGGTGATCCACGGCTATCGGAGCGATGGCACCGTGACCTTCTGCTCCATGGTGTTCGAGGATCCCCTGTTTTTCGACGTGCCCCGCATGGAGGAGTTCGGCGCGGGCTCCTGCATCTGTTTTCTCGATACGGAGCGGGCCTTTCCGGACGGGGAGCTGGAGGACGTGCTCCGGGCGGTCCTGCGGTACCGGAAGAGGAACCACCGCCTGCTCCTGACCCTGTACTGCCGGATCCTTCTGACCCTGGTCCTGGAATGCGCCTTCGCCGGGGACGGGCGGTGCAGGCTGACGTCGGCCGGCGGAAGGGATCCCGTGGAGCAGGTGGCCCACGACGAGCGCAGCATCTCCGCGGCGGTCCTGCCCTATATCCGGGCCCACTACCGGGAGAAAATCACCCTGAACGATCTGGCAAGGACCCTCCGGAGCAACCGCTACACCGTTTCCCGGGTGCTGAACGAGAGCTTCGGGGCGTCCTTCTCCGAGCTGGTCAACCGCTACCGGATCCGGGAGGCCTGCGCGCTTCTGGAGAAGACCGGCGACGAGGTGACGAAGATCTCCGAATGGGTGGGCTATGACACCATCAGCACCTTCAACCGCAATTTCCTGAAATTCACGGGAACCACGCCCCGCCGCTACCGGTCCGGCGGAGGAGGGTATCAGTCGAACATTACGGACGGAGTGACGAAGGGCCTGTAACCGGCTTCTCCCCGGGGGCTGCGGGAAAGGATGAGGAGGGAGCTGTCCTGTCCGGTAATTGTACGGTTACAGAGGCAAGGATGAGTTGTTTGGAACCAGGTCGACATAAGTATCCATTAACGGGAAGCTGATCGGCAGCCCCACGCGGGCGCTCAGGCCGCACCATCCTCCCCGCGATGTGAAAGTCAGTAC
>CACWLT010000051.1 GCA_902761695.1 uncultured Ruminococcus sp.
AACCGGGTGATCTGCGCCATCCGGGACGACGAGGTGGCAGAGGCCTGGGGGACCTGGTGCTTTCTGACCGCCGCCGAATCCTATTCCGCACCGCTCATCGACACCCTGAATATCCTGTTCAATATGAAGCGGGAAATCGGCACGGCCCCCGAGCCCGTCACGGTGGAAGCGGTCACGCTGTGCTATTCCCTGTATTTCCTCGGGGAGAGGAGCGGACGGGAAGGGGCGGGGGACGGAGGAGGCCGGGAGGGCTTTTGCCTCATCCCCTGCTGGCAGGTGGTGACGGACACCATGGGCAGCTATCTGTTTAACGCAATGGATGGTACTTTTTACACAAAGAACTGACATTGATCGACGAAATAACTGTTATTTATTGCCATGGAGTTTTAAATTTATGAAAATCCTTCCGGGAGCCACTTCCATTCGGACCTCCAAACTGATATAATATACCAGCATGATATCATGCACTTCTATCCCCTGCCAACGGGCGGGCTGCGTCTGAAGCACCCTCCCGGGGCGTTCCGGCGGCGGTGAAGGACGGCATATCGGCCGGGTCCCGCCGCGTGTCAGCATGCCTTATTCAAAGATGAAAGGCCCGGTAAACCATAATGGAAAAAATCGTCGTCAGCGGCGGCGCTCCCCTGTTCGGGCAGGTTGAGATCTCCGGATCCAAAAACGCCGCGCTGCCTATTATATATGCCTGCGTCCTCGTGAAGGGGAAATGCGTCCTGGAGAATATCCCCGACGTGTCCGACATCCGCACGTCCTTCGAGATCCTCAGAGGGATCGGCGCGGAGGTGCGGATGCTGTCCCGGGGCGTCTGGGAGCTGGACTGCACCAATGTGGAGGCGGGCCGCTCCGATTACGAGCTGGTGCGGAAGATCCGCGGCTCCTACTACCTCCTGGGCTCCGAGTTCGGCCGGTTCGGTCGGGCCAGAGTGGGCTTCCCCGGCGGCTGCAATTTCGGTGTCCGTCCCATCGACCAGCACATCAAGGGCTTTGAGGCGCTGGGCGGCACCGTGTCCACCGAGGGCGGCTACGTGGAGATCGAATCCGAAAGCGGCGCGCGGGGTGCGAACATCTTCTTCGACCTGTCCTCCGTAGGAGCGACCCTGAACGTCATGATCGCGGCGGCTACCGCGGACGGCGTCACCGTTATCGACAACGCGGCGAGAGAACCCCACGTGGTGGACTGCGCCAACTTCCTCAATACCTGCGGAGCCCAGATCAGCGGCGCCGGCTCCGACGTCATCAAGATCAAGGGCGTGAAGGAGCTGCACGGCTGCACCTACGCCATCATCCCCGACATGATCGAGGCGGGGTCCTTCATGGTCGCCGCCGTGGCCACCCGGGGTTCCGTCCGGATCAACAACGTCATTCCCAAGCACCTGGAATCCGTCACCGCCAAGCTCATCGAGTGCGGCGCGGAGGTGGAGGAGTTTGACGACGCGGTAATGGTGACCACCCCCGGCTCCATCCGGCGCACCTCCGTGAAGACCCTCCCCTATCCCGGCTTTCCCACCGATATGCACCCTCAGATGGCCGCCCTGCTCTGCACCGCCGAAGGAGTCAGCTACATCAACGAGAGCGTCTTTGAGAACCGCTTCCGCTACGTGGAGGAACTGCGGCGGATGGGCGCGCGGATCAAGGTGGACGGCCGTGTCCTTGTGATCGAGGGAGGCGCACCCCTGTCCCCGGCCCCCGTCATCGCCACCGATCTGCGGGGCGGAGTCGCCGTGATGATCGCCGCGCTGACCGCAAAGGGCGTGACGGAGATCTCCGAGATCCGCCTCATCGAGCGTGGTTACGACGACATCTGCGGTAAGCTCCGTTCCCTGGGCGCCGACATCAAAAAGGTCGTTCTCCCCGACGAAGCCATCCTCCCGAGAGTCAACTGAGTCCCCGGAGAGGCGTGCATGAATCCCGTTAATCTTTTATTCAGAAAGAAGGCATATACAATGAAGGTCACGCTTGAAACCGTCATCGGCGATATCGTCGACTGCGACGAGAACACCGCGGATATTTTCCTTGAGTCCGGCATGCACTGCATCACCTGCCCCGTGTCCCGCATGGAGACCGTCGAAGAGGCCGCCATGGTGCACGGTGTGGACGCCGAGGAGCTGGTGGGCAAGCTCAACGCCTATTTTGAATCCAAAAAGAAATAAGGTGAGGGGAAAGGCGGGCGTGGGGCCTGCTTTTTCTCTTTTTCTCCGGGAATCCCTCCGGAACCGGCAGATAAGGAGGTAATGCGCCATGACAAGGCCTCTGGATCCCCGTCTGGCGGCGGCGGCATCCTTTGTGAACCCCGGCGCGGTCGTGGCGGATATTGGCACCGATCACGCCTATCTCCCCCTGTTCCTGCTGGAAAACGGCATTGCCCGCTTCGCCGTGGCCTCCGACATTAACCGGGGACCGCTGGAAAGGGCGAAGGAGAACGCCGAAAAGGCCGGCATGACCTCCCGGATGCGCTTCGTCCTCACCGACGGCCTGACGGGACTGGAGCCGGAGCGGGACGGGGTGGACCATATCCTCATCTGCGGCATGGGCGGGGAGCTCATCGCCCGGATCCTCGGGGAGTCGGCCTATACGCGGCGGCCCGGCGTCCGGCTGATCCTCGGTCCCATGTCCTCACCGGAGGAGCTGCGGCTCTGGCTGGCGGAGAACGGCTTCCGGATTGCGGAGGAAAAGCTGGCGGAATCTGCCGGGAAGCGGTACGCCGTGCTCCTTGCGGAATACGACGGGGTGAGGAGGAGCTTCACGCCCTGCGAGCTTCTGCTGGGCCGGGCCAATATCGAAAACAACGAGCCTCTGTTCCGGGGTTTCGCCCGGGACTGGCTGAAACGGATCAATACGCGGATCGAGGGGCGGCGGCGCGGCGGTCTTCCCACGGAGGAGGACGAAGCGCTCCGGGACGAAATCCTGACCCTCCCCTCCATGAAGGACGACTGCGGATCCACGGGAGGTTGACGGCATGACGGTAAAAGAACTGCACGAAGCGCTGACGGAGCTCTATCCCCGCTCCCTCTCCTGCTCCTGGGACAACGACGGGATCATGGTGTCGCCGGACCCGAACGCCCGGGTCAGACGGATCCTGGTTTCCCTGGACGCCGTGAGTGACGCGGTCCGGTACGCGGCGAAGAACGGGTTCGACGTGCTCCTGACCCATCACCCCATGCTGTTCCGGGGCGTGAAGAGCGTGACGCCGGACAGCGTGGGCGGAAGACGCATTCTCTCGGCGGCGTCCGGCGGGGTAAGCGTCATCTCCCTCCACACCAGACTGGACGCGGGACGGGGCGGCGTCAACGACTGCCTCTGCCGGGCCTGCGGTTTCGAGCCCTCCGGAACCTTCGGCGACGAGGATTCCCCCGAGCTCGGACGCTATGCCGACGTCAAGCCCATGACCGGGGATTATCTGGCCGCCATGGTGAAGGAAAAGCTGGGCTGCCCCGCCGTCAGAGTGACGGGTGAGGGGAGCGCCTTTATCCGGCGGATCGGCTTCTGCGGCGGCGACGGCAAGGACCTCATTCCGGCGGCACAGGCAGCGGGATGCGGCGCGTTCGTCACCGGGGACGCGGGCTACAATATGGCAGAGGACGCGGCGGAGGACGGTCTTTTCACCGTGGAGGCGGGGCATTTCCACACGGAGGCGCCCGTCTGCCCGGCCCTGGCGGAAACAGCCTCCGCACTGAGCGGTGCGTACGCCGAGGTGTGGAACAGCTGCGCGTACAGGATACTCTGAAAGGCGGCGAAAATCAGGAAATGGCAAATCGCGGTACAACGGGAAAAGGCGTCACGAATACGGAATACGAGCGGCGCGCATGGCGGATGGTCGTCCTCTGTTGGATGTCCTACATGATCCTCTACGTCGGGAAGAAGACCCTGAAGCTCTGTCTCCCCGGCATGACGGCGTCCGGGATCCTGACGGAGGCCCAGGGCGGGGTGATCAGCTCGGTGTTTCTGGGCAGCTACGCCGTCGGGCAGCTGGTGAACGGCTGGCTGGGCGACCGGCTCCATCCGCGCCACATGATGACGGGCGGCCTGATTCTGGCAGGCGTCATGAACGTGCTGATGGGGACGATCCCCTCCGTGCCGTTCCTCGATGGGATCCGCGTTCCGCTCATGACGGTGGTGTGGGCCCTCTGCGGCTTCTTCTGCTCCATGCTCTGGGCGCCCCTGATCCGCGCGGTCTCCACCTGGACCACCGAGGAGATCGCCCAGTCCTCCGCCGCGAGCCTCTCCGCCACCATCCCGATCGGCACGCTTCTCTGCCAGGGTATCGCCGCCGTGACGCTCCATTTCGCCGACTGGCGGATGGTCTTCATCGTCTGCGGCTCCGTGCTGGTGGTGACGGGCATCGTGCTCGGGATTCTCTTCGCCGGCCTGAAGGATCACATGCGGGTCGTGAAGGCCGTTTCCATGACGGACGTACCCCGGGAGGAAGCGGCAAACGGCGTCGTCCGCACGGCTCCCCTGTCCTTCCTCGTCTGCCTCGGACTGGCGGCGGCCTCGGGCGGCATCCTCTTCAACGGCATGATCAAGGACGGGCTGGACGAGTGGATTCCGAAAATGCTGACGGACAGCTTCCGTCTCTCCGAATCCGTGGTGGCGGTCATCACCATGATCCTGCCCCTTCTGAATATCGCCGGCGTTTATGCCGCAAAATGGGCTTATCGGCGCTACCGGCTGTCCGAGCTCGGCACCTGCGCCCTCATGTTTCTCGTGAGCACCCTGACGCTGGCGGCGGTGTACGGCATTCTTGCCCTGGGATCCACCGGATGGTTCCCGGCCGCGCTTGTGACCCTGCTGTTCGCCCTGTCCTCCTCCGCGATGCTGGGCGCGAACACCATGCTGCTCACCTTTATCCCCCTGCACTTCTCGAAGGTGGGACGCGCTTCCTTCGTGACCGGCGCTCTGGACTGCCTCTCCTATGCAGCGGCGGCCGTGACCTCCCTCATCACCGGATGGGCCGTGGATTCGCTGAAATGGAGCGGGATCCTGGTTATCTTCACGGCGGCGGCGGTCTGCGGCGCGGTGATCTGCTTTGCCGGGCGGGGAAAAATGGCGGAGAAATACAAGGAACTGGACGCCGCGTAATGCCTGCGTCCGAATGAGGATTTCATCATGACAAGCAAGCCGAAACGGATACTCCTTCTTCTGCTCGCCGCCGCGATGGCCGTATCGTCACCGGGGTGTTCTCTCCGTCTGTCCACGGAGGAGGAAGCGGCGGAGGAAAGCCGTCAGGAGGAGGAAGCCAGACGCCCGCCCGAGACGGAGCCGCCTGAAACCGTCCCCCTGAATCCGCCGCCCCCCATCAACGGGTACGACAGCGGTACCGGGGAGAACAAAAGCGAAGGAGAGGACGGTCCGGAAAACGGCGATCCCGGACAGGAGACGGAACCGCCGGACGTTCCCGTCATCCGGGGGCCGTATTATACCTCCGCGCTGTATCAGGCGGGCGGGAAGTACTGGAGCTACGACGAGGGGAAGTTCACCTATACCCTCCCGGCCCGGGACGAAAGCGGCATCTGGCCCGTGGAGGAGATGTACAACATCCCTCGGGATGCCTGGAGCGATGAGCCGGATCAGTGGTACGGCGGCAGCTGGCATTATGATGAAGCCACGGGCGTGACCACCCAGGAGTACGAGCGGGCGGCCGACGCGCTGGCATCCGTCGCGGCCCATCACGCCATCTACCTGGGCGACACCTCCCGGAAGGTGGTCTATCTCACCTTCACCGCCGGATACAACAACGACAATACGGCCAAGTGCCTGGACGTGCTGAAGGAGAAGAACGCGCCGGCGGCCTTCTTCGTCAACGGATGGTTCGTCACCTCCGCGCCCGACATGTGCCGGCGCATGCTGGACGAGGGCCATATCGTGGGCAACCACTGCGTCAACCACTACAACGTCACGGAGCTGAGTCTGGACGAATTCATGTCGGAGGTGCAGGGGCTGGCAGAGCAGTTTGAGAGTGCCTTCCCGGACGCGCCCCAGATGATCTATTTCCGGCCCCCGTCCTGCTACTGCAGCGAGTGGGTCCTGCGGTTCGCCGAGAAGCTGGGCTATACCACCGTCCTCTATTCCCGCACCTATTACGACTACGACGACGAGAACCAGCCGGACGTCGCGGAGTCCCTGAATAAAATGAAGACCACCCTTCATCCGGGCTGCGTGTACTATTTCCACGCCACGTCCGCCACCACCGCCGCCATGCTGCCCGATCTCATCGACTGGATCCGGGATCAGGGCTACGAAATCCTCCCGATCTGTGACATAGAACCGTGATCCCCGGGATCAGGGATATGAAATCCTCCCGATCTGTGACATAGAACCGTGATCCCGTCCCCGTAAGAAAGGAGTCCCCCATGCCATCCCAGACCATACAGTGGTTTCCGGGCCACATGGCGAAAACCCGCCGCCTCATCACGGAAAACCTCGGCAGCGTGGATATCGTCATCGAGCTTCTGGACGCCCGCATCCCCGCCTCCTCGAAGAACCCGGAGATCGACCGGCTCACGGAGAGAAAGCCCCGCCTCACCATCCTGACCAAATCCTCCCTGGCGGATCCGGACGCCACCGCCCGCTGGCTCGCCTCGGACAGCCGGATGCTTGCCGTGGATACCGTCACGGGAGACGGCGTGAAGAGCATCGCCCCCGCAGTCAAACGTATTCTCTCCGACAAGCTGAAGCGGTATGAGGAAAAGGGCATGAGCGGCCGCGCGGTCCGGGCCATGATCGTGGGGATCCCCAACGTGGGCAAGTCCTCCCTGGTGAACCGTCTAGGCGGCGGAAAGAAGGCGAAGGTGGAGGACCGGCCCGGCGTGACCCTGACCAAGCAGTGGGTGACCACCTCCGTGGGGATCGAGCTTCTGGACATGCCCGGCGTGCTCTGGCCCCGCTTCGACGACCGCACCACCGGCGAGCGTCTGGCCTTCACCGGCGCCATCCGGGACGCCATTCTGGACGTGGAGGAGCTGGGATGCGCCCTCTGCCGGGACCTTTTCCGGGATCACCGGACTCTCTTCTGCAGCCGGTACAAACTGGATCCGGACGCCCTGGCGGAGGCGACGCCCTATGAGCTGCTCTGCGCCGTGGCGAAAAAGCGCGGCTTCCTTCTGTCCGGCGGTGAGCTGAATACGGAGCGGGCGGCGGAGATCCTTCTGGACGAGTTCCGGGAGGGCAAGATCGGCCGCATCACCCTGGATCCTCCGCCGGAGAAAAAGAAGACGGTGAAAACCGACGAAGCAGAGGAACCCAAACCGGACGGGGAGGCGGTGTGACATGCTGGATTACGGCTACGACCGGGAGGCGCGGGCGGCATACGGCATAGTCTGCGGCACGGACGAGGCGGGGAGAGGACCTCTCGCGGGCTCCGTCGTGGCCGCCGCCGTGGTGCTGCCGCCGGAGCTGGTGATCCCCGGTCTGGACGACTCCAAGAAGCTGACGGAGAAAAAGCGCGAGAGCCTGTACGACGTGATTCTGCGGGAAGCTCTGGCATACGGCATCGCGGAGTCCACTGCGGAGCAGATCGACCGGACCAACATCCTTGCCGCCTCGTTGGACGCCATGCGCCGGGCGGTGGAGCAGGTGAAGGAGACCCTGACGCCCGCCCTGGTGCTGGTGGACGGCAACCGGCCCACGGATTTCGGTGTCCCCTGCCGGTGCGTGGTGAAGGGAGACGGCATTTCCCCTTCCATCGCCGCCGCCTCCGTGCTGGCCAAGGTGACAAGGGACCGGCAGATGGAGGCCCTGGACAGCCTCTACCCGGAATACGGCTTCGCGAAGCACAAGGGCTATCCCACGAAGGAGCACAAGCTGGCGGTGTACGAATTCGGTCCCTCCCCCATCCACCGCAAGAGCTTTCTCTCCTTCCTGGACCGGGACGCGGACAAGCTGGCACAGGCTCTGGCGGAGAAAAGAGCGGCCGGAGAGGATCCCGAATGAGCGGGGGCCTGACCCGGGCGGAGCTGGGCCGCGTGGGCGAGCGGGCAGCGGCCGAATGGCTCATGGCGCACGGCTATACCGTTGTGGGACGGAACCTTCGCTTCGGCCATGATGAGATCGACCTGGTGGCGGAGTGCGGCGATACCGTCTGCTTCGTGGAGGTCAAGACCCGGCGGCAGTACCCCGATTACAGAACACCGGAGGGCACGCCCGCCGAAGCCGTGGACAACCGGAAAAAGACCGCCATGGTGCGCGCCGCCGAGGCCTGGCTTTCGGCCAATCCCACGGACAGGATTCCGCGCCTGGATGTCATGGAGGTTTACGCCGATCCGGGGGACGAGGGCTTCCGCCTCCTGCTGATCCGTCACCTGCCCGACGCCGTCCGCAAGAGCGCCAAATTCTCCCGCCGTCCCCGCCGCTGATCCGGATTATCGACCGGCATGCCTTATGTGTGCCGGTTTTTTCTTTTGCCGCAGAGCACGTGCCTGACACGGGAGGCGGATTGATTCCCGGGACTTCTCCGGAATCCCTTGACCTTGGGACGAAAAAAGAGTATAATATATCTTGATATATTATGTGAAGAAGAAAGGAGTCCGTCCCCATGCCTGAAATCACCGGGGTGCTGCCCCATTCCCGCGCCGCCCGGGCCGGGGTTCTCGAGGGGGACTGGCTTCTGGAAATCAACGGCCACCCGATCCGCGACGTGCTGGATTACCGCTTTCGCCTGGCCGATCCCACGGTCACCCTGAAGCTGCACCGGGGACCGGACATCCTCGAGGTCACCATCCATAAGGGTACCTACGACGATATCGGGCTGGAATTCGGCACGCCCCTCATGGACAAGAAGCACCGCTGCGAGAACGGCTGCCTCTTCTGCTTCATCGACCAGAATCCCCCCGGCATGCGGGATACGATCTATTTCAAGGACGACGACAGCCGCCTGTCCTTCCTCCACGGCAACTATGTCACCCTGACCAACCTGCACGACGAGGATATCGACCGCATCATCGAGATGCACATCTCCCCCGTCAACGTCTCCGTCCACGCCACCAACCCCGAGCTCCGGGTGAAGATGATGAAAAACAAGCGGGCGGGCAAGGTGCTGGACTATCTGGGGCGGCTGGCTGGGGCGGGCATCACCCTCCGGGGACAGATCGTGCTCTGCCGGGGCCTGAACGACGGGGCGGAGCTGGAGCGTTCCATGCGTGATCTTGCCGCCTACTGGCCCGCTATGGATTCCGTCTCCGTGGTTCCCGTGGGACTGACGGCGCACAGGCACGGTCTCTATCCCCTGGAGCCCTTCACACCGGAGGAGTGCGGCGCAGTGATCAGGCAGATCGAGCGGTTCAACGAGGCCTTCGGAGAGTGTCATGAGGCGGAGGACGGCGGGCCCGCGCGGCTCTTCTACGCCTCCGACGAGTTTTATATCAAAAGCGGCACCCCCCTGCCGGACAACGATTTTTACAGCGACTACACCCAGATCGACAACGGCGTCGGCATGCTGACCTCCCTGATCCATGAATTCGGCTTAGCACTGTCCATGGCGGAGGACGACGAGCTGGCTGCGGTGAACCGGACGGTTTCCGTGGCCACGGGGGAGGCGGCGTATTCCACCATCGCAGCTCTGGCGGAGCGGCTCATGTCCCGCTGCCCCGGCCTGACGGTCCGCGTCTATCCCGTGAAGAACGAGTTCTTCGGCGGTCAGGTGACGGTGACAGGACTGCTCACGGGGGGCGACATCCTGCGGCAGCTGGCCGGGGAGGAGCTCGGCGAATGCCTGTACCTCTCCCGCACCACGCTCCGGGCCGAGGGGGATCTCTTCCTCGACAATATGCCCCCGGAGGCGCTGTCGGAAAAGCTGGGCGTCCCTCTGGAATTTGTGGACAACGACGGCGGCGCGCTCTTTGACGCTCTGACCGGAATCGAGTATTGATGAACCATCGAAAGGAACAGACAGAATGGCAAAACCGGTAATCGCGATTGTCGGCCGTCCCAACGTCGGCAAAAGCACCCTGTTCAATAAGCTGATCGGCGAGAGACGCGCCATCGTGGAGGATACCCCCGGCGTCACCCGCGACCGGATCTACGGCGAATGCGAATGGCGCGGCAAGACCATGATGGTCATCGACACCGGCGGCATCGAGCCCAAGACCGACTCCGTCATTCTGCAGAAGATGCGGGAGCAGGCCCAGATCGCCATCGAGACGGCGGACGTCATCATCTTCATGGTGGATATCCGCACGGGACTGGTGGCCGACGACATGGACATCGCCCTCATGCTGAAGAAGAGCGGCAAGCCCGTGGTCCCCGTGGTGAACAAGTCCGACAAAATCGGCGACGTGGACCCCACCTTCTACGAATTCTACGAGCTGGGCTTCGACGTGGATCCCATCGCTATCTCCTCCCTCCACGGCAGCGGCAGCGGCGACGTGCTGGACGCGGTGCTGGATGCCCTTCCGGAGTTTGAGGAGGAAGAGGAGGACGGGGAGGTCATCTCCGTGGCGGTCATCGGCAAGCCCAACGCCGGAAAATCCTCCCTGGTCAACCGGGTCCTGGGGGACGAGCGCTGCATCGTGTCCGACATGCCCGGCACCACCCGGGACGCCATCGACACCTATTTCGAGAACAGCCACGGCAAGTACAACTTCATCGATACGGCGGGCATCCGGCGGCAGTCCCGTGTGGACGACCGGGTGGAGAAGATCAGCGTGCTCCGGGCGAAAATGGCCGTGGACCGCGCGGACGTCTGCCTCATCATGATCGACGCCAACGAGGGCATCACCGAGCAGGACGAGAAGATCGCCGGCATCGCCCATGAGGCAGGGAAGGCCTCGATCATCTGCGTCAACAAGTGGGACCTCATCGACAAGGACAACAGCACCACCCAGGAGTTCACCAAGAAGATCTACGACGCCCTGTCCTACATGACCTACGCCCCCCTCATCTTCCTCTCGGCCAAGACCGGCCAGCGGGTGGAAAAGCTGTTCGACCAGATCAACTATGTGAACATGCAGTCCAAGATGCGCGTCACCACCGGCATGCTGAACGACGTGCTGGCCGACGCCGTGGCCCGGGTGCAGCCCCCGTCCGACAAGGGCAGACGCCTGAAAATCTACTATATGACCCAGACCGAGGCGGCTCCCCCGACCTTCGTGATCTTCTGCAACATGGCGGAGCTGTTCCACTTCTCCTACCAGCGGTATCTGGAGAACTGCCTGCGGGAGACCTTCGGATTCCGCGGCACGCCCATCCGGCTCATCATCCGGCAGAAGGGTGAAAACGAGGATCAGGATTTCGGGGGCAAGAGATAATGCTGTACTTCTTTCTGCGC
>CACWLT010000052.1 GCA_902761695.1 uncultured Ruminococcus sp.
GACCTTGGACACGATGTTGACCCAGTGGTCGAAGGTGAAGCTCTTCCGGATATCGGTGATGTCCACGTAGGCGCCGTTCATCATGAGCTGGACGATTGCCTCGGCGATCATGGCCTCCCGGCTGAAGGGATCGGAAAGGTACTTTTCCAGCTCGATGTTCATCTTTCTGTCAACACCCTCGATAGCCCCCAGGTAGAAATAGCTGTCCTTTCCCAGAAGCTCCCCGATGCGCTCGAAGCAGGCGATGCCCTCCGCCGCCTCGGCCACTGTAACGCGCCGGGTATAGCCCGTCAGCCGCTCCCCGCCCATGAGGATGTTGTCCACGGTGGTCTCAAGGACGTTGGCCAGGTCGGGGAGGATGGCTGTGTCGGGGAGGCACTCGCCCCGCTCCCACTTGGACACGGTCTGGAACGCCACGTTCAGGCGCTCGCCCAGCTCGTTCTGCGTGATCCCTTTGCTGTTTCTGAGGGCGCGGATCTGTTCGCCCATTTTGATCGGATCTACCGGCATATTGAGTTCTCCTGATAATCTGATGTGAAGAGGAGGGCCCGTCCCCTTCCGCGCATAGTATACCGCATTCGGCCGGGCACCGCAATAACGCGCCGCGGGAGTTTTTTAGACGAAAAATCCCGCGGCATTTTTATATTCTGTTCAAGGTGCGCACGGGCAGGATCACTCGCCGTAGACGCTGATCTCCCGCATGTCCACGGTATCCCGGGCGGCGGTGACGAAGAGGGTCAGGCAATCCGTTTCGGCGTTGACCCAGCAGATTTTACGGTGCCCGACGGTATAGCCCCGGTAGATACAGTTCTCCCCGTTCATCAGGCGGAAGGATTCGATCCGCTGGCCCTCGGCGATGTTCTCCTTCAGGTCCACGAAGCGGATCTTTCTCTTCTCGGGCAGGCGGATCTCGATCTTCGTCTGGGTGTCGCTGCCGGTGTCGATTGTCTTCAGGGTGACGGGGATCTTCTTCTCCTCCCCGAAGGCGTCCCGGAGCGCGTCTCCCAGCTCCTTCAGGCGGGCGATGTCCCGGGGATCGAAGCGGCCGGAGGGCATGGGCGGGACATTGAGGTTGAAGGAGGTGTTGGCGCCGCAGGAGTTGATGTAGGTGCGGAAGAGGCGGTCCAGGGAATGGGGCTCCTCCTTCTCATGGTAAAACCAGCCCGGACGGATGGACATGTCGATCTCCGCGCCGGCAAATCCCAGGGCCTTGGAGTACTGGATGACGGAGGTATCGCCGATCTGCTCCTCGGTGTTGTAGAGGTAGGAGATGTCCCCCTCACGCAGCGCCCCGTCCGTTTGCTTCTCGCAGCGGAAACAGAGCTCGGTCGGCACCACGGCCCATTCGGCGCGGCGGGCGGTTCCGGCCTCGTTGCCGCACCAGCGCACGTCCGGTCCGAAGTCGTTGAAGATCACGGCGTCGGGCTGATATTTTCTTATGACGGAGATGTAGCGCTCGAAGTCGTAGACCTGCTTTTTGCCGTTGGGTCCCTCGCCGCACGCCCCGTCGAACCACACCATGAAGAGGGGGCCGTACTCCGTGCAGAGCTCGGTCAGCTGATTGACGTAGTAGTCGTTGTAGGCGTCCGTGCCGTAGTATTTCGAGTTGCGGTCCCAGGGTGAGAGGTAGACGCCGAACTTGATCCCTCCCCGGCGGCAGGCCTCGGCGCACTCCCGCACCACGTCGCCCTTTCCATCCTTCCAGGGGGAGTTCTTCACGGAGTGCTCCGTATACTTCGACGGCCAGAGGCAGAAACCGTCGTGATGCTTGGCGGTCAGCACCAGGCCCTTCATTCCGGCGGATTTCACGGCCTCCACCCATTCGTCGCAGTTCAGGTCATAGGGGTTGAAGATCTTCTCGTCCTCGTTCCCCAGGCCCCACTCCAGATCCGTGTAGGTGTTGACGGTGAAGTGCACGAAGGCGTAGAACTCCGTGTCGAACCAGGCCATCTGTCTCGCGGAGGGCTTTACGTGCGCCGCCGCCCTCATGAATTCTGTGTAGTCCATATGCTTGTCCTTTCTCTCTTTATGGTGGTGAATCGTTTCTTCAGCAGCACTGCAAGATCAGCCAGATCCGGGAGAAGTCGCGGTTTTTGAGGTCCTGACGCCGGATCCAGAAGTAGATATGCCCGCATTCGCCCCACATGAGGCGGAAATCCCCGGCCCGGACCGTGCCCATCTGAAAGAGCAGGATCCATTCCTCCCGACCACGCTTTGCCATGGCGAACTTCTCGTCCCTCGTCAGCCTGTCCATGCCGGAGCCGTCGCCCATGTAATAGCCGGAGGTGACCATCTCGCAGTCGAAGGTCATGGCATCCTGAATCACGTCCGGCCAGCCCAGCAGCTTGTGGCGGTCGCCGAAATCGTCCTCCTCCCAGCCCAGCCGCTTCATCGCCGCGTCAAAGTATGCCCAGAAGGTGCCGTGGGGGACCAGACGAACCATCCGGCTCTCCTCCTCCGTTTCGCCGAAATCGTCGTAGGAGGGCAGGCTGCGGACGGCGGAAAAGGTCAGGGAGCAGGGCGGGATGCGCTCCCCCTTCACCCATTCCGGCAGGCGCGCGTCGGTGGGGGGAGGCGTGGGGACAAGCGCCGTCTCCGGGGGAAACCAGTAAACCCGGGCGCATCCCTCGTCCGCCGGATCAAATCCCCAGCGTTCGGTATTCAGCTCATAGAAGAAGCTGAGCAGGCCGTCCCGGGGCAGAAGTCCCTCCCTGTCGAAGGCGGACGCCTCCCGGCAGTCGATCTGGGCGAGAAAGGTCAGGGGAGCCCGGATCCATTCGGCGTCGGTCACGGTGACAGGGGCGTCCTCCTCCCGCTCGATCACGCTTCTCTTCCCTTCATAATACGGCCAGACGAAGTCCAGGGGGCAGTCGGGGATCCCGCCGAATTTCGACGCGCCCACGGGCAGGGGGGACGCCGCTTCCTCCGCTTCGATGCGGATCTCGTTCCGGGCGAATCCGGCGACGGTCTGTGCCAGCAGGGCGACCAGCTCTTCCACTAACTCCTTCATGTCACATCTCCCCGATCCCCTCCACCAGCACGGCGCGGCAGGGGGATCCGTCCGATCCGGCCAGCTTCAGGGGGGCGGCGAAGAGGAAGTAGGCCCCCTCCGGCACGTCCGTGAGGACCAGTCCCTCCACGGCGACGATCCCCTTCGACAGCACCGCCACATGGACGTCCGTGGGCGGATTGTCCCCGGCGATGCTCTGATGCTCCAGGCCGAAGAGCTTCACCCCGAGCTCCGACAGAGCCTCAGCCCCCTCCGCGGTCAGCCAGGCGTTCCCCTTGGACAGAAGCCGCTCGGTTCCCCGGTAGGGCAGAAGCATTTCCCGGGTGATGCCGCCTTCAAAGCGCGCCACGGTGCAGGGGCCGACGAGGGTGGAGAGATCCAGTTTTTCGATGGAGATCCCGTCCTTCACGAAATGGCGGGGGGCGTCCACGTGGGTGCCGTTATGGGCGTTCATCTCCAGCTCGGTGATGTTGCAGACCGCGCCCTTCTCCATATCGGAGATCCGGCGGTAAGCGGGGGCCATATCCCCGGGATACACATGGCAGGAGAAGAGCTCCTGGGTGATGTCGTAAATGCGCATGGAAGACCTCGCAGGATCGATTTCTGTTGGGTCTATCATACCACATCCGTCCGGCTCCGGTCAAGGGGGACGGGCAATTCAGAGCAAAAAGAAACGCCGCCGCGTTCCGAAAAACGGGATACGGCGGCAGTTGTTCACCGCTCCGACAGCCGATCCGCGATCTCCGCCGTCACTTCCCTCCTGTATGCGGCCATCCGGTCGTAGTCCATGGCGGAGCCGTAGATCGCCTCCAGTCCGAAATGGCAGTCCGCGGCCCGGGACAGCGCGTCGGACGCCGCCGTCATGAGCTCCGCACCGATCCGCTCCGTCAGCCGCATCCGCCCTCTTTCCGCAAATTCCCGGCGCACGAAGCGGCTCATGCGGATGGGGACATCCCCTTCTCCGGCCTCCCCGACGGTGAAGGCGCAGTCCCCGGCCCGGATCCCCGCGATGCCGCCGCCCACCGGACGAATGCCGCAGACGGGTCCCGCGCCGACGCCCGCCAGAGCCTCCGCCAGCATGGGCATGAGCAGGCGCGATGTCCCGAAGGCATCCTCCACCGCAAAGCGCACGGAGGTCCCGACGGTGACGGCGTCCGTCTTCCACAGCCCCCGCATGGTGACGGCATGGGAATAGCGCCGGAGAATCCCGCCCCCGCCCGCGCCGAGCTTTCTCTCCCGCCGGAGCCGCTTCACCAGCCGTCCGACAAATCCTTCGGCCTTTGCCCCATCAAAGCAGTCCTCCGCCAGACCGACAAGTTCCTCCTCCATGCGTCCCGCTGCGGAGAGAAAACGGTACGCCTCACGGTAGGCCCCCTGCTTTCCCGCCGTCAACTCCCGGATCTCCCCGGAGGCACGCGTGAGGATCCCGGCGTCCCAGAAGGGGGACAGATCGACGAGGGAGGAGGAGGCACCGGGATACCGCATATCCAGGGGATGGGGCGCGGTTCCGTCCGCCAGCGCGATCCGCCCGTCCAGCACCACGGCGTCCAGCGACTCCGGATCCGAGCCGCAGAGGTACCGAACCGCCGTAAAGCCCGCCCGCTCCGCCGCCTCCGCCGCCTGCCTCATGAGGGTACTCTTCCCCGTTCCAGGCCCGCCCTTGATGATGTACAGCCGCTCAAGCCGCGCTTCGTCCGCGATATCCCCGTAGGAGCCCCGGAAGCCGTTCTCCGTATTGGCTCCGGCGAACCACCGCACAAGTCCGTCCCCGCCGATCTCCCGGTAACCGTCCGTCATTCTTCTCATAAGCCCTCCCCGCCCGGTCCCTTTCTGGGGTTCCGGCTGATTTGTTCCGAGGTCAGTGTATGCGGGAATGAAAAAAGAGACACCGGCCGGAATTGCGGTCAGTGTCCCGAAAAGACGGAAGAGGGTGACGGTCAGTCGACAGAGTGACGGTCAGTCGACAGAATGACGGTCAGTCGACAGAGTGACGGTCAGTCGATCTTGACGATCCAGCCCATGTCGTCGGGGGTCTTGCCCCACTGTATGCCGGTGATGGCGTCGTAGAGCTTCTGGGCAATGGGGCCGATCTCGTTGTTGTTGATGATCATGCGGTTTCCTTCGTCGAAGAGCTCGCCGATGGGGGAGATGACCGCAGCGGTGCCGGTGCCGAAGGCTTCGTCCAGCTTGCCGGTCTTATGGGCTTCGATGACCTCGTCGATGGACAGCTTTCTCTCCTCAACGGGGATGCCCCACTTCTTCAGAAGCTCCACGCAGGACCGTCTGGTGACGCCGGGCAGGATGTTGCCGTCCTCCAGGGAGGGGGTCACCACGGTGCCGTCGATGACGAAGAAGACGTTCATGGCGCCCACCTCGTCGATGTACTTGCGGTAGATGCCGTCCAGCCAGAGCACCTGCGCGTAGCCCATGTCCTCGGCTCTCTTCTGGCCGATGAGGGAAGCCGCGTAGTTGCCGCCCGCCTTGGCCCGGCCCGTGCCGCCCTTGACGCAGCGGACATACTCCCGCTCCACGTAGATCTTCACCGGGTTGATGCCGGCGGCGTAGTAGGAGCCCACAGGCGAGAGGATGATGCAGAAGATGTAGTTATGTGCCGGATGCACGCCGAGGTGGGCGTCGGTGGCGATGATGAAGGGGCGGATATAGAGGGAGGTTCCCTCGTCATAGGGCACCCAGTCCTTGTCGGTTTCCACCACGGTCTTGATGGCCTGCAGCACGTCCTCGGCGGGGATCTCGGGCACGCAGAGACGGTCGCAGGTGTTGTTCATGCGCTCGATGTTGCAGTCCGGACGGAACAGCTGGATGCCGCCGTCGGCTCTGCGGTACGCCTTCAGGCCCTCGAAGAGCTCCTGAGCATAGTGGAACACCATGGCGGAGGGATCCAGGGAGAGGGGCGCGTAGGGCACGATGCGGGCGTCATGCCATCCCTTTTCGGTGGAGTAGTCCATCAGGAACATGTGATCGGTGAAGTAGTTGCCGAAGCCCAGCTTCTTGTAGTCCGGCTTGGTCTTCGGGGTCTGGGTTCTTTCGATGCGGATATTGAGCATAACGGTTTCGCCTCCGTTGGATTTTTTCTGTTATTATACACCTCCCGCGGCGAAAATGCAAGCAAATCCGAATAATAATTGAATTTTCCGGTATACATACCGCAGCCCCCCGGCGCATAGGATGGGATGAACCGAACCGGGAAAGGACAAATCCATATGAAAATCCGCATTCTGCTCGCAGCCGTCTTCATCGCGCTTCTGGCCGTCCCCGCCGCTGCCTCCCGCATGCTCTCCACGGGCCTGCCCATCCTGGCGGAGGAGCACGACATGATTGCCTCGGGGCTTTCGGCGGGGGAGATCCACTTCACCGAGGCCGACTTTGTCTCCGCCGTCGGGGCCTCCTTCGACGCGGTCACCGTCACCGCCCTTCCCCCCGCCCCGGACGGCATGCTTTATCTGGGCAGGGCTCCCGTGGCCGTCAACCAGCGGATCAGCGCGGCGGCTCTGGACACCCTGCGCTTTATTCCGTCGGAGGGCTGCCGGGAGAGCTCCTTCCGGTTCCGGGCCTCGGGGGACTACAGCCTGCCCTGCCTGCTCCGGTGGACGGAGGGGGCCAACGCCGCGCCCGTGACGGAGACGGCGGGGATGGACGGGGCCGTGGAGGTCTGGACCCAGTGCGACATCGGAACCTGCGGCTCGCTCCCGGGCTCCGATCCCGACGGCGACCGGATCACCTATGAGGTGACGGAATACCCGGAAAAGGGGATCCTCACCCTCTCCGCCGGGGGAAACTACCGCTACACGCCCTTTGCCGGGGTGAGAGGCTCCGACAGCTTCACCTACACGGTGCGGGACGAATGGGGACACTACGCCAAGCCCCGGACGGTCTCCGTTGCGGTGGACAGACGGGCGTCGGATCTGACCATCGCGGACATGGAGGGCCACTGGGCGGAGAACGCCGCGCTGGTCATGGCCTCCGAAAACGCCATGGCGCTCCGGTACGACAACGGCGACCTCTGCTTCGATCCGGACAGGGAGGTCAGCCGGGAGGACTTCGTGGTCACGGTGATGAAGGCCCTGGGCGCCGGGGAGATCGAGCCGTCCCGCACGGTATTTGCCGACGACGGGGACATCGCTCCCGAAGCAGGCGGGTACATTGCCCGGGCGTACAGTCTGGGGATCGTGCGGGGCAGCGGCGAGGGGAACCTCTTCCGACCGAAAGATCCCGTCACCCGGGCAGAGGCGGCCGTCATTCTCAACGCCATCGTGGGCGCGGAGGCATCGGATGCGGTGGCGGTGTTCGCTGACGAGGGCTCGGTTCCCGTCTGGGCGCGGCCTTCCCTCTCCGCCCTGACCTCCGCCGGGATCTTCAGCGGCAACGGCGACGGCTCCATCGCGGCGGACAGCGCGCTGACCCGGGCTCAGGTGGCCGAGTTGCTTCTCCGTGTCCGCAGGTATTGCCGGTAACGCGCATAAACCGCACGGATCCGGGCATACTGTCCTCGTCCCCGGAGGGCTTTTCAAAAAGAATCCCTGATTTCGGGGGAAGTTTCTTCATCCGAGAGGAGAGGCTGTTATGGCTGACAGGAAAAAGAAGAAGAACCGCGGCAATCCGGATTCCGGCAGCGCTGGCGTTTCGGTGCCCGACATGCGGAATCAGACCGACATTCTGAACGGGAACCAGATCGACGAGAATCCGAAGAACCCGCCCCGGGTGGGGGATCCGGAGTATATGCCGCCGATCCGTCTCTGACGGAAGAACAGGGAGCGTCGCACACACGCGGCGTCCCCTGTTTTTTCCTGTTTTTGGCCGTTTCCGTGTATCGCGGCCGTCGGTCAATTACCAGATTTTTTGCAGTACCATTTTCGGCGCGGAGAGAGTATAATGAGGTTGTATTGAAATCGCACCGGACGGACTTATGGAACTGATTGTTATCAACGAATCGCAGATCAAGCTGACCCTCACCCCCGCGGATCTGGACCGCTATCCCCCGGACGCGGAGGAAGGCGCGCTGTTCCGGGCCATTCTCCGGGACGCCTGCCGGATGGGGGAGCGTGAAGGGGGGACCGCGCCCATTCCCGCAGGATTCGCGGACCGGGGCGGAAAGCTGTTTGTGCAGATGTATCCCTCGAGGAGGGGCGGATGCGAGCTCTTTGTCACCCGGCTGCCTCCCGCCCGCGCGTCCCTCGCCGGAGACGGGATCCCGGACAGGAGCGCGGCCGGTGAAAACGCCCTCGGGACCGACACGCGCAGCCGACGGTATCCATCGCCATCGGTATCCGAACGGCGGGCGGTCTACCGGTTCGGGGAGCTGGCGCTTCTCCTGCGGTGCTGCTCCGCCCTCTCCCGCACCATGGCCGGGGACGGACTGGAGGAGAGCGCGGCCTTCGCGGACCGGGACCGCCGGAGCTATTATCTGGTGCTGCCCGGGGAGGTGCCCTTCGTCTCCGAATACCTGGGAGCCCTCTGTCCCGGCGGCACGTTCTCCTACATACACGAGCACTGCGATCCCATCTGCGGGGGAAACGCCGTGCGGACGCTGGGAGAACTGGCATGAAAGCGCATTATTCATAATTTCCGGTTGAACTGGCCCCCGGCCCGTGGTATGATAAGCAGGATAAAAGATTATCATCATCCATGGGAGAGCATCATGGCGGACACAGCTTATCCCCGCGTGGTCGGCGAACGGGAGACCCGCGAATGGATTCCAACCTGTCCCGTTCAGATCAAAAAGCTGCGCATAGAGCAATCCGCGCCGGACGCCGGTCTGACCCTGACGGTGATCTCCGTGCCCTGCGGCGATTTCGGCCCGGTGTCCTTCACAGCGGACGTGACCTATCAGAACGGGCGGCGGGAGACGGTGGGATCGGCGGAGGGGCTGTCCCTTGTGACGGGGGAGTCCGCGCCCGTTCCCGTTCCGTTTTCCGACGCCGTATACGCCCAGGCCGTCATAACCTCCGCTTCGCCGAAGCACGGGGAGGCCTGGACCAATCCGGACGGCTCCCGGGGCTCCGTTCCAGCATCCCAGAAGGTGCTGTGGCAGACGGATCCCCTTTACGAGACCATCCGGCGGGAATGCGCGGGGACGGTGGACGCCCGCTACGAGCCGGACGAGATCGGGGGAGCCTGGCGCTGCGCCTGCGGACAGATCAATCTGGAGAGCGCGAAGTCCTGCGGCGGCTGCGGCTGTTCCCGGGCCTGGCTGAAGGAGCATTTCGACCGGGACTATCTGGAAAAGAGGCGGGCGGAATACGCCGAACGGGACGAAAAAACGCCCGAGGCCGTCAAGAAGATGCGCATGCCGGGGGACCGGGATAAGCTCAAGGCCGGGCTCATTGTCGGTGCGTTTCTGGCGGTCGTTCTGCTGGCGGTGCTGACGGTGAAGGTGTTCATCCCCTCCGCAAGGTATGCCCACGGAATCCGGCTGGCGGAAAACGGGGAGTACGAGCGGGCGGAGGCCGTTTTCTCCTCCCTCGGATCCTTCCGGGATTCCCGGGACCGGATGAAGGCGGCGGTTTACGACCGGGCGCGGGCCATCACGGGGCTGGACGAAGTGAACATGACCACAAACGCTGCCTCCCCGTGGTTCTCCATCGACGAGAACGGCGTGCTGTCCTTCCGGAAGGATCTCTACGAGAAGGCGAAGGGCGGCTGGAACAGCTTCACGGTGCCGGACATGGTGGACGGGATCATCGTGCGGGAGCTGGACCGGAACTTCTTCATCAACTGCAAGGAGCTGACGGTGGTCAACCTCTCCGACTGCCTGGAAGTCATCGGGGAGCAGGCGTTCTACAACTGCGAGCTGCTCCACACGGTGAACTTCGGCAAGAGCCTCCGGGAGATCGGCCCCCGCGCCTTCATCAACTGCTACGCCCTCGAGACCATGGAGATCCCCGATTCCGTGGAGAAGCTGGGTCTGCGGGCCTTCAACAACTGCACCGGACTGCGCCGGATCGTGCTGGGAAAGGGGATTACCTATGTGGGGGACTACACCTTCGCCCTGTGCGTGGGGCTGAAGAGCGTCACCTTCTGCTCCCCCGTCACGGGCGTCGGAGCCGGGGCCTTCGCGGAGTGCGCGTCCCTGGAGAAGCTCTTCTGCCGCTTCCCTGAGGAGGACTGGATCGGCTTCGATCTCCCGGACAACGAGGAAAACATGTACTTCCTTGAGGCGGAGCGGGTCTTTGACCAGTGATTCCGTACACAAATGAAACTGCCGTGCTTCACCGGATTTGGATTTCCGATGGGCACGGCAGTTGTCATTTACTCTGTTCCGCTCATTCCGCGGGGACGAGCTCCACGGTGACGATCTTCTTTTTCGGCACGGCGACGGTGACGGATCCGTTCCGGACAGGGATGCGGTTCTGTCTCTCCTCGGCCAGGTTCGCGGCGTAGACGGCGGTGAATTTTCCGCCAAGGTCCAGCTTCATTTTCCCGTCGTAGCTGTAGGGATTGAAGACGCGGAGAATCACGGTATCCCGCTCGTCCGCCATCTTCTGGGCGCTGACGATGAATCCGGAACCGGAAACGCCGACAGTGCCGCCCGCAGCCGGAATCGATCCCGCGTGGGCTTTGGCGCAGAAGACAGCCTGCTCACCGGCGGCGAAGGCGTAGGCGCGGTTCACGGCCCGCTCCCGGTCGGCCTTGAAGGGCGCGAAGGGCAGGAGGGCGTATTCCACGGTGAGAGTTCCCTTGCACTGAGCCTCCGGCGTGGGGAATTCGCCCCAGTCGCCCAGACGGTCAACGCCGCGGTGGACGGTGAGGGCCATGGTGTTGGCGCCGTCCCGGAGGACTTCGTACTCATAGAGACCGCGGGTGGCGATGAGCAGTCCCTTTTTCTCATCCTCGAGGCCGAAGAAGGTGGTCATCTTGCCGGGCTTGGTGGGGTTCTTCCATCCGGACCAGGGCTGAATCACCCGCTCCGTGATGTCGAACTGACCCTCGGCCAGCAGGGTTTCGGTGACGATGTCGTTCTTCGTCAGCATGACCAGACGGTGATTTTCCGCCGTGTTGTCGATGACGGTGTATTCCGCCCGGACGGTGAGGACCGCTTCCCCGACGCGGCATCCCTTCTCCCGCTCTTCCCTGTCCTCGGGCAGTCCGGCGGGAACGGTTATGCGGTGAGTCACGGTGAAGACGGCGGCGGCAGGGGTGACGGAGGAGGAAATCTCAGCCCGCTTCCCGGCCGTGGAGACGCGGACACCGTCCTTGGCCTCATGATACATGTATTCGTCGCCGATGTCGCCGGAGTCCTCGAAAATGCCGGTGACATAAGCGGCTCTTGTCTTCCGGTCGGTGACGGTGACGGATCCGTCGGGGGCGAACATGACCTTCAAGCGCTTGTTCATCATGCCCCGGCGGTAGACCGTCAGATCGGTCCCGGGCTGAGGCTTTCCCGCCTCCCGACCGCAACGGACGGCGAAGGTCTTGTAGCCCAGGGCCGGGACGTTCTCCGCCGTGAAGGTCACCTCGAAGCGGTTGACATAGAAGGGCACGCGGAACCGGTCCTTCGGGAGGATATAGTCGAAGGTTCTCCCCATGTGCTTCACGGCGCAGGGCAGCTCCCGCTCACCGTCAAAGAGGGCGATCTGCTCCGGGGAGACGTCGGCATCCTCGGGCAGATCCAGCCGGAAGGTGACGGGCTCGGAGGACGCGGTCCCCTGAGGATTGAATACCGTCACGGCGTATCCTTCGCCGACTTCCGCTGTATTGACAGCCGCCATGAAGGTCTCGGTCTCGCTCTTCTCCACCTCACGGCCCGCCGCCAGCACCTTCTCGAAGCGGGACACCATCTCCCGGTGCACGGGGTCCACGGAGGAGCCGCAGATGGAGTCGTGGGGATGGTTCTTCAGAAGGGTCTTCCAGAGATAGCGGAAGTAGTCCCGGCGGATCTCATCCCCCGCAAAGAGGCCTGAGAGGACGGACATGGGCTCGATCCGCTGCTCCAGCATATGCTCGCAGAGGGAGTTGAGCTGCTTCAGGTAGATCCGGGCGGAGGCGGTGTTGGCCAGGGTATTCCAGCCGTCGCTGTATTCCCCGTCCAGCTCGCCCACGAAAATGCCGAAGCGGTCGCGGTAGGGGCGGATGGCGTCGAAGTAATCCTTGTAGTTGGAGTGGACCAGTTCGTCCGGGAAGGCGGGGTTGACCTTTTCGATGATCTGACCGATGTCGCACTGGACGGGCTGATGGTCGCAGCCGTTGAGCAGAAGCAGATGGGGCGTCACGGAGCAGGCCGCCACGGAATCCCGGATGGCCGCGAGCCGCTTTGCCGCCTCATCGGGATCGGAGGGGATCTCGTTGGCGTTGTTGTACCAGCGCAGGAAGGTGGTGCCGATGACCTCGGAGCCGTCCGGGGAACGCCAGAGCACCTCCGTCACCCATTTGCCGTAGTTCTCCTCACCGGTGTCGAGGCGGTCGCCCTTGCGCGGGGAGGTTCCCCGTCCGAAGGCCACGGTGTCAATGCCGAAGCCTTTGAGAATCTGGGGTGCCTGGCCGATATTGCCGAAGGCGTCCGGGAAATAGCCCACGTCGGACACCTTACCGTATTCCGCGGCCACGGACCGGCCCACCAGCATGTTGCGGACGTTGGACTCCCCGTCCACCAGATACTCGTCCTGCAGGATGTACCAGGGTCCGATCACCAAGCGGTCCTCGGCGATGTACCGGACGATCTTCTCCCGCATTTCGGGGCGGATCTCCAGATAGTCCTCCAGCACCACGGCCTGTCCGTCCAGATGGAAGGAGCGGAAGGAGGGATCCGTGTCCAGGGTGCGGAGCAGGCGGTCGAAAAACTCCACCAGCTTATACCGGTGGGCTTCGAAGGGCATGTACCACTCCCGGTCCCAGTGGCTGTGGGAGATGATGTGCAGGGTCTTTTTTTCGTTTTCCATAGGCACCTCGCATGGATATATAGTCTGCTTTCATTCTACCCGATTCCGTTCCGTTTGTCAAGTGGGAACAGGGCAGACAGGGCCGGTCGTTCCAAAGACATGAAAAAACCGGGGGCGCGTGGCTCCCGGTCTTTGCTGTATGCGGTTCGATTACGGATTGGCGGCGGCCAGCTCGGCAACGGAGTACACGTTGAAGGAGAACTCGATCTGCTGGCCTTCCTGAATCGGAATGGTGTTCATTCTGCCGGATTCGGGAGCGACGCCGTCGATGGTGTATTCCCATGCGGCGAGGTACTCGTTGGTGGCGTCGGTGTAGCCGACCTTGTAGGTGTTGCCGCTGTCGTCGGTGATGGAGATGAAGCCGATCGGCACATCGTTGTCATCCACGTCCAGCTCGTACTTCACGTCCTCGGCGCGCTTGTTGAGAGCGGCGATGGCGGCGTCCAGAACGGTGGGCGGGTTCTCCACGTCTCCGGTCACGGCCACGTCAAAGTTGACGATGGACGCGTCCTGGCCGTTTATCTTCACATGGCAGTTGACGGTCACGGGCTCCGGTCCCTTTTCTCCGCAGGACGCAAACGCGAGGGCCAGCATGAGCATAGCCACGGCCAGCGCGAGGAATCTGATCTTTCTCATTTTACAAAAAACCTCCGGTGATGTAGTGTACGACAGACATCCTGTCTTGTATCCGGATTCATTATACTCCGAAATAACGGAAATGTCAAGACCGGAGCCGGACGTTTTTGGTTCAAATGACGATTTTATAAAACATCTGTCGGATTGTCCTCGTTTCGTCAAGTCCGCATATCAAAGAAGTCCGGAAATAGGGGCGATTTGTTCAGAGCTCACAACGAACCGGAGGCCGTTAACAGTTTCTTCCGGCTTCCGCGCTGTTTTTTCCAAAATCTTTTGCAAATCCTGCACAATCACGAACCGCTCTCCTCCCAGAGGATGCGGGCGTCTTCGATGAAGGAATGATGCAGGTATTCGTTTATCTGCACGAAGCTGAAGACCCCGGTCACCGTCACCACCGCGCCCTCGTCGGGGAAATCCGCCGGATAATCTGCGGCATCAAGGGGACGGAGCTCAAAGGACTCCAGACAGCAGCCCGCTGCGTCCGGAACGCTGATGTAATACCGCCTCCCCGATGAAGTTTCTTCCGAGCTGAAAAGGCCCGCCAGGCGGATCGTCTCCCCGGCGTACTCCCCGGGATTGCCGTTCATGGTCCCCACCCGGGCGTAGAGGCGGGCGGCGTTCAGGTCCGTGAGGTCGATGTCCTCCCCGGCGCTCTCTCCCAGGGCGGTATAGGCCGGCTCCTCCGACACGGGCATGCCGTAGAAGAATCTGTCCGAGGCCGGGAGCGGATCGGCTTCGGTCGGGACCGCTCTTCCCACGCCCGTGGACGGCTCGTCGGGGGGAAGGTCCCTCTGTCCGCAGGCGGAAAGGAGGAAGACAAGGACAAGGAGGACAAGCGCTCTGCCGGTCCGTCCCATATCAGTAGGTCATGGTGGCGTCGATCAGCTGGCAGAAGCGCATGTATTCGCCCTCCATGTAGGTATCGAACACACCGGTCACCGTGACCTCCGTGCCGGGCTCGGGGTAATCCTCGGGATAGCTGTGATCCCCGTCCAGCACGAACTCCATGCCCTGCTGGCAGCAGGCGAGGGCGTCCGCGATCAGCACCACGTAGTAATTCCGGCCGTCCCCCTCATACATCTGGAACTGGCCCTTCATACGCACGGTCTGGCCCAGGTAGTTGTCCGGCAGGGCCATCATGTTGTAGACCTCGGAATAGACCATGGTGGCGCTCATCTTCGTCAGGTCCACGTCGATGGAACCGCTTCGGGACTCATCCGTACCGGGTTCCGCGCTTCCCACGCCCTCCGCAGGAAGATCGGGCTTGAGCGCCGCGTCCGCCGGATTGTCCGCAGGGGCTTCCGACGCGCAGGACGCCAGGATGCCCGCCGCCGTCAGAACGGCACAGAGCAGGCTGATTGTTCTTTTCATTTTCCGACACCTCCGGTCAGCTTTCCGGCGATCACGCTGAGAGCAAAGGCAGCGATATCGACCGCCACGATGGTGGAGCCTACGGGCGTTCCCTTCAGGATGGAGAGCAGGATGCCGAGCACCGTACAGAGCACGGACAGGACCGCGGCGCAGACCGTCACGGAGCGGAAGCTCCTGAACACGCGCATGGCGGACAGGGCGGGAAAGATCACCAGAGCGGAGATCAGGAGGGATCCCACCAGATTCATGGCCAGCACGATGATGACGGCAATGACCGCCGCCGTCGCCAGATTGTAGGCCCCGGTCTTCACGCCCGTCGCCGCTGCAAACTCCTCGTCAAATGTCAGGGCAAAGATCTTGTTGTAAAACAGAACGAACACCGCGATGACCGCCGCGGACAGGCCCACGGACAGCCACAGCTCCCCGGCCGTCAGCGTCAGGATGGAGGTGGAGCCGAACAGGGTGGCGCACACGTCCCCGGACAGATTGGCGGATTTGGAGCAGGGGCATCTCGTTGGTCATCTTCATCACCGCCGCGATGGCCATGGCGCCGAACGCCACGTGGGACAGGCCGTCGCCGATGAAGGAAAGCCGCTTCAGCACCAGGGTCACGCCCAAAAGCGAGGAGCAGAGGGACACCAGCGTCCCCACAATCAGGGCGTACCAGACGAAGGAACGGGAAAAATAAAGCGCCAGGGTTTCAAAAAGGCTCATTCAGCTCCCCCCCCCTCTGAGGCTCCCCTCCCGCAGCATCCGCTCGGCGAAGGGGCGTCCCACTGCGCTTGACAGGTAGTCTGCGGGCTTTCCGAACCAGCATTCCGGGCCTATGTGGAGGACATGGGAGGCATAGCGCAGGGCCGCTCCCACGTCGTGGGTGATCATGATGACGGTGGCGCCGCCCGCGTTCAGTCCGGCGATCAGGTCGTACATCTCCGCCGTCATGCGGGGGTCAAGACCGGTCACCGGCTCGTCCAGAAGGAGCAGCTTCCGCGCCGCGCAGAGGGCCCGGGCCAGAAGAACGCGCTGCTGCTGCCCGCCGGAGAGCTCCCGGTAGCACCGTTTTTTCAGCCCCGTCAGGCCCACCCGCTCCATGACATCCTCGGCGGTCCGCTTCTGTTCCCGGGTGCGGAAGGGGCGGAGGCCGGACTGTCCCTCGAAGCCCGAGAGGACGATCTCCCTGACGGAGGCCGGGAAGTCCTTCTGCACCGCCGTCTGCTGGGGAAGGTAGCCGATTTCCGCTCTCCCCGTTCCGTCCCCGAAGAGCACCTCCCCGCTCATGGGGGGACGCAGGCCGAGAACCGTCCGCATGAGGGTGCTCTTCCCCGCGCCGTTCTCCCCGAGGACCGCAAGATAGTCCCCGGGGTTGACGGCAAAATTCAGATTATGCACGATCTCCCGCCCATCGTAGCCCAGGCAGAGATTCCGGCAAATCAGCTGTGCCATTTGCTCTCTCCTTATTTCAGCGCGTCCTGCAGAACGGTGAGATTCCGCAGCATGACGGACAGATAGCTGACCTCCTCCGCTTCCGCCGCCGTGACGGACTGGAGGGAATCGAAGGTAAGAACGGTCTTCTCCCCCGACGCGGTGTTCTCCGCCACGGTGCGGGCCAGGGATCCATCCGAGGACTCGATCTGGCAGACGGCGTCCAGGCCAAGCTCATCCACCTTTCCGGCCAGGAAGAGGATGGTCTGAAAGGAGGCTTCGGTCTCGGCGGAACACCCGGAGAACGCGGCGTAATACGTCAGGCCGTAATCGTCCGCCAGATACCGGAAGGGGAACCGGTCGCCGAACACAAGGGCGGACTTCGATCCGGCTTCCACAGCTTCCGCGTAGCGGGTATCAAGGGTCTTCAGGGTGTCGCAGTAGGCGTCGGCGTTTGTGCGGTAGGCATCCGCGAGAACGGGATCCGCCTCGGCGAGGACCTCCGCCAGCTTCTGCACCAGGACGGCGGCGTTTCTCACGGACAGCCACACGTGCTCGTCGTACTCCGGACCGTCCTCTTCATCGTCGTCTTCCTCTTCCGCTTCCATGCCCTCCGCGAGCACCTCTTCCTTCGCCAGATCCCCCAGGGCGTCCAGCAGGCTGATCACCTTCATATCGGGATTGACGCCTTCCGCAGACAGCGCGTCCTCCACCCATCCGTCGGACTCACCGCCCACATAGATGAAGACGTCGCAGTCGGAGATGCGGATGATGTCGGCGGCGGTGGGCTGATAGCTGTGCAGGTCCACGCCGGAATCCAGGAGCATGGTCAGATCCACGCTGCCCTGCTGATCCCCGAGAATCTCCCGGCACCAGTCGTAAATGGGAAAGACGGTGGTCACAATGCTGATCCGCCCGGACTTGCGGACGTCCTCCGAAGCGCATCCGGAGAGCAGGCCCGCCAGCATCACGGCACAGAGAAGAAAAGCAATTATTTTTTTCATAAACAAAAAACCTCCGAACGAAAAAACAGAATATCGAAAAAACTGCGGCAGAAGCCGTCAGGACAAATTCGCATTCTGTCGTTCAGTTCAGAAGTCTGATTCCCCTGCCAACGGGATCGACGCTCCCGGGACGGCTCATATCACCCTTCTCCCGCAAAACGGTGCGGATCAGGCAGATCCCCGCCAAAACAAGGATCACCGCGGCCCGCATGAGATGGGCATAGGCGGAGGCGCAGGCCAGTATCAGCGCGCAGACGGGACAGTATTCTCCCGAACAGTCGTGATGGAAAGCGTGCGCCAGGCCGAAGGGAGCGGAGACCATGACAAAGAGAAGCGCTGTGACAAGCAGTACGGACAAAACCGTTTTCACGGATGCTTTCATAACGCCGCCTCCTTTCCCGATGGATCCGATGGGTATTTTACCACGAATCGAAATCGAAGTCAACGAAGGGGGCGCAAAAGTCATGAAAAGTTAACGGTTCCGCAGGGCCCGTTCAATCCCCGTCCGCCCTCAGCCAGCCGCCCCAGGGGCCGAAGAACCGCTTCTCCTCCCCCACGGTGGTCTCCTCCGAATGGCCGGACCAGAGCACCGTTTCGTCGGGCAGGGTCAGGATCCGGGTGCAGATGGAGCGGATCATCCGGTTCCGGTCCCCGCCGGGAAAGCGGTCGTTGCCGATGGCGCCCCGGAAGATGGTGTCTCCGGTGAAGCAGAGGCCGTCCCGCTCGCAGTAATAGCAAACGGAGTCCGTGGTGTGGCCGGGGGTGTGGATCACGCGGAAGGAGGCGTCCGGACGATCGTCCAGCGCGACGGTGTCCCCGTCCTCGAGGGTCGTGACGTCCTTTACCAGAATCGGGGTGCCGCAGAAGACGGACAGGTTCCACTTCGGGTTCTCCAGATAGGCGGCGCAGTTTTCATGGGCCAGAACGGGGATGCCCAGCGCCTCCCTGACCTGATCCGCCGCTCCCATGTGATCGAAATGGCCGTGGGTCAGAAGAATCTTCTCGATGGTCCAGCCGTTATAGCGGATCATGCGGAGCAGCTTGTCCCCCTCCCAGCCCGGATCGATCAGAAAGCCGCTGCCGGAATCCTCGTCGATCCAGAAATACGTGTTCTCCTCAAAATAGCCCTTCACGGGGACGGGCACGACCATGAACAAACCTCCTTCTGCGGCATAAAAACAGGACAGCGATCCCGGAGAACCGCTGTCCCTGCAAGCATGACCTGAAAATCAGTGGATGATGTAACGCTCGGTATCCTTGTCGAAGAGGTGAACTCTGGACATATCGATGGCAACGTTGATGATGTCGCCGGCTCTGGCGGTAGAACGGGCGGAGACGCGGGCGGTGAGGTTGGTCTCTTCCGCAACCAGGTACAGATAGATCTCGGCGCCCATCAGCTCGGTGACTTCAACGTCGGTCTCGATGACGGAATCGGGCATCTGGCGGAGGGAGGCTTCGTCGTCCAGGATGCACTCGGGACGAACGCCGGCCACGATTTCCTTGCCGATGTAATCCTTCAGAGCGGGATCCGCAGCCTTCTGAGCGGGGATCTTGAGGGAGTTGGAACCGAAGGTGATGTAGAGGTCCTCGCCTCTCTTCTCCAGCATGCAGTTGATGAAGTTCATCTGAGGCGTGCCGATGAAGCCTGCCACGAAGAGGTTGACCGGGAGATCGTACAGGTTCTGAGGCGTGTCGACCTGCTGGATCAGACCGTCCTTCATAACCACGATACGGGTAGCCATGGTCATAGCCTCCACCTGGTCGTGGGTCACGTAGATGAACGTGGTGCCGACTCTCTGGTGGATCTTGGTGAGCTCGGTTCTCATGGAAGCTCTCAGCTTAGCGTCCAGGTTGGACAGAGGCTCGTCCAGCAGGAACACGCGGGGGTTACGGACGATGGCACGGCCCAGGGCCACACGCTGCTTCTGACCGCCGGACAGAGCCTTCGGCTTTCTGTCGAGCAGGTGGGTGATATCCAGGATGCGGGCGGCTTCTTCCACGCGGCGCTTGATCTCTTCCTTCGGCGTCTTGCGGAGCTTCAGACCGAACGCCATGTTGTCGAACACGGACATGTGCGGATACAGAGCGTAGTTCTGGAACACCATCGCGATATCGCGGTCCTTCGGAGCCACATCGTTCACCAGCTTGTCGCCGATGAAGAGCTCGCCCTCGGAGATCTCTTCCAGACCGGCGATCATACGCAGGGTGGTGGACTTACCGCAGCCGGACGGGCCGACCAGGATCAGAAATTCCTTGTCTTTGATTTCAAGGCAGAAGTCGGAAACGGCCGTAACGCCGCCAGGATATTTCTTGTAGATGTGCTTCAGGGACAAGCTTGCCATGGAACAATCCTCCTTGGATGTATGTCGAGTTCATTTTTTTGGAAAGTCGACGCTATTAACCGGTACATATTATAGCAAAATTCGTGTCCGTTTTGAAGAGGTTTTTTTACCGAATTTTTATTTAATAGTTTGTGCAAGATGTATATGCTCCCGGATCCCGTCCCGAGCTTCTCCGGGGAGGGAGCGGGGAGATTTTCTCATTTTATGAGAGTCCGGTCATTTCATCCCCTTCCGGGTCAGGGCGATGCGCTTGCGCTTGAGGTCCACGGACTTGATTTTCACTTCAATAATATTTCCCACGGACAGAAGCTCGGAGGGGTGCTTCACGAAGCGGTCCGCCATTTCGCTGATATGGAGCAGGCCGTCCTGGTGCACGCCGATGTCCACGAAGGCGCCGAAGTCGATGACATTGCGGACGGTCCCGGTCAGCACCATGCCCTCCTCCAGGTCCGCGATGTCCAGCACACGGTCCCGAAGCACGGGCTGCGGCAGGGAGTCGCGGATGTCCCGCCCGGGTTTCTCCAGCTCGCCGATAATGTCGCGGAGGGTGGGCTCCCCGATCCCCAGCTCCCCGGCCAGCTTCTTCATGCCGTAGGCCGAAGCCTCCGAACGCAGGGACAGCCCGCCCCGCACGTCCTCCCGGGTCCGTCCGAAGACCGAGAGCAGCTTTTCGGCAGCGGCGTAGGATTCCGGATGGACGCCGGTGTTGTCGAAAATCTCCTCCCCGCCCGGGATCCGGAGAAAGCCCGCAGCCTGCTCGAAGGCTCTCGCGCCGAAGCGGGGGACCTTCGTCAGCTCCCGGCGGCGGGTGAACTCCCCGTGCTCGTCCCGGTACTTCACGATGTTCTTGGCGGTGGTTTTGTTGATCCCGGCGATATAGGAGAGCAGCGCCCAGGACGCGGTGTTCACGTCCACTCCCACGGCGTTGACGCAGTCCTCCACCACGCCGGTCAGGGCCTCGTCCAGGCGGGCTTCCTTCATGTCGTGCTGGTACTGCCCCACCCCGATGGACTTCGGATCGATCTTCACGAGCTCCGCCAGAGGATCCTGCAGGCGGCGGGCGATGGAGGCGGCGCTGCGTTCCGTCACGTCGAAATCCGGGAACTCCTCGGCGCCCAGCTCCGATGCGGAATAGACGGACGCCCCGGCTTCCGACACGATGATGTACCGGGTGTGCCCGTCCAGCTCCCGGAGCAGGTCCGCCACGAACATCTCGCTCTCCCCGGAGGCCGTGCCGTTGCCGATGGCGATGACGTCCACGCCGTATTTGGCGATGAGGCGCTTCATGGTCCGCTTCGAACCCTCGATATCCTCCCTCGGCTTTGTGGGATAGATCACGGCGGTTTCGGCCACGGTCCCGGTCTTTGTCACCACGGCCAGCTTGCAGCCCGTCCGGTAGCCGGGGTCGAAGCCCAGCACGCACTTCCCTTTCACGGGGGCCTGCATCAGCAGATTCCGCAGGTTGACGGAGAAGAGCCCGATGGCCGCTTCCCCCGCCGCGTCGGTCATGTCCGCCCGGATCTCCCTCTCCACGGAGGGCGCGGTAAGCCGGTCGTATCCGTCCTGAAGCGCTATGGAAATCTGCTCCGCGGCGGGGCTGGTCCGGTTCTTCAGCACGGCCGCGGACAGGGCCTCCAGGATCGTCTCCCGGGGCGCCTCCACGCTGACGGACAAAGCCCCCTCCTTCTCCCCGCGGTTCACGGCCAGGATCCGGTGGGAGGGCATGCGGGACAGGGGCTCCGCGTAGTCGTAATACATCTCGAAGACGGGATTCTCCTGTGCCATTTTCGTCCGGAGGGATCCGTGGCCTGCGGTGAGGGTGCGGACGGTTTTGCGCAGTCCCGCGTCGTCGGAGAAGGTCTCCGCCAGAATGTCCCGCGCTCCGGCCAATGCCGCCTCGGCGTCCGGAACACCCTTCTCCTCGCTGACAAATCCGGCGGCGAGCTCGATGAGGGGGGCGTCGTACCGCTTCCGCTGCTCCATCAGAAGATCCGCCAGGGGCTCCAGTCCGCGTTCCCTGGCTACGGAGGCGCGGGTGCGGCGCTTGGGGCGGTAGGGACGGTAGAGGTCGTCCGCCTCCGTGACGGTCTGGGCGGCGTCGATGGCGGCGGAGAGCGCGGGGGTGAGCTTTCCCTGGCTGTCGATGAGGGTCTTGATCTCTTCCTTCCGCTTTTCCAGGTTTCTGAGGGCCGCCAGCCGCTCCGTCAGGTTCCGCAGCACCGTGTCGTCCAGTCCGCCGGTGACCTCCTTGCGGTAGCGGGCGATAAAGGGGACGGTGTTACCCTCGTCCAGCAGCTTTACGGTGGCCGCGAGGGGTCCGGCGGGAATCTTCAGCTCCTCCGAGAGGCGGGAGAGTATGTCCATAAAATCCTGTTCTGCCTTTCCGAACGGCGTCAGACAATGAACCGTTCAAAATCAAAATAGCAGTCGTACCCGGCCTCCACCCAGACCTCCTCCCAGGAGATCCTGGCCAGGGCGACGCCGAGATAGCTTTTCGCGCTGAGGCGGTGGCGGCCGTTCACCAGCCATACCTCCTCCGGACAGCGGGCCGCCGCCTTGGTGAAGGCAATGACGTCCGCTGTGGATTTCAACCGGATCCTGTACCGATAGGTTTCCTTTTCCATGCCATGTCGCTCCGAACTGTCAGCTGTATGGGGTCCGCGCTGCCGCATTATTGTACCCTATCCGGACGCGTTTGTCAAGTAGAAGACCTCGGGCGCTTATGCATAAAAATCCCGACGGCGGGCATACTGTCCCCGTACACAATTTTCATCTGAACAAACGGAGCGGCAAATGCAGAGCAAACCATACGAACCGGCCTCCCCCGTCTACGTCATTTCAGCGGGATCGGTGGCGGGCGGGAAGGAAAAGCGCGGTCCCCTCGGCACTCTCTTCGATTTCAGCGGGGACGACCGTTTCGGCAAGGACAGCTGGGAAAAGGCGGAGGCGGAGATGCAGCGGCTGGCCATGGGGATCGCCCTGAGAAAGGCGGAGCTGGTGGACACGGAAATCGATCTGGTCTTCGCGGGGGATTTAGTCAATCAGTGCTTGTCCTCGGCGTTCGGGCTGGCGGACTACCGGATCCCCTTCGTCGGGCTTTTCGGCGCCTGCTCCACCTGCGCGGAGGGGCTGATGCTGGGGGCGCTGGCGGCGGGATGCTGGGTCAGGCGGGCGGCGGCGGTCACCTCCTCCCATTTCTGCACGGCGGAGAGGCAGTTCCGCATGCCCGTGGAATACGGGGGACAGCGGCCGCCCACAGCCCAATGGACCGCCACGGGAGCGGGAGCATTCCTCCTGTCCTCCGGGATCCGGGACGCGCTCCGCTGTGATGGGGCCTATGTCCCCCGGATCACGGAGGTCCTGCCCGGCGTGATGGTGGACCGGGGGATCACGGACGCGGCCAACATGGGGGCGGCTATGGCTCCGGCGGCTGCGGACACCATCAGCCGGTACGCGGCGGCGGGGGGCTCCCTCACGGACGCGGAGATCATCACCGGGGATCTGGGCGCGGAGGGCAGCGGGATTCTCGTGGACCTGCTCCGGGCGGAGGGCATCGACATCGGGGACCGTCACACGGACTGCGGCCTGATGCTGTTCGACCCCGAGACCGAGGACGTGCACGCCGGGGCTTCCGGATGCGGGTGCTCCGCTCTGGTCATGGCGGCCTCCGTGCTCCGGGACATGCGGGAGGGGGC